>JAITVG010000036.1 GCA_031285925.1 Tannerellaceae bacterium
ATGTTGCGGTAGAGCGAACGCCCCCACATCACGGCGCGGGTGATGCTGGCGAAAGAATTGTCGAGGATCGTAATGTCGCTCGCTTCCTTGGCTACCGACGTACCGTCGCCCATGGACAGTCCCACCTGTGCGGCCTTCAATGCCGGAGCATCGTTCGTTCCGTCGCCGGTCACGGCCACAACCGCGCCCCGCTGCTGCAACAATTGCACCAGCCGCTGCTTGTCGGAAGGACGCGCGCGACACATGATGCGGATATCCGGCACGCGATCCAGAGCCGTCCGGTCATCCAATTCCGCAAATTCAACGCCCGTGATGATATTCCGCCCGGCGGCTTCTTCGTTCCATATCCCGATTTGCCGCCCGATCTCCTTCGCCGTGCCCGGCGTATCCCCGGTGACGATCTTCACGTCGATCCCGGCGCTCAGGCATTGCTCCACCGCGGCCGGCACATCCTTGCGGATGGGATCGGATATGGCGGCGATTCCCATAAACGAAAGGTGCACGTTTTGCAGTTTCCCTTCGTGTATGTAAGCCGTTTCGTCGTTTTCATCTATAATCTGACAGGCAAATCCCAATGTTCGCATAGCCTTGTTCTGCCAGGCGAGCAGCTGGGAAAGTATTTCTCCTTTTTCGGCGGGAACAGCCGTACACAAATCAAGGATAATTTCGGGTGCGCCTTTTACATACAACACTTTTTTGCCCGACAGCGCCGACCGGACAATCGTTGCCATATACTTGCGTTCGGTTGAAAACGTAAGTTGCTCTATCGTTTCCGCATCTTCACGCAGAGGCAGGAAGTTTATTCCGTTGTCGTGCAGCCAAAGCAACAGTGCTCCTTCGGTAGGATTTCCCAATACTTTGATGTTAGACGTGTCCGAGTAGTCGAGATAGGCCGTTGAATTAACGGAGATACCTTCTTTTATTAATTCCGTGATGCCCGAAGTGCCGTAAAACTGCGTTTCGTACACCTGCATCCGGTTTTGCGTCAGCGTTCCGGTCTTGTCCGTACAGATCACGGTTGCCGCCCCCATCGTTTCGCAGGCGTGCATCTTGCGTACCAAATTGTTCGTCTTCAACATCCGGTTCATGCTCAGCGCCAGGCTTAAAGTCACGCTCATCGGCAACCCTTCGGGAACGGAAACGACAATCAGCGTAACCGCAACCATAAAGATATTCAGTATATCTCCCACCATGTCTATTACCGGCATACCCTGCGCGGAGAGCAGCAGCTTCACCAGCAAAGCCGCGAAGGTAAGCCCGGCCACCGCGTAGCCGGCTTTGCTGATCACGCCGGCCAGTCCTTTCAGCTGTATTTGCAGGGGGGTTTCCAGATTGTTGTCGATTTGAGAACCTTCGTACACTTTGCCGTAGTCGGTCGCGTCCCCTACCCTGTCCACTTCAATGATCCCGTGCCCATCGACAATGGTTGTACCGCGCATCAGCATATTGGAGGGATAAGTGGCTTCGGGATCGAAATCTGCTGCATTCACTGTTTTGGAGATCACAGGCTCGCCGGTTAGTGTCGATTCGTTCACCTGAAGGGACACCGCTTCGAGCAAATAGCCGTCCGCCGGTATTTCATCACCCGTTTCGAGCACGACAATATCTCCCTTCACAATATCTTTTTTGGGTATTTGCGAGATATTTCCTTCGCGGATAACTTTCACGGCCACATCGTCGTTTACCGTATTCAGCATATCGAACGCCCTGTTCGCCTTCGCTTCAAAGGCAAAGCCCACTCCGGTGGCCAGCATAATGGCGAAGAATATGCCTGCAGGTTCCAGAAAAGCCTTATATCCTGCCCCGTCAGCCCCCCAGCAATGAACGCCTGCAATAATCAGGGAAAGCAACCAAGCTACCAGTAGAATACGGATGATAGGATCGTTGAATTTCTCAAAAAACTGCACCCACAGCGAAACCTTTTTAGGTGGGGTAAGCAGGTTATTACCATAAAGACGCCTGTTTTCTTCGACCTGTTCTCCGGTCAAACCCGTGTAAAGATGCTTTCTTTCCATATACCTGTTTTTATTAACAGGGGCAAAAGTACACAAATACCGTAGTTTTTGGTAACAAGAGGCTGTGTCAAAAGTTGTTTAAAGAGATTCTTTTACCACAAGGGGCACAAAGATTTACACAAAGGGCACTAATTGATTTAACTTTGTGTGCTTTGTGAAAGCCCTTTGTGTTCTTTGTGGTAAAAAAATAAACCACAAAGGGCTATCCACTTACAATTTGTAACCACTACCTCTTTTTTTCACCCCTAAAATAAGGCCGCATTTTCGCCCGAAAGAAAAAAAAATCGCACGGAGGCCGTTCTAAAGAGGTTAAAAACGCCGTAACACAATCAGGTACAGGTGATTAAAGGCATAATTCGTGTTCGGAATTTTCTGCGTTTTAGCAAAAAACAGAAGCGGAGAATGAAGAAACCAACCGGCGTGACCGGCATTTTTATCTCTGATGCAGGCCAAAAAGTCTTCGTGTTAAACACGGCCGAAAAGTTGTTAAACACGGCTGCGCCCCGTGTGCACTCCGATACCTCTCGCTGTTTAACAGCGGTGATATGTACGTTAAACAACGGATTCACGCTGTTTAACAACCTTGCAACGTCCGAAGTTGTGCTTTTTCCCGTTTTTCGCCTTTTTTTAGACGCAGAAAGGCAAAAAACAGGGTAAAAAAGCTTCAAAAAGAGATTCAACACAAAGGCACGGAGGATACAGCGTTTTTTTTATTATTCTGATAATGAGTAAGATAGAAAAAACGGTTTCTGTGCCTCTAAGTTACAAATTGTAAGCAGGCGGGGAAAAAGCGTGAAAAAGGCAGGCATTCATGCTGTTGTTTTAGTTAAAATTTCCGGGTAGAATCAGCAAATTGGCGGGATTGGTGAAAAATTGAAAGTGGTTGCTACCGGATATTCCTGCGGTTCAGTTCCGCTCTGTAACGGTTTGCATTCCGATTGTGTTCCGCGAGGGTAACGGCGAAATTATGCCGCCCGGAGAAATCCTCTTTGGCTACCATGTAGAGATAGTTGTGCTTCGTGTAATTCAAAACGGCATTTAATCCCTGTATACTTGGAATGCGTAACGGGCCGGGAGGAAGTCCGGCATATATATATGTATTGTAGGGAGAATCAATTTCGAGATGCGCGTAGAGCACACGTTGCAATGTGAAGTCGCCTGCGGCGTATTTAACGGTAGGGTCGGCCTGTAATAACATACCCCGGTGAAGACGGTTAATATACAGCCCGGCTACTACCGGATATTCGGCGGCGGCGGCAGTTTCCTCTTCCACAATGGAGGCAAGAACAGACACCTCCACCGGCGTCAGGCCGATACTCTCTGCCTGCGCTCTTCTTTTCTCATTCCAGAAAGTGTCATATTCCTTTTTCATCCGTTCGAGAAGACGGTCGGGTGAGATATTCCAGTACACTTCGTAGGTGTTCGGAATAAACATCGCCCGGATGGTTTCGGTATTAAAGCCAAACGAATCGCAGCGGGCAGGGTCGGTCAGCCGGACAAGTATGTCGTCGGTCGTAAGCATCAACTGTTCGTCTAGGCGGTTGGCCAGATCTTTCAGAAAACGTATATTATTAAAGGTAATACGCACAGGCGTCTGTTGTCCTTTTCGCAGCGCGTCGAGCAGTTTGATGCTGCTCATGCCGGGAGTAACGGCATATCTCCCCGTTCTCATGTTCTCCGGATAATCCGACAGCTTCGCCATTCCTTTAAACCATCCGATATTGTTGGCTGCGACAGAGTCCGTAAGGAAGCGGACTAATGTGTCGAAATCGGTTTGCCTGCCTATATAAATATAAGTAGTTTCTTTCGTGAGAAACCGGGAAGCGGTGAACGACCGGTATACCGGAACAATGATAGCGGCCGATATAAGGTGCATCATGATCAATACCACGATAAATCTTTTATGTCTTTTGAAAGGATTCGGATTCCCCATATAATTACAATACATTTACAATACTTCGGTAATCGAAACGAGTAGCAAAAGTAGTTTCTTTTTCGCAAAAATAGCCGGAAAAGAATTTGTTTATTAAAAAAACAGGCATATCTTTGCACCGCAAATACCAAAGCGTGGCATTTGAGGAAGTGTGGGTGAGTGGCTGAAACCACCAGTTTGCTAAACTGACGTACGGGTAACTGTACCGGGGGTTCGAATCCCCCCGCTTCCGCTAATATAGAGATTACAGGTGATAAAAGGCAAGAAACCCTGCAAATTCAATTCAATGATTTGCAGGTTTTTTGTTTTTTGGAGGTTCCCATAGGGAACTCATTTATGCAGTGTAAACAGAAATTCCAGTCCGCCGCCCTTTCTGTTTTTTGCCGTAACGGTTCCCTTGTGGAAGGCAATGGCATTCTTTACGATGGACAGTCCCAGACCGGAACCGCCGGTATCGCGTGTGCGGCCTTCGTTTATGCGATAAAAACGCTCAAATATACGGGTCAAGTGGTTTTCGTCGGGAATACCTGCGCCGGTATCGTAGAATGAGAAATAGTAGAAATTCCTGTCTTCGTTGTATATGCTAATCCGTATTTTTACATTTTCTCCGGCATAGTGGATCGTGTTGTCGGTCAAGTTACGGAAAATAGAATAGAGCAGATTGGTATTTCCTTTTATTTTCACGTTTTGGGCTATACTCCATTGCATGTCTATGTTTTTCATTTGCAACGGTATGGCCAATTCACTCTTCAACGTTTCGAGTATTTGGGCGATATGTACGGTATCCGTTTTAAACGACTGCGGCGCTTCCTCCATTTTTGTGATCAAACTCGTGTCGCGAATCAGTTCCGAAAGCGCAATGGTCTGGTTGTAGGCCTGCGTGATGAAGTGATTCTTTTTCTCTTCTTCAAGTCCGGGCGGCTGTTCCAGAATCGTTTCGAGATAGCCACGTATGCTTGTAACCGGAGTGCGCAGTTCGTGGGCAATGTTTCCGGTCATTTCCTGTTTCAGCTGCCGGGTCATTTCCTGTTTGGTAATATCGTTCAGAATAATTTCAAAACTTCCGTCGTCGAAGCGGTTGCCTCTCAGCGAGAATGTCTTGCCCTGCTTTTTTATCTGCGTTTCAAAATAACTCTCCCGGTTGCCCAATATAAACGGATAAAGGCCTTTGAACACATCGTCGGCAAAGAGCACAGACGGTTCACTGCCCGGCTCGTCCGTCAGCATGTTGAGGTATTGAATGAACAGGCCGTTGTAGAACTCCACTTTCCTGTCGGCAGAGAAGAAGCATAATCCTTCTTCGGAACTGTGGACATGCTGCAACAGTTTTTCCCGTTCCGAGTCCGTTTCCTTTTTGCTTTCTTTGAGCAGGCGGTAGTTTTCGGTGATTTTCATTCCGATCTCCCCCAGTTCGTCGTCCGGGAAATGAAATTCCCTGTCGGCGTTTACGGCAAAATCCCGAAGCTGCCGGATTGATTTCCCGAAACGATCCGCAATCACATTCATCAGCAGAAGCATAACCACGAACAGCGCAATGATAAAATACATAAAGGCATTGTCCGGTTTCAGGAAACGCTGTGTTTGTATGTCGTAGGGTAATGCCACGCGGATGTAGCGGTTGCCGAATTTTCCGGCATAGTAGAGATACTCGCGATTGTTGGAGGATGATGTGCGAATATTTGTTCCCGTACCGCTTTCCGATGCCCGGATAATTTCCGGACGCAGGGCATGGTTCTCAAGCGTTGATAAATCGGTTATGGAATTGTCGAACAATACATTTCCTTGCAGGTCTATAAGGCTTAGCCGCATGTTTTGAGGAAATACTCTTATCAGGCTGTCCAAGCGCTGATAGTTACCGTCGCTGCCCGGCAACGCGGCATTGACTATTTCCGCGTAAGCGTCTAATTTCTCTTCAAGCGCTTCGGTTTTGAACCGCTTTTCACGCGACTGTTCAAACGCAACTACTCCGCCTGTAAAAACGGCGAAGATGATTGAAAAATACAGGAATAATCTCTGTTTGTAACTTAACTTCATAACTCGGACGTATTAAATCGGTAGCCGAAACCTGAACGGTTGATAATAACGGAAGCATAACTGCCCAGTTTCTTGCGCAGCCGCGTGACGTGGACATCAACTGTGCGCTCGGTGACATTGGGCGATTCTCTCCAAACTTTGTCAATTATATCTTCGCGGGAGCGGATTTTCTCCGGATTTCCGGCAAGCAGAACGAGGAGGTCAAATTCGGTTTTCGTAAGGACGATTTGTTCTCCTTTTACAGTAACTTCTTTTGCTTCAAGGTCGATAAGCATATCGCCGAAGATCAGTTTCTGCTGTACTGTGGCCGGTGCGCTACTATTGATCCTTTTGATAACGGCCTTTATGCGGGCAACCACTTCCTTGATGGAAAACGGTTTGGAAATGTAATCGTCGCCGCCAACCGAGAAGCCGGTAAGCATGTCGTTTTCGGTGTCTTTGGCGGTGAGGAAGACTATGGGAATGAGGTTGCCACGTGTCCGCAATATTTCCGCCATTTTGTAGCCCGACATTCCGCCCATCATTATATCGAGCAGGATGAGCGAAAAGCCGCCGGGCAGCCTCCTCAAAGCTTCTTCCGCCGAATAGGCACATTCCACATCAAACCCTTCGTTCTTGAGATTAAATTCAAGTATCTCGCAAATGCTTCTGTCGTCGTCGACTATTAATATCTTTTCTAATATCTTTTTCGGCATATTTCTCTATTTATATATAGTGCAAAGTTAATCATTCTAATCGACAATCCTGTTTTCATCACCTTTCCGGCCATTGTGTTTCAATACCTTTGCATCGACATAGAAAACAATCTCTTCGATAATGTTGCTGCAATGGTCGCCTATGCGTTCGAGTTTGCGGATAACCAGCAGCAGTTTCAGTCCGTAACGAATAGAGGCGGGATTAGCGGTTAGACAGTTGGTCAGAACATCAATCGCATTGTTGTAGATTTCGTCCACTTCCGCATCTTTGGCAAGTATTTTCCCCGATATTCTGGTGTTCTCGGATTCGAGGGCGACAAAGCCGTCGGAGAGCATACCGGTAAGTGTGTCAAACATTTTTTCGATTTGCAGTTCTTCTATCAGTACCGTTTCCGCTTTATTGCAGCCGTCGTCTATCACGTGGCGGGCGATGCCTGCGGCAAAGTCGCCTATACGTTCCAGTGTGCTGCTGATTTTTATCAGCGAAAGGACAAGGCGCAAATCGACCGCCACGGGACTGTACAGCGCGATATAGTTTTCGCAGTCGCTGTCTATTTTCAGTTCAAAGGCATCCACGCGCTTTTCGCGGCTTATTATTTCGAGTGCCAGTTCCACGTCATTGTTCAAAAACGACTGTTTTGCTTTTTCCAGCTGGGATAATACCTGTTTCCACATTTGCCTGACTTCTTCCCTGAGGGATTGCATTTCCCGTTCCGTATGTTTCATTTTAATTAGTTATTAGTTGTTCACCCAAACCTTCCGGTTATATAATTCTGTGTCTGTTTCTTTTCGGGGTTCAGGAACATTTTTTTTGTTTCGCTGAACTCCACAAGTTCGCCCAGCATAAAGAATCCCGTTTTATCGCTTACCCGCGCAGCCTGCTGCATATTGTGCGTAACGATAACAATGGTATAATCTTTTTTCAACTGATGAATCAGTTCTTCGATTTTGGATGTCGATATAGGGTCGAGAGCCGATGCCGGTTCGTCCATCAGCAAAACAGCCGGCGAAACAGCCAGCGCACGGGCGATGCAAAGCCGCTGTTGCTGTCCGCCCGACAATTCAAAGGCGGATTTTTTCAATTTGTCTTTTACCTCATCCCACAGTGCGGCGGCGATTAATGATTCTTCCACTTGTTGGGCGATGAATTTCTTATCGCCCAAATTGTTTACCCGCAAACCATACGCCACATTCTCAAAAATGGATTTAGGGAAAGGGTTTGGCTTTTGAAACACCATGCCTACCGTTTTGCGCAACTCGTCCACTTGAACGGATTTGCCATAAATATTCGCTCCCTGCACAAGACATTCTCCGGTGAGGCGTATGCCGTCGATCAAATCGTTCATCCGGTTGAACAGGCGCAAGAAGGTTGATTTACCACAACCCGACGGGCCGATAAAAGCCGTTACCGTGTGGGCCTCCATTGTCATGCTGATATTTTTAAGCGCATGAAAGCTACCGTAGTAAAAATCTATATTCTTTGCTTCTATCATGTTTATTTAGTTGAGAGTAGAGAGCCGTTCTCATCTCTCCGCTCTCCACTTGTTAGAAAAATGTCGTCTTAAAAATGCCGCCAGCAGATTCATCAACAAAACAATGGCTATCAGTACTAGCGCCGTGCCGTAGGCAACAGGGCGCGATGCTTCAATATCGGTTCCGCTGGTTGCGATCACATACAGATGATAGGGTAACGCCATTACCTGATCGAAAATACCAGTCGGAAGTTTGGGTAGGAAATAGGCGGCTACGGTAAAAAGTATCGGGGCGGTTTCGCCCGAAACCCTGCCGATAGACAGGATCAGGCCGGTGGTGATATTCGGAAATGCCGCCGGTAGTATCACCCTGCTGATGGTTTGCAGTTTGCTTGCCCCCAATGCCCGGCTACCTGTCCGGTACGAACTGGGAACGGCTTTCAGCGCTTCTTCAGTCGTGCGGATAACTATTGGTAGGGCCAGCAAACCCAGCGTCAGCGATCCTGCCAGTATGGAATCGCCGAAACCAAGTGTGTTTACAAACAGCGACATGCCAAATAATCCGAATACGATAGACGGTATGCTTCCCAGATTATTGGTCATCACGCGGATGAATTTTACAATCCATCCGTTGCCTGCATATTCATTCGTGTAAATGGCAGACATTACACCCACAGGAAAAGCAAATATCATACTGCCCGCAACCAAACAAAGAGTTCCGACAATGGCGGGGAAAATTCCTCCCGCAGTCATCCCTTCCGCAGGAGCGGCAGTCAGAAATTCCCAACTGATTACACCCATGCCGTTGTAAATGATAAATCCGAGTATCCATAACAGAATACTGACAACAATAATGCCGAGTATTCGGAATATAATAAATGCAGTTCGCTGACTCGATTCTTTATTCATGCCTATATTCCTTTATCGTACTGTTTTTTAGAGATAACTTCTGCGGTAATGCTTATTATCATGGTAATGACAAACAGGATACAGCCCAGCATAAATAGCGACTGATAATGCGCGCCGCCCGAGGGGGCTTCGCCCAGTTCGGCAGCAATGGTGGCAGGAATGGTGCGTATAGGCTCAAAAAGGGAATCTGGAATGACGGC
>JAITVG010000069.1 GCA_031285925.1 Tannerellaceae bacterium
CTATCCGATAAACTTCTCCCGTTCCTGAAGTTTGAGCAGGCCGATCATCATCCAGATAATGCCGGCGATCAGGAGAAAGGCGCGGCTTTTGAAGATTATGCCTTCCCAAATCGCGGGAATCATGTTGTTGGGAACACGGAATGGATTGATAATGACATTCCAGAAACTTTGCCCCGCCATCCCATTTGAAAGAATAAGGATCAGTATGCTGAGGACAATCATCAGCACGGCGGTGCCGTTGCCGCTGCGCGTGATGGTGGAAAACATAAAGGCGAGGTTTCCGTAAAACAACAGGGGGAACATCAATTGGGCAACCATTTCACAAGGATTGACCGGGTAGATCATAATCGAGGCCAAATAACCGAATAGCAGCAGAATAAAGAAGATAGCCACGTAGATCATCAACAGGCGGATGCCCCAGACTTTATATTTGTAGTTCGGAATGCCGAACAGCAGTTCGAGGATGCGGGCATCTTCATCGTTCTGAATGCCGAAGACGGCCGGATAAAAGATCAGAAGGACTGTGGGAAACAGCATCATCTCGTACAGCACTCCCTCGTTCATTTCCGTACGGTTCCAGGCGGCCTGAAACATAAACAGGCAGAAGAAACCCAGTGCGGCCAGCAGGAACCAGATGAATTTCCCGGCAAAAATCACCCTCAGGTTATATCTCGCTACTCGCGGTGCGAGGGATATGAGTTGTTTTAATGTCATGTCGTTTTCAGTTGAGAATGGATCCGTTAATTATGTATTCCTTTAAGCAAACACAGATAGGCATCTTCCAGATTGGGTTCTACCCGGACGGCGTTCTCGAAGGGCGGTTCATCCGACAGGTAGCGCACCTGGATAATGTCGTTCTCCTGCATGTGGTGGATGATCAGGGATTGATCCAGTTTCTCCTCAAAATCTTCCTTGCCGATGGTGAATTTCCATATCTTCCCTTCCGCCATTTCCACCATGTTTACGGGGTCGCCGAAGTATTTCAACATTCCCTTGTTAATCACTGCCACCTGGTTGCAGGAGCTGGATATGTCTTCAATAATATGGGTGGAGAAGATCACGATACGTTCCTTGCTCAGTTCGACAAGCAGGTTGCGGAAACGGATGCGTTCGCGCGGATCAAGCCCGGCCGTCGGTTCGTCCACGATCAGGATACGCGGCAGGTGGAGCAGGATCAGGGCGATGCCGATACGCTGTTTCATCCCGCCGGAGAAAGAACCGATCTTATCGTTGCGCCGGTCGTACATGTGGACGGCTTTCAACACATATTCAATGCGTTCCCGGCGAATATCATCGTCGGTAATACCTTTCAGGATGGCCTGATAGTCGAGAAACTCCGTAGACGACATGTTTTCGTATGTTCCAAATTCCTGCGGAAGGAAACCGATCAGGCTTTGCAGTTCTTCCCTGTACACACGGGTATCCAGTCCGTTGACCCAGATGCTGCCGTAGCTTTGTTCCAGTATACCGCAGACGATACGCATCAGCGTGGATTTCCCTGCACCGTTAGGCCCAAGCAATCCGAACATTCCGGTTTGGATTTTAAAGGATACGCCGCGCAGGGCTTTGAACGGCTTGCGCTGTTTCCCGATCAGCGGGATGTTTTTCACTAAGCGGAACCAGAAGCGTTTCATTCCGGCAAAACGGCCTTTCACCCGTTCGATGTTGATCCGGTTGTCGTACAGATAATGCGAGGATACATAGATCGCAATGCCGATTCCCCAGAGAAGGCCGATCGTAATGACCATGCTCATTCGGTCTTCTCTGTCGTCCATACCCCGGTACATCGCAAGCAGTATCAATAGCGGGATACCCCAGAACACGAACCGGTTCGCAATCTTCACCAATCGCTTTTTCGGGAAACGGAAGAAAAGGTATTGCCTGATCTTGCGCCACAATCCGAGTGCGGAAAAGTAGATGGCAAAGGACAGAAGAAACAGCCACAGGTTGTCGTCGAGATAGAAATAGGTGAAATAAAGCCCAAAGCCGAACAGGGCGAATTGCCACGACACCGGGATGAAATCTTTCAACGAACGGAACTCGTTGCTTACTCCCAGGCGGCGGCGTATTTCCAGTCCGCTCCGCCACTGGCGGGAGAAACGTCCGGACCAGTCGTATATCTTTACCAGATTACGGATCGTAATCTCGATTTCCGCGTTCGGATCGATCACTTTAGCCTGTGCCCGGCGCAGACTGTTCTGCGCAAACCAGGTCATGCCCGGAATGGCAATGATCAGGATCACAAAGTAGATGATCTGCCACAATAAACCGTCGGTGTAGAAATAGATACAGAAAGTACCGAGAGCAAACAGGACGGCGTGTGTGATCCATATCTTCTTCGACAGGGTGCGATACCATTGCAGGGTGTTTTCCATTCCCATACAGGCTGTCGGGACAAGTACCAGCGTAAGCAGGGCGGAGAAGGTTAGTCCTCCGATCACGGTAATGGCGAAAGGCGCCCCGATCGCTCCGGCATATTCCGAATCGCCCATGGCAAGCGGCAACATGGCGACGATGGTCGTAATGGAAGTGATCAGAATGGGACGGATGCGCGACAGTCCGGCCGTCATCAGCGCCCGGCTGCGGCGGAATCCCCGCTTGCGCAATATATTCGCGTAGTCGATCAGGATGATGCTGTTATTGACCACCACGCCGAGCAGGATCAGGAATCCGGTCAGCGTATTGGCATTCAGCAAGCTGTTGTCGGTGATCAGCAACGCTATCAGCGAACCGATAGCCGCCAGAGGAATGGCAAACAGCAGGACAAAAGGAGTGCTCAACGACTCGAATACGGAAGCCAGGATCATAAAGATCAGGATAAAGGCTGCGAAGATCAGGAATTTAAATTCGGCGAACTGATCTTCTTCATGGAATACTTCCACGGCCACGCCGGACGGAAGATTATAATCCGCCACCAGCCGGTCGATATCCGCGCGATAGCCTTCAAGCAGTGACTTGGACGACTCTACGTCGCGTGAGAAGTTATAGAATACTTCAATCTGTTTATCCTGATTGACCCGCATGATCTGTGAGCGTCCCCGCCCGTATTCAATGGCGGCGATATCGTCCAGTTTGTGCAGTCCGCCTGATCCGGCCTGTATCTGCACGGCACGCAGGTCGTCCACCGTTTTATCCCGGCGGGCTTCCTCTTCCTCTTCTTCCGGCGGAATGTTGTTGCGGATCATAATATCGTAGCTTTCGTCGCCGACTTTAAACGTGCTCCCCGAAGACAAATCGCCGTTGAGCGACGCCAGCCCGGATGATATATTGCCCCGGCTGATTTCATAGGAGGTCAGCAGGATCGGGTCGAAGTTCAACAAAATCTCTGGTTGCCGGCGATTGGAGGATACGCGCGAACTGCGGATAAATACCTGTTCGTCGAGGTAATAACGGAAATCTTCCGCCACCAACTGCATCATTTCAAAGTCGGCGCCCTTGATCACGATCCGTTCCTGATTGTCGCCAATACCCAGCAGGCGCATGAAGTTGCCCATTCCTCCCATAGAGGAACCGCCACCACCGCCGCCTCCGCCGCCACCTCCGCCTCCGGAAGATTCGGTAACGGATACTTCCGCGCCGTTGATGTTGCGAAGCAGGCGTTGCACGTCGGCTTTAATGTCAGCTATCTTTCGCTTGCCGATATCCTGATAATCTTCTTTTAATATAAGGGTAAGTACGGCTTCATCTTCCTGGATGCGGCAAACAAGTTCTTCCTTTTCGGGAAATTCCGCCAGGCGGTCTTCCATCACCTTGACAGCCATGTCGGTCGTTTCCAGTGTGCTGCCTGTTTGCATGTCTACATAAATATTAAAGCGGTCGGAATCGACATCCCGCATCTGCTGAATATTGAGGGTAAGCGAAAGGCTGAGGGTGAAAAAAAGCACGACGATCGATCCCAGTACCGTCACTCCCGGATTGCGCATACAGGTTTTCAGGAATACCAGATAGATTTGTACCGCCCGTTGCGTGACGGATACTTTTTCGTAGAAAACGCTGTTTCCCTTGTTCCGTTTCAGAATAAGATAAGTTGCCATCGGAATGAACAGCAGGGCGACGAAAAGGGAGATCGTCAAGGTAGAAACGATCGATACTCCGATATGGTGGCCGATCATCTTGATCAGGAAGTTATCCGAGAAAACAAACGGCAGGAAGACGGTGACCGTAGTCAGCGTAGCTGCCAGGATAGAACGCCATACTTCTTTCGTCCCTTGCGTAACGGACAGGTTCGGCGGCATTCCGTTTCCCGAAAGCCGGTAGATGTTTTCCAGTACAACGACACTGTTATCGAGCAACATCCCCACAGCCAGCGCCATTCCGACCAGCGTCAGGCTGTTGATGCTGATGCCGAAAGCATAAAAGAGATTGAATGCCGTATAGACAGAGATAGGGATAGACAGGGCGATGAAGAACACCAGCCGCAGATTCTTTAGAAATATCCAGAGGATCAGTATCGCCAGCAAACCGCCGGTCAGCGCAAGTTCGATGATCTGGTCGATGTTATCTTCCATCACCTGCGCCGTGTTGTTCTGCACGACGATCTCCACATCCATCGGTTTCAGTTCTTCGTTCAACCGTTCCACCGTCTGAAGTGTCCGGTGGGAAAGTTGGATCAGGTTCGTCTGCGAATCATTGGTCAGCGAAACCGATACGGCTTCTTTTCCGTTTACGCGGCTGTAAGTGGTTTCTTCCTTGAGGTCGAAGAAGATCGTCGCAATGTCTTTCAGCAGGATGGGGCCGGGAGCTACCACGATGTTTTCCAGTTCGGACACATTCGTATATAATGAATTAACGTGTACGAAGAATTTACCGTAAGGCTCATTGACATAACCCACAAATTCCTTTTCGCGTGTGTTTTGCGCCAATAGATTACTGACTTGCGCCGGAGTGAGGTTCAATGCCTTGCAAGCATCCGGATCGAGTTGTATCTCAATCGCCCGTTCGCGGCCTCCGTACACATTGGCGGCTGCTATCCCGTCGATATTTTCCAGATCGGGAAGAACTTCTTTGTCTACTACATTGCGTACCCGGTCTACACCGCCGGAACCGCGCACCTGCAAGACCATAAAGTTGTTGGCCAACTGCTGCATATCGACTTTCCGCACCTGCACATTGAATCCGTCGGGGAAACCGGCGGCTACTTCGTTGATCTTCTCCTCCAGCCGGAGGGATACCATTTTGAAGTTGATCGTCTTCTTAAAGTCGATCTGAATATAGGATTGGCGGCTATCGACAGTCGATTCGATATTTTCCACCCCGCCGATCGAGCTGATCGCGCTTTCCAGCGGAATAATAATATCCGATTCGACATACGAGGGATCATTCTCCTGCTGTGAACTTACCTGAACGAAAAGCATCGGTAGTTCGGCATTCGGCAATAACTCCACAGGCAGTTGCCTGTACGACACATATCCCAACAGGGTAAGTGCGATAAACAACATGCAAATGGTTATCCTCCTGTGCAGTACGAAATTCATACGTTACCTTTCTTGATTATCTTTCTTTTCATCTTCTCCAGCAGGTAATAGACACAGGGAATCACCATCAGGCTCATCAGCGTGGAAGTGACCAGTCCGCCCACTACGGCAATAGCCATCGGCGTGCGCAACGAACTGCCGTCGCCAAAACTGAAAGTCATCGGCAACAGCGCCAGAATCGTTGTCAGGCTGGTCATGATGATCGGTCGGATACGTTGCTGCCCGGCTTCCACTATGGCTTCCGTCAGTTCCATTCCGCCGAGTTTCAGTTGATTGATACGATCGACGAGGATAATGGAATTATTGACCGCGATCCCTACAAGCATCACGATACCGATAAAACCCATCATATTGATTGTCGTACCCGTCAGGAAGAATAGCAGGATCGCGCCGACTACCGCCAAAGGGATTGTCAGCAGAATGGTAAACGGATGGAGCAGTGATTCAAACTGGGATGCCAGCACCATGTAAACCAATACGATGGACAGGACGAGGGCAAACATCAGGCTGTTCATCGACTCCTGCCGCTTTTCTTCTTCTCCGGTGACAGTGACCGTATAGTTGAGCGGGAGTTCCATATCGCTCAATGTATTGCGTATATTCTGCGCCACTTTATCTAAGGAATAGGAACCCTCCATATTGGCAGTTACCTTACTGATCCGGTGTTGGTTGCGGCGGAAGATTTCTTTGGGCGCCTGTGTCTCTTCCAGGCGGGCGATCTCCTGCAGGCGAAACTCCTTTTCTCCGGTTCTGACCGTGAGAGCATTTAATTCACGCAAGCCGATATCCGGCAGTTTAATCACGATGTCCCGCATTTCGCCCCGGTATTCCATCTGTCCGGCTTCGCGCCCGCTCAGTTGCTGACGGATCTGTTCGATTACGGTTGCGACGCTCAGATTATTGATGCCGGCAACCGTGCGGTCGATGGAAACGGTGATCTCCGGCGCACCGTCTTCAATAGACGACATCACATTGTAAAGGCCGTCCAGAGGCAACATGCGGGTTTTCACTTCTTCGGTAATATCCGCTATTTCGTCTAACTCTTCACCCTGCACTTCGACAACGATCGGCGCACTTTCATCTCCCAGCAGGGAACTGAGTGAGTTCTCATCCTGTCCGATCGTCAGTTCCAGCCCGTCCGGATTTTCTGCCGTTTGCACGAAATCGGCGATAACCGTTTCAGGCGCAAGTTTACATTCAGGGGAAAGGATCACTTTCATCATGGCCGTATTTTCTCCCTCGAAGACTGCATTCTCGGAATTACTTCCCGTACCGATATGGCTGTACACCGTCAAACCGGGGTCTTCCGTGATCGAAACCAGCAGGTCTTCCAGTCCGGCAATGGCCGACGAGGTACGTTCAAGCTGAGTTCCCTCCGGCATTTTTATGTTGATGGTAAAAGTCTGGCTTTCTGCACGAGGCATAAATTCGGTGCCGATAAAAGGAACAAGCAAACCGGTCAGCAGAATCATTCCGGCCGCCGCTCCGACCACCAGCCAGCGGTGGCGCAACAGCTTTTGCAACAGCGGCGAATACCAGGCCATTTCGATGGACTTTACTTCCCGTACCGCTTCTTTCCTGCGTTTGCCTACCCAGAAATAAAGCATCGGAATCACCAGAATAGCGACCAGCAAAGAGGATATCAAAGAGAAAGATACCGTCCAGGCCTGATCCTTGAATAATTCCCCGGTAGCTCCGTGCAGGTAAACGATCGGGAGAAATACGACTACGGTAGTCAGCGTAGAGGCGATAATCGCCCCGCCCACTTCCGAAGTGCCGCTGACGGCTGCCTCATTCGCGTCTGATCCTCTTTCCTGGTTCCGGAATATACTTTCGATCACCACAATGGCGTTGTCGATCAGCATCCCGGCTCCCAGGGCCAGTCCGCCGAGTGTCATGATGTTAAGCGTAAGCCCGTTGAAGAACATCAGGTTGAACGTGGCGACAATAGAGATCGGGATAGCGATACTGACGATCAATGTCGTCCCTAAGCGGCGAAGAAATACAAAAAGCACAATCACCGCCAGGATCACGCCGAGTATCGCGCTTTCTTTTACTTCATCGATCGCTTTGCGGATAAAGGTACCCTGATTGGTAATGATCTGAAACTTGTAGCCCGGCAACGCCTGTTCGATAACGGCCAACTGCTTGTCTACCTGATCGACTACGCGCACCGTATTGAAGCGCATCTCTTTATAAACCGAAAGCCCGATGCTCCGTTCTCCATTGATACGGACGATATTCTCCGGCCGAGCATTGGCGAAACTGACGTCGGCAACTTCCCGCAGGTAAATCGGAGCGTTTTCCGCAGTAGCGGCAGCGGTGGCAGTAGCTGTTGTATTCTCCTGTGCCGTTACCGGGCGGTAACCGACGATCAGGTTTTCAAAGTCTGCCTCGGAAGTAAACATCGTACTGCTTTTAACCAGGTATTGCAATCCCAGTTCGGTGACACGCCCTCCGGATACGCTTTGATTGTTCGTTTCTATTCTGGAAGCCACTTCGTCGATGGTCAGATTGAAGGCCGACAACCGGTAAGGATCGGTGTTAATGGTCAGCGTATTGATTTCCTGCCCCGAAAGATTGACTTCGGCCACTCCTTCCAGGCGGATCAACTCGTTGCGGATGTAACTTTCCGCCACTTTCCGCAGTTCCGCCATATCGGTAATGTCCTGATGCGACATGGCGATCAGGATGACCGGAGATTGATTGGGATCGTACTGGGTGATCTTCAGCTCTTCAATATCATCATTCTGCGCGAAACTGTTCATCGCTTTCTGCAAATCCAGAAACGCTTCGTCCATGTCTTTCGACCAGGAATATTCCACGGTGATCCGTGCCGAACCGGCTTTGATGACCGAAGACACCTCCGTTACATCGCTCTGCCGGATCGCCATCGACTCGATATTGCGTACAAACTGCTTCTCGATCTCCTCCGGCGGCCTTTCACCGGCCGTTACTTCGATGAAAAGGCGCGGATTGTTCAGGTCGGGCAGCAGATCGACGCTCAACTGGTCGTAGGAGATCTTGCCGAGCAGCAGTACGGCCAGCACGACCATCGTGATCGTCACCGGATTATTGACTGCAAATTTGACAATGCTTCTCATCGCTGTACTTTCACTTTACTGTTTTCCCTCAGCGTTTCGTACCCGCGGGTAACCAGATTGTCGTTTTCACCGAGGCCTTCCACTACTTCCGCATGGGTTTCGTCTTCCAGTCCTGTGCGGATATTCCGCACGATGGCCGTATTCTTTTCTACAATATAAACGTATTTCTGCCGGCGCGTGCTTTGTATGATTTCTTTCGGAATGATGATCGCGCTGTCTGCCTTGTCCACTACGATATCCGCCTTGACGAACATGCCCGGACGGAGCAGCAGGCCTTTGTTTTCAATCAGCAATTTCCCCTTGAACGTGCGCGTTTCCATGCTGATGGCCGGCGAAAGCTCGCCGATCACTCCCTTGAGGGTATCTTCCGGAAGGGTGTAATGGGTGATATAAACCGGTTGCCCCGCTTCCACGTAGGTAATGGCGCTTTCCGGAAGATTAATATCCATATACATCCGGTCGTAAGCCATAATCCCAACCATCGCACTGCCCTGCGCCACCTTCACATCCGGGGTGTAATGGGGAAGATTGACGATCACGCCGTCGAAAGGCGCCTTGATCTCCATCTTCGCCAGGTTTAGCTTGGCGGTTTCCACATCGTAGCGGGCATTGGTCACCCGCACTTCCGTGTTGCGCATTTCGCTCAGCGTGACGCCGCCTTTTTCGTACAAGGCCTTTTGCTTGATTTGTTCCTGTTCGGATATTTCAAGGGTAAGTTCTTTGGAATCGAGTGCGATACCGTTTTCATATTCCCGGTCGGAAAGGCGGATGATCGTTTGCCCGGCCGTTACGCGGTCGCCCAGCTTCAGCGGTCGCCCGGTTTGCGGGTTATTCATCAGGCGGTATGTTCCGCTCATTTCCGAAACAAGTTCCACACCGTAGGTAGCCTGCGCCGTGCCCGTGGTATTGACAAGTTTACTGATCGAACCTCTTTTCAGTTCCGTCACCGACACCGGAGTAGCTATGTCGTTTTGCGAACTCTGCGGCTGATTGCCGCATCCGGCCAGCAACAGGGCGGAGAGGGAAAGTATGACACCGGATTGAACAATAGATTGCGTATTCATATTTCTTCGTATATTTTTATTTTTTTATTTCCAGCGGTACGATGGGCGTGCGTTTCTCAAAGTCATAAAGGGAAAGGATCTTCATGTTCAGCAGTTGCACCTTGTAGTCGATCAACGCGCGGGTGTAGGAGATTCTTTGGTTCGACAACTGCGTCTGAAACTGATTCATATCCATACCCGTAATATCTCCTTCGCGATAGCGGGTCAGGTTGAGGTCGTAAGTCAGCTGCGCGTTGTTTACGTTCTGTTCCGCAATCCCGATCTGCCTGCGGTAGTTTTCCAGTTGGCGCCAGGCCTGGCGTATATCCATTTCAATATCTATCTCGGCATCCCGCGTTTGATAGTCGTGTATTTTCCGGGCTATTTCCTGCGCCTTTACGCGCGCTTTCTTTTCACCCCAGTCGAAAATCGGAACGGTAAACGTCACCATTACCTGCGGGCTTTGGGTAGGGTTCTTGTAGATTGCCCCAAACTCGCCGTTATCGCCCGTAAGACCGAGAGAGAGGTTGATCTCTCCCTTAAATTCGTTTAAAGCTTTGGTTTCGATCATGTCGAATTCCAGTTGCTCCGCTTCAATCTCCCTCTGGCGCAATTCCAGGCGGGAAGACAGGCCGCTTTCGATCGCCTGTTCGAGATTAATGTCCACTTCCTGAATATTCACCTCCGTGACGACCGTGAGCTGTTCGTCCAGCGGAATGCCAAGTACCTTCTTTAACTGATCCTTATTATTTTCCAGTGTAGTCAGTCCGCTTTCCACGGTGGATTTTGCTGTCGCAAGATTTAATTCCGCCTGAAACAGTTCATCGCGGGCAGCGAGGTCGGCATCCACCTTGTTTTTGATGATGTCGTAGCTTTGCTGGGCGTTCTTCAGTTCTTCGTGCGAAATGTCCAGGCGGCTTTGCTCGGAATAGACGTTATAGAACTGTTGCGTGATATCCACCTCCGTGCGCAACCGTTGCAGGGCGTAGCTGATATTGGCGTTTTCGTAGGCAAATTCAATCTCTTTCAATGCCATTTTCCGCGTGTTGTAGGTGAAGATCGGCTGGCTAAGCTCCAGATAAAGGCGGTTTTGGAAGGAACGGTTGCTCGTTTCCACATCTCCCGTCAGGGAGCGGTTGTCTTGCCAGCTCAGATTGTTGATCAGTGAGATCGTACCGTCGGTCAGCAGTATGGGTTGTTGCACCATGAATTGCCCGCCGGTGGAAAAAGATTCGTTGGTATACCATTGCGACAGGCGGGTTTCAAACTGCCGGTTTTTTTGGTAATTCACCGGCGTGAGGTTGAGCGAAAAGCGCGACCGCAATGAAGCCCGCTGTGCAATCAGGCTTTGCTGATAGCGTTCGAGGTTCATCCTCGAATCGCGCAGTGCCGGACTGTTCTCTTCCGCAATATCCAGCGCCTGTTCGATCGTCAGCAGCCTTTGGCCATACCCCGCAGCCGACATCCCCGACAGCAGCACGAACAGGCACATGAACCTGACAGGCGATAATAGTGTTCTTCTCATAAATATCATGGTGTTATGTATAATATATTATAGTGATTTAAAACTCAAACGTACAAATGTAGATAAAAATTATGATTTAAGGCGTTTTAGGAGGATATATTAAATACAGAGAACGCAGAAGACGCAGAGAGCGCAGATTTTAAAATTATTTCTGCGTCAATCTGCGTTCTCTGCGTCTTCTGCGTTCCGGAGCAGGCCTACCGTATCGGCTCGACAGATTCGAACATGTCGCTCCATGTCGTGTCGTCCTGATAGGCCGCGAGGCTGCCAGCGGGGACGTGCAGCACGTCGGTGCTGTTCGACTCGAAACTGGTATAATAATAGTCTAATCTCGGCGGCGTTTCCGCGAGGCAGGTTACGTTCGCCAAAGCGGGGCAATTTCCAAAAGCCATGTACCTGACTAACGTTACGCTGGCGGGAATGGTTATCGCCGTCAAATTGGAACAATTTTGAAAAGCATTCTCCCCGATGGTCGTCACTCCGTCGGGAATGTCGATCTCCGCCAGGGAAGTGCAATTGTAAAAAACCGCGTTCGCGATGGACGTCACTCCGTCGGGAATGTTTATCTTCGTCAAGTTGGAGCAATAGGCAAAGGCCCCGTCCTTGATGGTCGTCACGCTTTCGGGGAGGGTGATCTCCGTCAAAGTTTCGCAAGTGGAAAAAGCGTAGCTGCCTATGGTTTTCATGCCGTCGGGAATGACTATCTCCTTCAAGGCGCGGCAATAGGCAAAAGCCCTGTCCCCGATGGATCTCACGCCATCGTCGATAACGACCGTTTCGATCTCATCGAAGTACGAATCCCACGGGCCGTACTGAGAATAATCGGGCATATAGCCCTCGCCTGTGATGGCCATCGTGTAGTCCTCGTAAAGAATCCACTCAAGGGGGCCGGTGGTGCCTCTGGCGATGATGCCCGGACTTTGCACTCCGAGTACGAACGAGGGCGAGGAGACGAGCGCCGGGTCGGCGGCGGTGCCTGCGTTGAGCACCAGCGCCATCGCGTAGTCGGTGCCCAGGTAGTCGTATTGGGTGGCGATGCACTTGATGGTGGCGACGTACTGCCCGGTGAGTTCGCCGTCATTGGAGACGTCCTTGGCGATGCCGACGAGCGCGAACTCTGTCGGCGCGGTGACGTAGCTGGCGCGCGTGGCCGTATGGTCGAGCTGCCACTTGGCGTCCGTGCCGGTCATATCGCCCGTGGGCACGTAGGCGTTCGACGGATTGACGCGAAACTTAATCTTGCCCGTCGCACCCGGGGCGATGACCAATCCGTCGCTAAAGCCCACCAGTTCGAAGCGCACCGCGCCGGAGGCCATCGCGAAGTCGAACGTCCGGTGCGGGTCGTTGTCGTCGTTCATCGTGATGGTGATCGTGCCGGTCTCCTTGTTCTCGACGATGGAGAGGATCGCCTCCCTGTCCTGCGAGTTGCCGCCGAGGGCGATCGGGCTGCCTGCCGACGTCCAGCCGCTGTCGGGATAGCCGGCGGCCGTGTTGTACTGGATAGTTATCGTGCCGTTGCCGTTGTCCACCACCCGCACCTTCGGGCTGACGCCGTTCGTTCCGGGTGCGCCGGGTTCACCATTGCCGCCCTTGATGTTCGTGCCGGTATCTGTCCAGTCGCCGTCGGTCTTGTACCAGATGCTGATCGTGCCGTCCGTGTTGGTGCGCACCTCGATCTGCGGCGTAGACGGAGTGACGCCGGGTGTGCCATCGGAGCCGTTCATGATGTCGATCGAGGAGGGGCTGCCGCCCGTGAACTCGATGCGCCAGCCGCCGGGACTCCCGGTGATGGGTGTAATGGATTTGATCATCGCGCCGGCCTTGATCTG
>JAITVG010000111.1 GCA_031285925.1 Tannerellaceae bacterium
AGCCCGCCCGCATACCTCAGCCTGCAAGTTCTCCGGTTTCATCCGGCTTGCCGCCGATTAATATAGAAGGTTTACAGGTTGGTTCACGCATCAGGCACGATCGTTTCGGCGAAGGCGAAGTCACAGCTATCGAAGGCGAAGGGGGAAGTACAAAAGCAACCGTAATCTTCGATCATTTCGGGCAGAAACAACTCCTGCTGAAATTTGCGAAGATTACGGTGTTATCCTAAAGAAGTTCAGTCTTACGGTTCCGGCAACTTGTCATTCCTGTTCACTGTATAAGGTATATCGGGAGCCTTCAACTCTGCCATTTTGTGGCTTATCTCGAAATTGAAAAGGTAAAACTCTTCCTTTGCCTGCATAATAGACTTATCCGATTTTAATGTATAGATTATCACTACGATCGAAAGCGATAAAAAATCAAGCAGCCATTATCTTCTTCGCTTGAATTATAGGCTACTTCCTTAAATTGAGAGAGATAAGGGGAATCGTCGGGCAGCATACCTGTAATAATTTCTAACATATTGATGCTGGAGTATGCAACAACAGAATTGCCATAACAGCCTATTATCGGCACAAAAGGAACTGCCGCCTTGGAAAAATCCGTCGGATAGATGTAGCTCACACCTTTTTTCAATCCCTTATTTATAGCACAGAATGCGGGAGTAGTTCCATCGTGCAGATAATTTAACAATATGATAGAATCGGTTTCAAATATGCCGGTGAATCCGGAAAACAGCCCCTTGTCGGCCATATATTTGTAACTTGCGTAATTAAAATTATCTATTTGGTTCAGTTCCCGCTTTGAAGCCATCGGCTGCGGAGTGTTAATCATGTATAGTGTTTCGAATTGAGCATTTGAATATTTGAAAATCCGATTATCGAACGGCAAAATAAAATGAAGCTCATCATTCGTTGCAACGATGGGGTTAGAGGCAAAATAATACGAATAATTGCCTGTGGAAATCTCAAAAGGGAACAGATGCTCCGTTTTTGATTCGGATGGCGAAATCAGAGAGTATGCCGCATTATCAAACTTGTTTATTTGATTTGCGATCAATAGATTTCCATCACTTGACTGCCGGATAGTACTTGCCCATTTAACGCTGCCTTCCGGCAGTTTATTCTCTCCGATATATTCTCCATCATAGTTATATCTCAGCATCAAGTATTTGTATGCGTCAATCACAACTACTTCTTTGTTAAATGGATTGAAACAGAATGCACTCATTGTAATATATTCGCCGGGGCCAAGGCCAGATCGACCTACTTTTGCTCTGAATTTACCTGTAATATCGAATAGAAACAGCTCACGTCCGCTTTTTATTAAGAGTAAAGAATCCACAATTTCTATTTCAGAAACGCTAGATAACAAGACTTGCTCCGATGTTTCGAGTTTAACGATTTTCATCTCATCTATATCCAATAGCCCATTACTTGTAGAAAGGCCAGGGCTGTCTATGCTTATAACGGGAATATCCGAATTGGTATCGTGCTCGGCTTTACAACCAAGCCAGTAACCTGTGATTAACAACAGGCCTACTGCAACAGGAATTTTCGTCACATATTTCCATAATGCAACCGTTATGATAAAAATAAGTGTAGGATACAGCAGCATCCATGCAGGTAACGCTTCTCCAACCACTATCGGAAAATAAACTCCAAAGCAGACCACTGATAGAAGCAAGTAAATCCATCTTGAAGACAAATAGCAATATATCATGCCCATAAATTAGTCATATCAAAATAATATACTATCGTTATTAGGGCAAACGCCACATTGGAATGCGTTTGCCCTAATATTGTTAATCTCAATTTCCCGATTCGGATTAGACTATTCTATTCCGTAGGCGTAGACTTCGGCCAGTGCCGAATTGGCATCGCGGTTGCTTGACGTGATCCGTATCTTGAAATACCGTCCTTTCGTCGGGGTTACACTGAAAATCTGCGTTTCGAGTATCTGTTCGGCCTTGAACGTTCCGACTGAAGTCCAGTTGGTTTTGTCTGAGCTGACGAATAATTCACCGTTTCTTACGTCGCGGTAACTACCGTGTTGTCGCTGTGCCAAACCGATATTGGTAAAGGTCACTTCTTTCTTGACGTCCACGATCAACTCGTGAGGCAACGGTACCGATCCTCCTTGCCATTGCGAGTGCCAGAAAGTAGAAAGGTTGCCATCCAACAGACATGTTGCGACACCGTTTCCGGCCCCTTCGCCGGTTCGTTCCTCCGTATTGGCTTCGATCGTCCATCCCGTACGGGCGAACTGAACACCGACGACACGAATCACCAACGGATAGATTACATTTTCGGAAACGTCGAAAAACGAAACGCCGGTCAGGCGGATGGGCAAGAGATATTCCCCATGTTTCAATCCGCTTCCGTTGATTGCAACCGTCAGTTTCGTCGTGTTCGCCCCGCTTGGCAATGCAACGGTTTCTTCGAATGAATAGCTTCCTTCCGGAAGTAGCGTATAGGAAGTACCGTTGGCGGCATTATATGTGGCCACGTAATCCGGGTCTGCGGCAAACCGGCAGTCTATATCCCAACTATTGTCCGTATCAAGCCCAAAGTTGATGTCGACAGACTCGGAGGCGAAACCGTAAGTGTACGACAGAGACGAAGCCGTTGTGCCTGTAAATCCGACCGTCGGAGTCAACACTTCCGTCATCCGGATAAACAATTCACTTTTAGCGGTATTGATCGAGTCGTTCTCGCTGTAAAGGCGGAGCGGGAGTACGTATGTCACTTCAGGGTTTGCTTCTATCGCCGCCTCGATAAGCTCGGTTTCCAACGACAGGGTTACGACCTTGTAGCGGTCTTCGGATGTGAAATCCAGATGAGCCTGGTCTAATGCGTAGCTTCCCGCCGGAATGATCCGGTAGTCCACTCCTTCGATTGCGCTGTAAAGAAGATCTACCTCCTCTTGCGTGTAGACGCCCAGATCAACACTGGCTGCCAGCGAAGGGTCGCTTCCTCCTTTGTATACCGAGATGGTGTAGGTGTTGGCTTCGCCTGTATTGTACAATGTCAAATCCTGTGTGCCGGAATTATTGATGTATAAGACATTGTGATATTCATCCGGTACGAGATTTCCCAATTCATATTTCGTGTCATTGCAGGCCGTCAGTAACAAAGCGGCTATTCCTGCAATACCTGTATATTTCATTTTCATGTGATTCATTTTTAAGATTAATAACCGGGCGCCTGTATCAATTGCGGGTCACTGTATAGCTCGCTGCTTTTGATCGGAATCAAATATTGCCTGTCGTTCCATTGAATGGGTTGATCCATGCGTACCACTTGGTTGAAGTCTTCGAAGGAAGGGTTGATCGTCAATCCGTTCAGTCCGCGGAATGCGGTCGGCTGCATCACTTCGGAGGCGATGACCCAGCGGCGGACGTCGTAATAACGGTGTCCTTCGGCAAACAACTCGACGAAACGTTCGTTACGTACCCACTCCATCAAACTCATATCCGTGAGGTCGGCCTGGGTCAGGTCGCGGATGCCGGCCCGTCTGCGGATGATGTTCAGTTGTTCGAGCGCTTCGGACGTACGGTCAAGGGCGGCATAACATTCGGCCAGGTTCAGATACAGTTCTGCCATGCGGATCATGGTGAGCCGATATCTGTCTCCCGTGATGGCATTGGATGATGAAAAGACTGCATTGGGTACTACGAATTTTTTGTTCAGGAATCCGGTACCGCTTGAGTTACGCAAACCGGCTTGATGACCGTTCGTATTGCTGTTTTTCAGGTTCAACCAGAGCGGACTGTTGTTGCTGATAATCGGCATATATTCACAACCGTCGAAGGCGATCCAGGCGTAATAACGGGGCTCACGACCGACGTTGAACTTGGCGATGTCGTTTTTCACCCCTTCGCCGTCCAATCTGTCCGTTGTCAGTGCGGGGCTGGATGTTCCTTCATAATAACGTGTAAACCATTCGCTCTCATCATAGAAACTGTCGTCCAGTTCGGGAGTGGCTCCGTTGACCGTATAGAAACGCTCGGCGGCGTTGAGAGTCGGAGCGAAACCGTGATATCCGCCGGTGCCCCACGAACCATTGCTGAGTCTGACGATCCTGTTGGGCATGTGGGCTTTCATCGCCCCGTGACTCATCTGGTTTTCACTGGTGTTGTTTATTGCCCAGATAATTTCCCTGTTGTTGTCGCCTTCGTGGGCTGTCATCATATACTGAAGCATCCGGACACGTTCTTTGAACTCCCGGTTTTCTTCCGTATCACTTTCCCTTCCCGGGATGAAAGGCAGCGGTGTACCGTCGCGACTGGCTTTGAGGTTGGCAGCTTCGATGTCAAACAATTGAAGGCCGGCACTTTCGGCAGCAGTCAATGCTTCCCGACAAGCGGTCAAAGCGCGTTCCCATTTGCTTGCGTCATATTGGGCGCTGACCAATTCATTTCCGTATCCCGGAGTTTCATAATTGACGTTTTGCCAGTTCCGGTTGACAAACGAGCCGTTCCATAGCGGAGAGGCGGCATAGAGCAGCACACGTGCTTTCAAACTTTTGCAAATCGTGGCATCGGCACGGCTCAGGTTTTCAGTCTCCTGTTTTTGCGGTAAGACGGCCGCGGCGGCATCCAACTTGGCAACGATCCAGTCTACGCAATAGTCAAAGTGAGAGCGTCCGGGAATGTCTGTCGGCAGAATATTTTGGTCTACTTTCGACTCGATGATCGGGCATGGCCCGTAATTTTGCAATACCCTGAAATGATACCAGGCTTCGAGGAACCAACTCTCGGCTCTGTACTGTTGTTTGTCTTCTTCCGTCACGCCGGCCGGATTCAGCAACTCCAGTTGTTCCATAAAATAGTGAACATAGCCGATATAGTTGTACATCGTTTCCCAATTGCCGATATCGTCGGCCGAAGAAACCGTCCCGAACAACATCTGCTGCGAATCCCATCCCCAATCTTTCGGTTGGAGGAATTCGTCCGTGGAGTTGGAAACTTCGGGACTTTCACGCCAGAAGTTATTTGTCGTTCCGGAGTAAGCCGTATGAAGAAAAGCCAAGGTGGATGCTTCGTCCTTCATCGTGTCGTCGAAGTCCGGCTGGGCAGGCGGCATGACGTCCAGATAGTCGCAAGCCGGCAAGGCAAGCAGGCCGACAGATAAAGTCAGCTTTATGAATTGCTTGATAATATGTTTCATTTTCATGATTGTTTTATCTTGTATTAATTAATAAAATAGTTAGAATCTAAATTGGACACCCAGGTTAAGCGTTCGTTGCAACGGATAGGCATTCCATGATAATTCCGGATCCCACAACTTGAATGGGCTGAATATAGCCAGATTGTCCCCACTGAAATAAACGCGACACATCGGGAAATTATAGCCGAACTCCAATGTTTTGAACCGGATGAAATTACCGTTACGAATCCAATAGGAGCTGGGTTGGATGTTGCCGGCGATGTCGGCATTCGAAATACCTAAACGCGGATAGAGTGCATTGGCATTCGGGTTATCGACTGACCAATGATCGTCGGCGATCCATTGCATCAGGTTTCGCGGTAATGATTCATACCCGTAGCCGTCGCCGCCACTCGACAGGAATGGTGCGTATCCGGAATTGATCATGATGTCACGCATGGCGGAGCCGTTAAAGAAAAGGCCTAAGTCAAAATTCTTCCACTGAACGTTCAGGCCTAAGCCGTATTGGATACGGGGTACATTGGCGTATGGAGAAAGCATGACTTGATCTTCGCTCGTGATGATACCGTTGCCGTCGATATCGCGATACTTGATATCACCGGGCATCGGGGTGGAGCCTAACTGCATCTGGTCTGGCCAATTGTCGATCTCTTCCTGGCTGGAGAAAAGCCCTTCGGCCACGTAGCCGGTCAGCGTATTCAACGGCTTTCCGGTCTGTGTTTGCCAAACATAGGGATAGTTGGGTTCGTCGGCAAATTTATATTCGTTTTGATTGTAGGTGAAGTTACCGCGAAGGTCTATTCTCCAATCTTTGCCGATCTGTTTGTTCCAGTTGATACTCAGTTCTACTCCGGTGTTCAACACCTCACCGATGTTACTCCAGGGCGTGGAACCCCAGTAGCCTAACAATTTCGGGAAACTGGCGCGCGCCATCAATATCCGGTCGCGATAGTCGCGGAAGTAGTCGAACGTTACATTGACTTGGTTGAACAATGAGAAATCAACACCGATATCCAACTTCTTCACATGTTCCCATCCGGCATTTTGTACGGATAAGATGTTGAAACTATGTCCTTTCCGTTCCAATAAACTGGTCGGTAGCCCGGTGCTCCAAGCGTCTCCGTTAGCTATGCCTACCTCATTTTGATAAAGGAAGTGTTGTGCACTACTGTTAAACTGATCGCTACCGACCAGTCCGTACGAACCTCTTATCTTAAGGTGGTTCACATAATCCAGCATCGGCTCCCAAAATTTTTCGCTGCTGACAACCCAGCCGAGAGAGGCGGCGGGAAAGAATTCGAAACGGTCTTCCTTAGCCAGACGCTCGGAACCATTATAACCAAAGTTGAATTCCACCAGGTAACGATTGTCGTAATCGTAGGTGAAACGTCCCGAATATCCTTGATTTCGGTTCGGCAGAATGGTGTTGCGGTATTCACGCATCATATACATCAACATCGCCGTCATGTTGTGTTTCCCGAAATTGCGCTTCCAGTCTACCCGGGCATCGAAGTAGAAAGTCTGGTCGGCCGCCTTGGTTATCTCAGACTGGCTGATGAAATCGGTACCCTGTCGCAGCAATAACAAATCATAGTCATTGGTTTCCGGGGCATAGCTTCCGGGTTGTACCTGATAGAAATAAGCGGTCAGCGAACGATTGTAATAGGAGGTCGAGTAATTCTTGAAATTGACCAGTGCCTTTGCACTCAATCCTTCCGTAAGGAAGCTCAAGTCTTGCTGGATATTCAACGAGGTGTTCAGCGTATTGTAGTTGTCCTCACGGAACGAACTCATCATGTATTCGTACGGGTTTTGTCCATATACGCCCGACTTGATCTCCGCGTTACCGAAACGGATATATTCATCGTTTTCCTGAGCCGGGAAAGTGGCGGGGAATGCGACGGGATTTGCCCGCATCACCGATCCATACAGGTCGGCGGTCGCATAGTTAGGCCCTTGCTGATTCCCGATCTGAGCCATCATCCGCAGGTCTACGGTCGTCGTATTCGTCAGATTGTAGGATATGTTGTTCTGAAAGTTGTACTCCAAATGGTCGATGTTGGGATTGAATACATAGCTGGACGGAGCATCAAGCAACCCGGTATCGTGGTTCACCTGCAAGCTCATATAATAGGTAACGCGCGACGCACCGCCCGATACATTAATATTGGCTCGCTGGTTGTAGTTGCCGCTGCGGAACAGCTCATCGTACCAGTCGACGTTGGGATACACGTATGGATTGACACCGCTTTCCGTGTTCAAAATATCTTCTTCCGGATAGCGCAAGGCTACAGGCGCACTGCTTCTGACTTGCTGCGCTTCGTTATAGGTGCGCATGAAAGTCGGGCCGTCTACAAATTCGGGACGGTTCATCGGCTGAAAATAGGACGTTTCGAGAGAAACGCTGATGGTCGCTTTCGTGTTTTCCTTACCACTCTTTGTCGTGACAAGCATAACCCCGTTCGCACCCCGGTTGCCATAAATGGCTGTTGCCGATGCATCTTTCAGGATGGAGAAACTCTCGATGCCCTCGGCCGGAATACGATTTAGGTCGTTGGCTGAGATTTCCACGCCGTCTAACAGGATCAGCGGAGTAGCCACCCCGCCGAATGTATTGATACCACGAATGTAGAACGAAGAGGTTGAACCCGGTTCGCCACTGCTCATGGTGGAGATGACCCCTGCCAGCTTGCCTGCCAGCGAACTGGTCAACGCCGAGGATGGAGCCTTCAGCGTAATGCCTTGTATCGTCGTAATGGCTCCCGTGATGGAGGCTTTCTTCTGTATACCGGCGCCGACAACGACAACTTCGTCGAGCATCTCATTGTCGCCTGCCAGTTTAATGTTGAGTACCCCCAAGTCACCTACGGTGATAGTCTGTGGCTTATAACCGATATAGGAGATCGTTAATTCGGTGTTATTCTGTACCTCGATGGAGAAATTTCCGTCGATGTCGGTCACCGTACCCTGCGTCGTTCCCTTGATAGAGATATTCACGCCGATCAGGGCATCTCCTGTAGTCATATCGGTAACATTACCGATTAACGTTCGTTTGGCTGGAGTCTGTTGCACCTCCGGGACAGACAACCTGCCGCCCGTGTCTGCAACCGCGTCCGGTGGGCGTACACCAATCAAACCTGCACAAAGAAACAAGAGCATTACCTGTTTCCGCTTCCTTTTAATTGTAGTTAAATCCATAAATTTAATAAATTTAGTTGTTAATATAATAAAGTATAACATAAAAATAATTTTCATATCCACATTCGATCGCTAATAATACATATTTGATACCATTGATTATACGCATTTGCTTCCGCATTCCTTAATAAAGTGCGCATCATCTACAATTCTTATACAAATATATAAAAAATAAATATAATAAAAAAATGATCTTAATATATTTTTTTCGGCTCGACCGGCTTTTGCGGCAGCTTAGGTATCGGTTGAAGATCCCACATACCTCAGTCTGCAAGTTCTCCGGTTTCATCCGGCTTGTCGCCGATTAATATAGAAGGTTTACAGGTTGGTTCACGCATCAGGCACGATCGTTTCGGTGAAGGCAAAGTCACAGTTATCGAAGGCGAAGGGAGAAGTACAAAAGCAACCGTAATCTTCGATCATTTCGAGCAGAAACAACTCCTGCTGAAATTTGCGAAGATTACGGTGTTATCCTAAAGAAGTTCAGTCTTACGGTTCCGGCTTTATTTTTCCGACTGTGGAGTATTTTCTGGTAGACGGAACTGAACCGGCATAGTATATTTCACTCTTACTACTTTACCGTCTTTTTGTCCGGGAGTCCATTTGGGAAATGTACCGACTACCCGAAGCGCTT
>JAITVG010000120.1 GCA_031285925.1 Tannerellaceae bacterium
GCGAAAAAACGCAGAAATAATTATTAATCTACGCCGGTCTGCGCTTGTTGCGTCGTCTGCGTTCTCTAAATACGACTTTGATTACTCTGACTGCTTTCAAATAAAGGGGTTGAAACCCACAGCGGTTGAGGCTTCGCCTCCATCTTTAAAACCGTCAGCTAAAGCTGGGCGGTAAAAGACAGGCCTGCAGCCACTCGCTGCGCTCGCTGTGTTCTTTGTGAAACTTCTTTGTGTCCCTTGTGGTAAAAAAATAAACCACGAAGGACACAAGGTTTTTACACAAGGGATACGAATGTTTCGTTATGAATTTTTCACAAATAAGGATTCTTGATGATCCCCTCGCAACCTTTGTTTTTTGACCCCAAAATTTGCCTCCGCGAGGAGAAAAATTTCAAATAAACGACCGCAGACGATTCTAAATAGGCTATAGCGCTATGGTATACAGCAGTTTAATAGTCAAATTCAGGTTCGTAATTTTCCACATTTTAGAAAGAAAAATATTAAACGAACGTTAAAATGGTGTTATGCATGGCTGTTTTTTAAAAGTACGGTAGTTTTTATTTTCTTGCGGTAGTATTTTGCCGCATTATGGGTAGTATTTTCATTTTCTTGCCGTAGTATTTGTCCGTACTATATATAGAAACACTTTTTAACACAGATATAACAGAAAGAAGAAATACCGCTTTTTCGGAGAATTTCCGATCGTTTTTCCGATTTTGTGTAAAAATATGTTCAATACATTTACATATTTTCATACTTTTCCCGTCGAAAATCCCATTTTTTGTTCCGGAAAAAAGGCCGAAAAACGTCTTTTTTGTCCAAAAAATGCATGAAAAAAGACTGTTTTTTCAAAAAACGGTGACGAAATGACGAACGGAACGCTAAGTGTTTTATGGATTTTTAATATTTGCAGTGTTAAAAACCGTTTCGCTCATTAGTCGTCATCAGCCCTTTGGGCTTAGTAGCTACCGCTTCGCTTAGTAGTCAAAGTAGTCAGGACTGCGGCCACTCACTACTTAACTACTCTGACTACTTTTTGCCCAAAGGGCACCTCAAAATAAGATTTAGCCCTTATAAATCGCTATTTTTATGTACATTTGTTTCATTAACTTTAAAGAAAAGATGATCATGAAAAAAATGAATTTACTGAAGAAGGCAGCAAGAATGTTGCTTGTGGTTTTGGGGGAGCTGTTCCTTTTTGCAAATGCCGCACTGTATGCTCAAACGGAGCAGGCGGAGAAGAAAAAGGAAACTTTCGGTATACATGTTGCGCCGTTGTTTGCACTCTTTGAAAGCCATGAACCACTCGGTGAACTCGGTAAGTCATACCGCCCAAGCGCTATTGATTTCGGGATCGAGTATACCAAACAATGGACGAAGCGCTGGACTTTCGGAAGCGGAATAGACTTTATAGCTAATTATGATGATTTTGAAGTAGCGATCATATCGGTGCCGCTTCTGTTCAGGTATAATTTCAATAAATATATCTACGCCGATATAGCCCCGGCCGGATACCTGGTGTTGGATAACTTTTCAACGCCGTTTATCGGAGGGAAAATAGCTCTTGGTTTTGAATATGAATTTGATAACGGGCTGGTACTCTCCTTAAGCCCATACACCAGACTTTTCTATTTTATTCCTTTAGCCGCCGGTATCAGTTTGGGAGCGGCATACAGATTCTGAAACACAGAGGTGCAGAGGTGCCTCTGTGTTTAATCCCCTCCTTTACGGAAGTTTACCCTGCTGCAAACCTGTTAAACAGCGCGAATCCGTTGTTTAACGTACATACCTCCGCTGTTAAACAGCAAGGGGTATCGGAGTGCACGCGGGGCGCAGCCGTGTTTAACAACTTTCCGGTCGTGTTTAACGAGAAGATTGGTGAGGGTTTATTATCTCCCGCAAATATCTTTAAAGGGGCAATAAACGCAGGCCTTTCCCACAGTAGTTTGGGTGAAGGCATTGCGCGGATCGAATATTTCTTCGAGGCAACGGCTCATGGCGTTTTCAAAGGGGAGGATGTATTCCCGGAAGTCTTCAACCGTTTCCGCTTTTCCCCGCTCCTCTTTACGGGTAATATCCGCGGTAAATCCCGAACCGAAAAGCGACCGCATGTAATAAATGCCGGGACGGATCCTGCGGTTTGCCCCTTCCGGCAGGCGATGATACATCCAGGCGTACATGAAGACCTGCATCACGGCTTTGGGACGGTCTTTTTCCTCTTTATCGAAAAGGCTGTCTACGGTCTTGAACGATGATGTTCCGCTTCCGCTTTTGTAGTCGATGATACGCAGGCTGTCGCCAACCTCGTCGATACGGTCGATAAATCCTTTCAGGCGGATTTCCCGGCCTCCGGGCAGGAGGAAAAGATCGTTCATCAGCTTTTCCGAACGGATATACCGGAAAGGGGTCAGCCTTCCGTCGGATTCCAGCACTTTCTCCACATATTTGCGGATCATCTCCCCGATAAGGAAATTCTGCCCCGTCAAGGGGCGGACGGTATCCGACTTGAAAAACTCCCGCGCAAAGGTACGGGCAATCGTATCGGTCAGCAACTGCTTGTCTTTCCGCATCAGTTTCAGCAGATCGGCGGTAACCGTTCTCCCGCAAAAGGGTTTGTACAGTTCTTCCAGCGCGGCGTGAAGAATACTCCCGAACATGCTGCTTTCGACCGATTCCGTCACTTCGTCTTCCTCCCGTATGTTCTCAACCACCGAAAAGTAAAACTTCAGCGGGCAGTCGAGATAAGCGTTCAACGCACTTGCCGATATAGCCCGCGCGCCTTCTTTATGAAACGCTTCCAGCTTCTGCATTACTTCCGGCGTCTTTTCTATTTGCAAAGTGGGTGTTTTCGAGGAAGAAACATTATACACAACCAACTTATTCCGTACAGGTACATGATAAAGATAACGCAGTTGATGAACAAAGCGGCTGACTTCCCCCGTCTGCATTCCGCCGGTACGTGTGTCGTAAATCAGGCTAACCCGGCTTGCCCGGTGGATAAGCCTGTAAAAATGATACGCCCATACGCTGTCCTGATGTTCATAAGCAGGCAGGCCGAATCCCCGGCGCAGGTTGTAGGGAATGAACGAATTGGCCGTCTTGCGCTGTGGGAATGTACCTTCGTTCATCGAAAGGATGATCAAACGGTCGAAGTCCAGCGCGCGGGTTTCCAGTACGCCCATGATCTGAAGCCCGGAAAGAGGTTCTCCTTCAAAAGGAATCCGGATCATTTCCGCCGCCCGCTTCAACAGTCGCGCGTAAGTTTCGGGCTTCATCCGTATATCGGCATCCTGCATGACTTCCTTCAGGCGATTGACCGTTGTGTAATAATGAAAGATAAACTCTCCGTCCAGCGGCGAAGAGGAATGTTTGTTTAATTCTTCAAGCAACCGGATCAGATACTCCGAAAGCCCGTCCGTATCGGATACGGGAGCAAAGAGCAGGGATAAAAAAGGATTGCTCCCAAACTCTTCCTCTCTGACGTATACCTTATTATACAGGGAAATATCCCGCACCAGCGAAGCAGCCGCCTCCGGTTCCGCCGAAGCGATGTAGCGATGATTCAAAACCGGAAGCACGTCGCGGAAATAAAAGCAGGGCTGTTCGTCGATATAACGGATATTTCTTTGCAGGGAAAGGACGGCGTCGATAAGGGAAGCAACCGGTGTGCCGGACAACGGATAACCCATCGTCACATTGATCGACCGGATCTGTTCGGGGATGGAGTTTAAAACCGGGATCAGCATCTGTTCATCCGGCAGAACGATAGCTGTGCGCAAGGCCTTTTCGCCATTCATTTCGCCCTGCTCACAGAAAGACTGCAAAAGGGAGTGTACCTGCTTGGCCTGTCCGATCCCGGAAGGGACACCGATCACTTCGATCTGCGGGGTAGAATCCGGAGCTTCTGCCGGTGGTAAGGTATGGCGTGACGGGAATTGGGACAGGTTATTACCGGCAAAAAAGGAAGCTCCGTTGTCCGTGTCGGTAACCATGCCCGAAGCATAATCCCAATAGAAGTCGGCAATCTCCATACGTTTTAGCAGCGCAAGCAATTTCTCTTCCGCCACCGACAACGCATTCAGGCCGACAAAGACTATCCGGTCGTAATCCAATTTACAGTTCTCCTGCCGGGCGGTATTCTCGACCACTTCCCGGAAGATCATCCCTTCGTATCCCAATCCTTCGGCGGAAAGTTGTTCCCTGAATGCGGTATAAAGCGTATGCAGCAACTGCCACACGGATAGAAATTCCCGCTGCCCGGAAGAATCCTTCGGATGAAACGACGACCAGAACGAGCGTATGGCCATAATTTGTTCTTCGCTGAGAAAATCAAATCCGTTCTCTATATCCCGCAGATCCGTCACGTTGGAAAAGAGCATCCCGGCATCTACCAGATATTTATCCACATCGTCGAAATCGTTCAACAGCATTTCCCCCCAGTACAGGAACTCGTCGAAGGTTTCCGTCGAGCCGCTGATCCGGCAATAGATCGTATACAGCGAAAACAGCATACCGATCCGGTCGGCTTGCCGTTTGCCGCTCAATTCCGTAAACAAATCCGTCATCGTCAGGATAGCCGGAGA
>JAITVG010000168.1 GCA_031285925.1 Tannerellaceae bacterium
ATTTCTTTAGCTGTCAACATATATTATAGTAAACATCTCGTTAATATTCTCAAAAACGACTTGCAAAAGTACTGTAAATAATTACATTTGCATCTGTTTCATTAATAATTATTCCATGAAGCTATTCAAATCACGCAAAACATATTACCTGTATAATCCTAACACGCTTAGTTACGAGCGGGTGTACCCTACCCATAAAGATCGCTTTTACGGTATTCTTCGCCACTTGAGCATGGGGGTGATTTTCGGCCTTGCCACTTTCCTTTTTATGATGTATCTGATTGATTCGCCGATGGAGTCGCTGTTGAGAAAGGAAAACAAACTGTTGCAAACCCAGTACGAAGTATTGTCGCTCCGCCTGAATGATGCGCTGGAAGTATTGGAGGATCTGCAACAGCGGGACGAAAGTCTGTACCGTTCGATATTCCAGGCCGATTCGATTCCGAAATCCGTGCGTAAATCCGGTTTCGGAGGAGCCGACCGCTACGAACATTTAATGCAACTTTCCAATCCGGAACTGATCGTGGAAACATCCCGTCGCATGGACATGTTGCGAAAACAACTGTATGTACAGTCCAATTCCCTGGAAGAATTAATCACGATCGGTAAGAGCCAGGAAGAGCGAAGCAAATGTATTCCGGCCATCCAGCCCATATCCAATAAGGATCTTACCCGCACGGCTTCCGGCTACGGAATGCGTATGGATCCCATTTATCGTACACCCCGTTTTCATACGGGCATGGACTTTTCCGCAAAAACAGGAACGGAGATTTATGCAACCGGCGACGGAGTGGTAACTTATGCCGCGTGGAAACAGGGATACGGAAACTGTATTATTATCAATCACGGTTATGGCTACGAAACGCTCTATGGCCATCTAAGCAAATACCGTCTCCGGGTGGGACAAAAGGTAAAGCGAGGCCAGGTTATCGGCGAAGTAGGGAACTCCGGCAAATCGACAGGCGCCCATTTACACTACGAAGTGATGATAAGAGGCAGATACGACAATCCGGCGAAATACTATTTTATGGATCTGACTCCCGAAGAATACGACCGGATGATACAGATCGCGGAAAATCACGGTCAGGTAATGGATTAAAACTGTTTGCGACAATGGTCTTAAAGAAAGAAAATAACCCAAAGTTATACTATTCCATCAGTGAAGTGGCGCAGATGTTCGACGTGAACGAATCGACCCTTCGCTTTTGGGAAAAGGAATTTAATATTATCCGTCCCCGCAAAACAGAGAGAGGTGTCCGCCTCTACAAGCAGGAAGATATAGATGCCGTTCGTTTGATATACCATTTAGTGAAAGAACGTGGCATGACTTTAGCCGGAGCACGCCAGAAGCTGAAAGACAATAAAGAAACAACCATCCGGCAGGAAGAAATCGTGAACCGTTTAAAACTGATCAAAGAAGAACTTCTGTCGATGAAGGATGCTTTCGATTCGATTGAGCCGGAAGAATAATATGTAACTGTTTCCGGAAAGTAGAGTACTTTTCAGGTAAAACCACCGTACTTTTTTTGTGCTGCTTCCTGTGATAATCCAATGCCCTGTGGAGTGGAGATAATTTAGTTCATGCGGCAGTATTTTATCCTGTTCCACACAAACTTCAACGACATCGCTCTGGGCTTGCACACCTCGGCGCACTTTCCGCATAGCAGACACTCAGCATTGGTGACCAGCCCCTTGCAATCGCGAATATACTCCAACACCGGAATTCCGACAGGGCACTCCTTTTCGCACTTTCCGCAACTTATGCATTTAGCAGTGTCGGCCACGGGCATAAGCCTCGAATGTTTAGCCCCCATCGCACACAATGCACCAATCGGACAAGCGTTCTTACAGACCCAGCGTCTGTTCAACAGGATGGCGAAAAGAGCCGAAACTGCTATGTCGATCACCCAAACCAGTTTGTAATGGCTGTCGAAAAGTGTCGGTATAAAATCAGGGGAAAGAGCAAATCCGTGAGTGATTCCGCGCTCGCGGTTCAAAAAATAGAACGCAAACGCCGAACCGAACATCGCCCCTGTCACAATGAAACGGTTCCAATGAAACGGTTTTCGCCACTTGCTTTGAAAAAAGGCGTGTCGGCCGACAAAGTCCTGCACGGTTCCCATGAAGCAGAACCATCCGCACCCAATCCGCCCCACGAGCGGCGACAACACGATAAATCCCAACCATATAAGAACTACCGCCGTGATCACCCCAAAGCATATAGAATGCCAGATAAACCCGAGGGCAAAGAATTGGAAAAAAACAGGTGTCAGGAGTAAAAATAAAAAACGGGATAAAAAGTTGATAGAATATACCTTCATGATGTTTATTGTCAAGAGTGTCTGTCTGTTTGTTGCTACAGCACTATCCAATGCCCTGTCTTATCAGAGCCGGCACGAGAGATAATGCCTTTTTCACGCAATTCCCTAATGTTTCTTTCTATTGTCCTTGTGGTTTTATTCAACTTCGTGGCTAATTCCTGTGCTGTTAAGTTCGGATTATTTTTTAGATTATTCAAAATTCCATTTTTTACACCGATATTTACACCGACATTTACACCGACATTGTCGGCCACAAAATCTTCCATCTTTGCATCTCCAATAAATTTAACATGCAATTCTCTGTTTTTAAGAATATTGTTTTCTTTCAAGAGTAAATTGGAAAGAAAACGAATAAGATATTTATCAGTTCGATAAACACCTTGCACTATGTTTTCATAGTTTGCTCTTACAAGTGCATTGCGGAAATACCATGAATGTAGGGTAAACAAATCGCTATTTACATTATCAAAGCCAAGTTTGCGAAGATATTTTATTAAAAACACAGCCGTTGTTCGTGTATTTCCTTCGCCGAAAATATGGATTTGCCACAAGTACGCAATGAAATGTGCTATATGTTCAATCATCTGCTGTTGAGATAATCCTTTGTAACTGAACATCTTTTCCTGCTCAAAATCGTATTCTAAAGTTGCTTTCAGCATATCGGCGCCTGCGTACAGCACAGTTTTTCCGTCAAGTACCCACTCTGATTTGGTGATATTGTAGTCGCGGATTTTCCCTGCGAATTTGTAAATTCCGCTGAAAAGCCGTCGATGAATGCCAATATACTCGGTTGGCGAGAATGAAAAAGTCTTTTCGGATAGTATTTCGGCTATTCTTGCGGAAACCTTGTCGGCTTCTTCCGTTCTTTGATCATCCGTGTTATCCTGTCGTGAAGGTTGCGTTTTATAATAAGCGTCGATACGATTTTTCACCTCGTCGAAAGTAAT
>JAITVG010000261.1 GCA_031285925.1 Tannerellaceae bacterium
TCGAAAGTAAATTCGACCTTTACGCGCCCCATGCCGTCCGGGTCTTCGTTGTCCCATACTTTTACTTCGATCGGATTCGGTACGGGGACAGGCACATCGGCAGTCGGGACATATTTCAAACCGGCGGACATACCTTCAAAATCACATTTATAGCGCCCGTTCTGGTCAAATTCATGCACAATGCTATATACCCGGAACTTTCCCAAGTCAGTACCGCCCATATTTTCGGGCATCTTCACCTGAACGATACGTCCGATACGGACATCACACGTTTTCGCTTCGCCCCTGCAATACATCATTTTGGCCCCTTCCGTCACTTTCCTGCGTTTGGTATGTTCAATCAAACTGTCCATATCCGGCACATAAGCAGCCGTAGGCGTGTTCGGTTTCCGTGAATCGGTCAGGATATCGGAGCGTCCGCTTACGATATTCAACAGGTTTGTCGCGTCTTCAATAGAGCCGGGTGAGTTTTGCTCCCAATCTTTATCTTCCTCCCGTTTATAATAATAGGTTGCATACTGGTTCGGCAATAAACGTGAACACAATTCAAAGGCCCGCAACTCCATATCATACGTCAGGTCTACCGTTGGAAATTCGGGGTGGGGCCCGATTACCAGATCCGTTCCCGTATAATAGTATCTTTCAAAGTACTGGTTGCAAATCCTTTGCAGGAAGGTCCAATCCGATTCCCGATATTGGATGGCAAAATCAATGTCCGCTTTCCAGGCCGGGTTGTTTTCGGTAGAGAGGTTCCTTGTTCCGCCCGTTATGGTCTTGAATATCTCTTTCAGGTTTGTTTTGCTGTAGGTCTGCATCATTTCGCCCCTTTCAAGTTCGATGGTGCTCGACTTGCCGGTGAACAATACGCCTCCGTGCATTCCGTCCTCTGCAATCATCCGCATATTCGTTACCAGACCGTGAAAAATATACGCTTTTCCGGGCTGGTCTGCATGTTGCAACTCGATAATCGCTTTCTTATTGGTCATCTCCATAAATGCTTCGGGTGATTCATGAAACGCCTGGTCGAATGTTTCAAAATCCACGAGCACCTCAAAATCATGATGCCGGCTCATTGCCTGTGCCAGGCGCAGGCGCACGAAATTCATTTCCTTTCCGGCTATGCTGACAATCGCTTGTACTTCCGGGGTTCTGGTATCTGCCATACTGTGTCGTTTTATAATTGTATTTGTTTTCTCATTTTAATAAGGGAGCTTATCCAAAACGATGATCCGGTAGTTGTATAATTCGGGTGAACGTTTTGATAAATCCTCCTTCAACTCTCCCTGTTTAATGGGATCGGATAAGATGCTTCTATATTCATCGGAAGGGACGAGGTTTACATCCAGCGTGCGTATAAATCCTTCCTTTTTCTTGCTGCTGACGGAGACGCCAAGCCGGACTTTTACATATTGTATTTTGTCCGTATACTTCATCCGGCAGTAGTTTTCGATGTCCGAGATGGAATAAAGCTGATCCCTTGTGGTGAGCGCATATTTATAGGCTTCAATCTTTTCCCTGCTTTTCGCGCTGGTATGACCTCCGGTGCTTGCCTTTAAAAACATACACGAATCTTTTTCTACCGGAAGCGCTTTCAGCGGTTTGAACAGTGTCCCGTAAGGCAGGTTATTGGCAATATGGCAATTGCTTGTCCAATAGCTCGCGTAGATGGTGTTGTTCTTATCTTCCGAATCAATCAACAGGTAGGTCGGGATTTCTTTGATGCCGGTGTTGTTGATTTCCAGCCGGGAATTAATCGTGGCGATGAATTGCTCCATTTTGGAAACGGAACTGCGGATGTTTTCCATTTTCAGCGCATTGAACGTAACGGCTTCACTGCGGAACAGGTCGATGAGTTCCTCTATCGTTTCCGCTAAATCATGGGTCGAAAAACGTTCCAGCCCGTCTTTCTTTAACGTATATGTACCGCCTAAAGAACCGCCACCCGTTGAAAACGGGAGGAAATTATATTGTTTGCCCATCGTGTCGTCCACCTTGTCGGGCGAGAGGAAGAATTCTCCCTGTGCAACTGATAGCGGTATGATACCCACCAATTCTTTTTCCCGTTCAAGGGATGTGTGGTTCAGATTTTTGTTGGATACCGGAAAAGCGTTCAGCGAGATATTTATATCCTCCAGATCCTCACTTTTAAAAAATGGCGGGAAAACGATTTTTATCCAGTATTGGGGTTCAAGTTCGCTTACCCGCTTAGAGAAAAACGGTGTTAATTCAACCGGGAACGGTGTTTTAATCAACTTTCTGGTTTCGATATGGCTCTTTATGTGCAAAAACTGTTTCCGGTATAATTCCAGTACTTCTTCGTCATTGCGGTAAGATATGTTATAGTGGGAGAAGATACCCCCATACCGTTCTTCTTCGTTACATGTATTCGCCAGGCCCGCTTCTACGGCGACCCGGTTACCGTCTATGTCCCAGGCGGTATGGGTTAATAAATCGTATAAGTCATAACGGTAGTCGGTATTCGGGAAGTCAAAGTAGAAATGTATATTTTTGAGCGTTTTAACCTCACTGCTCAAATTAAATCCCAGCCATATCGTACGGTTTAAATCCTGGTAAAACGATGAAGCCCTTGTTACAAGGTCTTTTTCATTATTCAACCCCATCTGATACAGGTTCCTTTCACACAGGATATACTGTATTTCCCCCTTCACAAGTTTTATATGGTCGGTCACGGGAGAAAAGTTAAGATGTTTCATTTCATATTTTTGAGCCGCACTTGTCAACCTGTCCGTGTAGAAAATATCCCTCCGCCCGATTTCCATTTCAGCCTCAACAGGCATCGCTTTCATAACGGAATGCGCGGGCTTTGCCGAGATTAAAGAGTCGGGAGTAAGTGAATGGGCAATTTGTTCCAGCAAACGTTCCTTTATGTCCGCAATCGCATTTTCATTGTCATTTATAAGGGCGGAAAAAACTTCGATAAAAAGTTTCACAACCGGGTCAAGTTGATCCACATTGGTTACCCCCCAAATGCGGATAGCATTCTTCATCGCGACCTGTTTGATTCTTGCCTTACTCATGTTTGTTCTGATTGCTTAATTTTGTTTGTTTTATCAATTAAATTCTGCCCTAATTTTTATATTTACAGTTATATATAACAGTATATACTGTCACAAATATTAAAATTGAAAAAAGAAAAAATGTACTTTTTTGCGTTAATAAAATAAAACTTTCAGTTAATAAAATTTAACCTTTCTATTAATGCGGGAGTGAGCTATGCCATTTGAAATATATAACTGATATATAACTATTTATACTTTATGAATGAATGTTTTTTAGATTCTTTTTATTCTCACAATTGCTTTATATTAAGTTAATTAACGCATGGTTTTGATATGGTAAGAGTATTTCCGGTCTGGGGTGTAAATTTTGCCTGCAGGTATAAAAAAAGAATGGATTAAATATGATTTTTAATCCATTCTTCTAATTGATATGCATATTCTAAATTATCTGCATCCGATACCGCAATAACATGATACGCTATTTGAATTTTATTCTTTCCGGCAAACAGTAGCACCACGGGGCAGGGTTCAGGAAGCGATTGCCTTTCCTGACTTCATAATGCAGGTGGTATCCTGTCGTTACTCCGGTATTTCCCACACAGGCGATGTGTTTCCCCATCCTGACCGAATCGCCCCTGTTTACCAGCGTTTTGCTTAAATGCGCGTAGAACGAGCGGAAACCGCCTGCGTGCCGGATTTCAATAAAATTCCCATACCCCGGACTGTACCCTTTTCGGACGACGACCCCGCCGCCGGTCGCATATACGGGAACGCCCTCCGCTTCGGCAAAGTCGATTCCCGTATGGAACTTCCGCACCTTATGGACGGGATGCAGGCGCATCCCGAAAACGGATGAAACGGCCGGATTCCTGACCGGGGGAATTACAGGATAGCCGGACAGTTCGCCGAGGGACAGGTGCAGTGAATCCGCCACCCGCCGGAACTCCTTTGCGGAATACACACCGGCCATCCATCGTTCCATCTCCGTTTCCCTGATTGGCGAATTGTCCGACTGTCCCGATACGGACAGGTACGGCAACGCGATGAGTAACATTATTATCAGGTATTTCATAGCCTGTGCTGAAGTGAAGCTGTCCGTTTTGCCGGAAGTGTCCGGGATTACCGTATGATCGTTAATTCCGAAAGGATTTCCAGTTTGTCCCAATAGAGTTTCCAGAATTTATTTTCCCTGCTCCGTTGGTTCATCGGGTTGGTCGCGTCGCTGTACAGCCAAAATTGGCAGATGTTTCCCCGTTCATCCCGCTTGATGACGCTTTCGTCATAGTCGGTCAGTTCCATGATCACTTCATTGGAAAGTCCGAAAAAGGACGCATAGACCGGCAATGCGCTGTCTTTCGATTCGGTTTCTATCCTGACATCGGTATTAAAGCCGATGGGCTGGTTCTCCCTGTTGAATGCCATCCAGCTGTTGCCGCCGTATTTTGTCTTTGCCATACCATACGGCAAATTCATTCTGAAAAAATCCGATAACATAATCCTGAATGTTTAGTTGATTACCGATTCACCGCTTTCCGGTTCCGGTTTTTCCTCTGTCTGCTCACTTGCAAACTCAATGGTGTATTCAATCCTTTTTCCGAAACTGTCCTCGAAAACGAAGTCCAGCCGCTGGGCTTCATCCGTCAGGCATTGCCAGGTCAGTACGAAATCGTCGGCGTCAATCTCCTGAAAACGGTTTACAGAAATGGGTTGCCCCTTACAGGTCAATGCTCCCTCTCCCTCGCTGACGAAGTAGCGGAACCGGAATTGGGTTTCGGAGTAGTAGCCCTCGCGCAGAATGGAAAACTCCAAGTCCACCGTTTCGCCGGGTTCGAGCGATTTGGGCAACGGCAACGTTTCAACACTGTATCCGTAATCCTGACGAATATCAATATCGTCATTACAGGCACACGCTATCGCAGCGAGCAATAGCGTAAAAAGGATGTAAGAAAAACACTTTCTCATTTCTTTGTTTTTTAATTCGTTAAACATCTAATTCAGAATAAATTTCAGTCCCGCACCTATTGTTGTGTGGAACATATTGACGGACGAACCGCCCAATATCCGTTCCTGCACATTGAGCAGCAGCACGATGCGGTCGGACAGGTAGGTTTCCACCTCGAACGTTAGCGCACCGCCGTACAGGTAGTTGTCTTCGCTTGTAATCGTAGAGCCGTCCGGCAAGAGTTTCTCACCCCAGTTCACCGTTTCGTATCCCGCCATCGCCGAAGCCCCGACAGAGAAGAAAACCGTTTTGCTTGGGTCGCTCAGGAACTTGTAGTAATACCCGCCTTCTACCGTAAATTGAGCGGTGGGCAGCAGTTCCGTTTTATACAGATAGGACTTTTGCAGGTACTCCCCGCCGAATACCCAGCGGTTGCCGTTCTTCGTGTAGGTAGCGAGGGCGATACCGCCTGCAAAGGCTTGTTTGTCGCCCTGTTTCAGGTTAAACCCATCTACCGCACTCGCTGTGATTTGAAGCCCTTTCTGTCCCGGCAAATACCGCTGTGCGTGTGCCTGCCCTCCAATGAGGGCAAGGCATAACGCAAGAAGTATGATAACTGATTTATTCATATTTCGTAATTTTTAATTCGTGATTTTTTCTACTTCATTTCCAATTCGTTAATCACTTCGGCTCGCACAAGGTCGGCATTCTCTACGGCGAAAGACTGATGGCGTCCGCCCTCTTTCTCGTTCAGTTCAACAATCAACTGCTTGTCGTCCGGAATCGTAAACTTGGGCAGGGTGAATACACAGCGTTCCGTTTTTTTACCGCCGATTACCGTCAGGTAGTTGTGCGCTCGAAGCGGTACGATGACCTGTTCCTGAATGGCGGTACGTTTGGCTACTTTCTTGTCCACAATCTTGAATGTGATGTAATCCACATCAAACGGCACATTGGACGAGTTTTTCAGTTGGGTATGGAAATACAGCAAGCCGTTGTGTGTATAAATCCCTTTGAGCGTGTACTGGATACCAAAGCGTTTACTTCCGATATGCTTTATCTCCCTGTCGTTGTTTTTGTAGATGGATTTTATAATGAGTTTGACTAACAGGGGCGATTCGCTGCCCAATTCCCGCATATAAATTTCCATTGCATTGTTCGGTCTGTTTACCGCCTCCCCATCGTGGATAAAGTCGGTCATCTCGATGGACAGTTTCACCGGCTCATCGGCATACTTCACATTGAAGGTGTAGTATGCGCCGTCTTCGGTAATCACAGCCAGGTTGCTTTCTGTCGAAAAGTCCCGGAGAGCCGCTTTCACCCGCAATACGTTTTTCGCCCCGTCCGCTTTGGCAGCCAAGAGGTCGGCAGACCCCAAATCCACATAGCGGATTGCCGCCGGAAAGATGATATGTACCGTTTTGGCAAAGGTAACTTCCAACGCATAAGGTGGTATCATGCGGTTAAAGGTCAGCGGACGGGTCAGACCTTGATAGTAATCGCCTGTCGAGGGCGTTCCTGTTAGCGTTTCTACTTCGTTCACGCTTCCGGTCACTACTTCGGTAGCGGTTTCGGTAACTGTTTCGTTGTTCACGTTTTCCTGCGCTTGGGCAGTGATTACACTCGCTGCGAGGGCGAGCATTACAAAAATTCGTTTCATTTTTTCTTTGGATTTTAAATGTTATTGATTGACTGTTTAATTTGCATTCGGCAGCAGGAGTACCCGGTATCCCGCCTTCAGGTGTACTTTGACTTCCCGGAGCTTTTTGGAGGCAAACTGCGACACGCCCTGAATCAGGTTGCGCCCCATGTCGGCGGCGAACTGCCCGCCCGCATCGCTCGACAGGCTGATACTCGTTCCGGCATTTGACCCCATATTGGCGACAATCTCTTTGGCGGCATTGAGTTCCTGCAAATTGGGGATGAAAATTCCGCTTTGCCCGTCAAGGTCGTATGCCGTAAGCGAAACCGGTACTATTGTACCGCCGCTTTCCAGCGATTGGACGGTGATTTCCAAGCGGTCGTCCCCGATCTTCGCCTCCGCTGACAAGACCGCATTGCGGGGTATCACCATACTGCCCGCCTGCATCGGTTCCAGCAGCCTGAGGCGCACATGCTGCCCGTCCGTAACGGTCTGGTCAACATGGACACAGGCGGCAATCGTGTTTTTCACTCCGGTATCCGCATCACCCGCCACCGTCAGAAAGCCCATATTGCGGGGCTGGCTGTACGCCCGCACAAATTCCGCGTCGCTCATTTCCGGCAACAGGGCAGAAACGGTTTGTTCACGCACCTGTGTGATAGGCGCGGCAAGTGTTGTACCGGATGTTTTACCGCTTGTGGTAGTCGCAGGTTCAGAGACATTGCCGGACGGCGCCGCCGCCGTGCCTGTCGTTCCGGGCATATACTTGGCAGCCATCTGAAAGGATTTCTCCATCAATGCCAACTGTTCTTCCGTGGAGTTTTTACGGTTTTCGGATTCCTGTGCCTGCACCTGTAATTCCTCTACCTGCCGTTTGAGTTCCTCCTTTTCGGGGTCTTCCTGCGGCGTTTCGTAGAAACTGCCGAGCGTGCGGTTGATGTCGTTGTACGCCATTGTCGATGCCTGAATGGAGGGATTGGTGCGGGGCGTGTAACCGTCGCCTGTGCTTTGGGCAGGCTCATCCGTCATCAGTGCCAGATCTTCGGACTGCTGCGGTGCGTTTTCGCCGATCAATGCCGAAAAGTCGGACAGTGAGCGCATTCGCTCCGCCTGCTTCTGCCGTACCTGTTCCTGCTCGTAGGCATCCCGTTTGTCGCCGATCATGCTTTCTTCGTTGGGCATCGGAATGTCGGTGTTGAATCCCGCCTGCGCCTGTTCTTGGGCTTTGTCTTCCGCCGATGGCGCGAAGATGAACCACATACAGCCCACGAAGATGATGCCCATCAGCGCAAAAACGCCGTACTTCTTCATCTTCTGTTTCTGTTCTTCGGATAACTTGGGCTTGCCCTCATCCGTCTGATTATTCGTACTCATATTTCTTTCGATTTTTATTATGTAACTTTTCCATTTTCAACCTCAGGAAATCGAGGCTGTCCTTCTGCTGCTGCAATTTCAGCGTTTCGATGTGGCGGAGTTCCATAAACTCCGTTTCGGCGTCCTTCCTGCCGATGTTGTAGATGGAACTGACCACGAGGTCGATGTTGGCGACCGTCAGCATACCGCCGATGACCAGAATGGCGATAAACCGCTTCAGGGGCGACGGCCTGCCGCACAGCCACCGCAGGCGATACTCGATCCCGGAACGGACGGCCTCCATAAAGTTTCCTGTTTTCTTTTTCATACCTGTTCCTCCTTTCTACCTGTCTATGACCCGTAGGTCGCGGTTCTCGACGATTTCAAATGCTTCCATCGTAAACCCGTGCGGATTGTTGTCGCTCCTGACCGAGTTGATCAGGTTGCAGCGGGTAACGAGGCTTCGCTCCGTGATGTTGCTCTCGCGCAGGATGAACTGCCTGGCGTAGGTGTCCACCTTATACGGGTAGGTGTCGAAATTGCAGGACACGCTGTCCACCTGTATGTTCTGGTTGATATTCCCGCTGATCACGCGGTTGTAATACCCCTTTTCCTGTAAATCCCTGTAGTAGCCGAAGGCCGACCTGTCCACCAGGAACAGGGCACGCTGTACATTGCTTTCAATGGCGTTCTTATCGGGGGACAGCGTAAAAAAGAGTTCGTGAAAACGCTTGACGTGTTCCCTTGCTTCCACCGGACGGTTTTGCGACAAGTCCTGCGAAAGGGCGAGCATCAGCGATTTGCCGCCGTCCAGCACATAGATTTTCTGCCGCTGCGCTTCGGCGAAACTGTATGAGTTCCACAGGGTATAGCCCACGATTCCCGCGCACAGCACGACAAACGCTATTCCGAAGAAGCGTATCTGCCGGAAAGACGTTTCGATGTTTTTTAATGACTTAAATTCCATATTTTTACTGTTTAAATTTCAATTATTATTTCGTCAGCCTGCCGGTGATGTTTCCCGAAACGGCGCCTGCAACGGCTCCCGCCGCCGCGCCTGTCTTGGCCGCCGCCGTCTGCATGTTCCTGTTGTACGCGCCCATGCCGCCCGCCGAGATAATCCAGTTCGATACCGTCGGGATGGTGAAATACCCGACAATGCCGATCAGCATGAATATGATGTACACCGTATTGGTGGCATCTATCGAAAAGCCGGGGTCAGACTGCATCCGCTCGATGTCGTTTTGCAGCATCAGCACCTGTATTTTGGCGAGTATCGAGGAGAAGAGGTCGGAAACCGGCAGCCACAGATAGACCGATACATAGCGGCTTATCCACTGCGTCATGGTCGATTGGAAGCCGTCATAGACCGAAATCGCAAAAGCGATTGGGCCTAAGATGGCGAGTACAATCAGAAAAAATGTCCGTATCGTGTCGATAACGAGTGCCGCCGCCTGAAAGAGCAGTTCCAGCAGTTCGTGGAAAAATTTGCGCACTTCCTGTTTCATCCGGTACATTCCGCGCTCGATACGCATCCCGGCATTGACCATCAGATCGCCCGGCCCCCAGCCGAGTTCTTCGAGCTGGCGGTCAAATTCGGCGTCATCCACCAAGTAGGCCGTTTCGGGGTTGCGCATCATCGCCTCGTATTCGAGTTTATCCCTCTGCGCACGGTACTTGTCCATATCAAAAGTCTGTGTGGCGAGCATCTGATTCGTTCCCCTTACCACAGGCGAAAGCACGGCATTGATCGTCCCAAGTACGAAGGTGGGGAAGAACATGATGCACAGCCCGATCACAAGAGGACGGAGCAGCGGGTACACGTCTATGGGTTCGGCACGGGAGAGGGACTGCCAGACGCGGGAGGCGACATAGAACAGCGCCCCCAGTCCCGCAATCCCCTTGGCCACCCCCGCCATGTCCCCGCACAGCGGCATCATCTCCGTATAAAGGTTACGGAGTATCTGATGCAGGTTGTCGAAGTCTATTGCCAGTAACATCATAACTTGTTCGTGATTTTTAATTTGTAATTGATGTTACCAGTAGCGTTCTTCAGCGGTTCCGTACAAGGCCATTACACGGTCAGTATCCCCCGCCTTTTGCGCACGGAGGTACGAGATGGAGATGTTCTTGCGCGTGTAGTAGTTCACCAGATTCCGGTGGTTGCGCAGGCGGTCATATACTTGGTTGATAATGTCCATCCTTTCATGGTCGGTCATCGAAAGCCCGTTGATATTGACTACATCCTTCAACTCCTTAATCATGTCGGCGCTCTCACCGAGCAGCATCGTGTAGCCGTTGGAGATGGCCGTCAGTTCCTCGTAGCGGAAATGCGGGTCGGAGAGCATCTTCTGGAAACTGTTCACATAGATGTCGCCGATTTCACCCACCAGAAGAATCGCGTCGCGGACTTTTTTGGCGTCCTTGATCAAATCATGCACCGCCTTGAGCTTGTCGTAATACTCCTTGCCCTGTTCATAGACTTTTTTCACCTCGTTAAAGTTCTTTATCACGTTGCTTACTGTCGAGGATGTCTGCACAATCTGATTGGCAGAGTTCACGATGCTGGTGGCGATGTTCGCCGGGTCGGTTACTACGAATTGCGCCCGTACTTGGCTTGTCAAACCCATGAGAGCCACTGTCATTATAAAAATTGCTTTTTTCATTTTCGTTGATTTTTAATCGTTACTTACTTCTTTTGTTTTCAGCCAGTTGTTTGATGGCTAATTCCATATTGCCGTCCAATTTGTCGGCAAGGCGCATCAGTTCCAGCTTTTCCGTTTCTTCGGTCGTGTACGCGAAATATTCTTCCGCCGAAACTTCCGTAGCGTAAACCGCCGACTGCACGCCGCCGAGCCCTATCCATACCTCCTTATAGTTGCGGTTCGGGTTGTTCGCCATATTGATGGACAGCACCTGTGCCTTTTCCTTTTCAGTCAAGCCGAGCAACGCCTGTATCTGGTCGAACTTGTTCATATACTTGCGCTGGTCGAGCAGGATTTTACAGTCGGCATTGTTGATAATGCTCTCTTTCACAATGGGCGAAGCGATGATGTCATCCACCTCCTGCGTTACCACAATGGCCTCCCCGAAGAACTTACGGACGGTTTTATACAAATATTTTATGTATTCCGCCATTCCCTCTTTGCCAATGGCTTTCCACGCCTCCTCGATCAGGATTAACTTCCTGATACCCTTCAACCTGCGCATTTTGGAAATGAAAACTTCCATAATGATAATGGTCGTTATCGGGAACAGGATTTTATGGTGTAGGCTAAGCATCCAGCGCCTTATTGTATTTCTACAGTAGGTTTCCAAAAGCTCGCCTCCGAACCGTACGTACACCTTCCAGCGTATACGGCTCTCCGCCAAAGTATCAGTCTTTCTTTCCAATATCAGTCAATTTGTGGCAGCTTGCACAGAGCGCAATAGTTTTTCGACGTCTTGCAATCATGTGCTTTTCCCAAGGTTTCTTATTATCTAAACCTTTGAGTTTTCTTACATGATGCATATGTAATTTTCTATCTGTTGCTCCGCATAACTCACATACATTTGCTTTTAGCCTATCAACCAAACTGGTTGTACTTGTGCTAAATGGCGATATGAGATTATCCACCCATGAATGATGATTTGGATTCTTTCGTTTGAAACCTTCGTTGTAAAAGACTCTGATTTTGTTTTGACCTTTCTTGTTCTTAAAGTGTACAGTAAATACTTTGTTTTTCTTGTACTTGCGGGCAATCTTTTTAACGGTTGTCCGATATTTGCAAGCAAAAGTTTTGTACATACTGTATTCCATAATGTACTTAAAGGAGTTCATCTCCGAACAGTTATTGGCTATTGAATAATAATTGTAGAGACCTCTGATTTCAGAGTTATACCTTTCCAAAATTTCAAGGTCATCATTGTTGATAAATTGAACACGGGCTCTGGGTTTCCATTGCTCTTTACCATTGTGAGTTTTAATTTCCAACGCACCGTATTCGAGCAATTTCTTTTTCATAACATCCGTAGTCAGTTTTAGATATACCTTTTTATTGAAGGCTCTCCTTATACGACCTTTACTATCCCTTTTGGTCAGGTTAGATTTGCGAACATAGATTTCATATCCGAGGAATTTGGCAGATTTCTCCGAGTAAGTAACCAGAGTTTTTTCATCCGACAATTCAAGTTTCAGTTTGGATTGAAGAAAATTCTTTATATCTTCTTTGATTCTTATTGCGTCTTCTTTATTCCCGATTATTCCAATCAGAAAATCATCGGCGTACCTCACATATTTCATTCGTCTGTAATCGCTATCCATTTCATCTCCACATGAGATTAAGGATCTTTCCTTGTCAAAAGCTTTAATCTGTTTGATGATGATTTTTCTTTCATCTTTGTCAGTTACACTTTTTAGTTTCGCTACGGCAAGCCTCTTTCCATACTCATATTGAACACGCTCTTTATTTGCTTTGCGATTTTCCCCTTTATCAAAATTTCGGATATATTCCATCATATACACATCCAGTTTATCCAAATAGATGTTAGCCAGTATTGGACTAATGATACCACCTTGTGGAGTTCCACTTTGAGTTTTGTGGAATTGCCAATCTTCGATATACCCTGCATTTAGGAATTTCCTTATCAGGCGAATGAATCGTTCATCGGAAATACGTTCTTTCAAAATATCAATCATGACATCATGGCTAATATTATCGAAAAACCCTTTTATATCTCCTTCCACGAACCATTTTGCTCCGTTAAAAGACTTTTGAATCTGAGCGAGTGCAGTATGGCAACTTTGTTTGGGTCTAAAGCCGTAAGAACAGTTTTGAAATTGTCCTTCGTAAATGGCTTCAAGAATCATTCTTATTACCTCTTGCACCAGCTTATCATCAAAAGCTGGTATTCCTAATGGACGTACTTTCCCATTTTTCTTTGGTATGTACGTTCTTCTTGAGGGTTGGGGCTGATAGCTTTCGTCTTTCAACGACTGTATCAGTTCTTCAATTCGATCCAGATTCATTCCGTCAATAGTTTTATTATCAGAACCTGGTGTCATATTACCTGGTTTCGCATAGATGCGTTGATAGGCAACATAGTACATCTCTTCATTGAACAAAACACGATAGAGCCTTTCGTATTTGTAGGCTGAATGCTTGCTGTGTTTCGCAAGACTGTTTAATACTCTTTCTGAATTTCTCATAATGTCTCTCACATTTTCCGTTAATTGTATTAAAACTACTTTTAGCTGCCTCCCTTCGCCATGTGCAGGTCGTTATCCTGCTCGGACTACTACGGAAGCTCCGTTACCACTCCAGATATTCAGGGGCAGACCCCATAGCCTTACAACTGGCTTTCCGGTATAGGTAATCCCCGTTTGCATACATAAAGAACTGTGAGACTATACATAGTCTCTGGCACGACAGAGTGTCGGATACGACTTTCATCCTTTACTACATATTGTAGTTGCGCTGTGATTAGTTCTTGCACTTCCTCCTCAAGGACTGGAAAAAGCGAATCACAGTACGACGAGTATAGTTATCTTAACGTCGCAGGTACAGCGAGATACCGCTCGGATTATCGTTCAATCAATACAGACTTTATCCTCATAACTGTCTTTTCATCACCCCATTCAGTCGCAGCCTGATAACTGGCTGACTTATGGCTTTCTCGGCATGCTACACTCCCTGTCCGGTTAATTTCCCTTTCAGATAAGCCGAGTGATGATAGGTTTTTCAAAGAACACTTACCTAGTCCTTGCCAAAGGACATTTCTTATGCAGCCTTGACGGGCGCACCCTTAATCGCGTCTATTTCAAAGACAATGAA
>JAITVG010000229.1 GCA_031285925.1 Tannerellaceae bacterium
TATTCATCTATCAAATTCACGTTAAATAAATTAAAAATCATCTTTTCTCCAATAGAAACTCCTTATCTTTGCGAAAGATGAAGAAGATGTATACATATTTATTTGTTACGCTGATGGCCATTCTGGTATTTTACGGAGGGGCGGGAGTAAATATTGCGTCTTTTTGTTGCCAGGACTGCCGGTCGGAAGGATTGGAAGTATTAGCCGGCGATAAATGTTGCGAGATACACGGGCATAGCCATGAATTGGAACATGAAACGATAGAGCATGCTGATGTTTCCTTAAGTCATTCCAATGAGATGTGCTGCCGTATGAGCCGGATTTCTTTCGATTGGGGATTTGAAAAAGTTTCCGTCGAAAGTCCTCAACCTGTTACTTTAGATCTGCTGACCGATGACGGGATATCAACTATATCCGTAATTCCGCTTCCTGTCGTTAAAGAAATAATGCCCGTAATACCTAAAGGGCCTCCACTCCCGCCCAGGGATTATCTTTCTACTCTTACCACTCTTTTAATTTAACTTCCGTACAGTTTTGTAAGCCGTCGGCTTATAAAAGCTATGTCGTTTCTATAATGAACGCATGGCCCATAGAAAACAGAAGTTAAATTCAGAAGAAAAAAAATGTTGAAACAATTATATTTATGGATAGCCGGCTGTATCTTTTGCGCTTCACCCGCTTTGGCGGATGGAACAATTAAAGGATATGTGCTGGATGAAGCCGAACAACCTGTTATCGGAGCAAATGTATATTGGGAAGGAACGCAAGAAGGAACTGCTTCCGATATCAATGGCTATTTTGAACTGGAACAGAAAGAAAATACCCGCCGGTTGGCCGTTAGTTATATCGGATATGCAACTTCTGTGACAACGGTTGCAGATATGAGTACGCCTGTACGCATTATCCTGAAAGGAGAAATAGAACTGGAAGAGGTGCTTGTCAGTGAACGCCGGATGGGGACGATCGCATCGCGTACCAGCGTGTTGCAAACGCAAAAGATCACTTTCGACGAGATTTGCCGGGCAGCCTGCTGCAACCTGGCGGAAAGTTTTGAAACAAATCCTTCAGTAGATGTATCTTATGCCGACGCAGCTACAGGAGCGCGCCAGATTAAATTATTGGGACTGTCGGGTACTTACGTACAGATGCTTACCGAGAATTATCCCAACTTCCGGGGTGCGGCATCGCTTTACGGTCTGGACTATGTGCCCGGTGCATGGATGGAAAGTATTCAGGTATCCAAAGGGACGTCTTCCGTGAAAAACGGATACGAAGCCTTGGCCGGACAAATCAACGTGGAATTTTAGAAACCTCCTACGGCGGATATATTTTCCGCAAACGCTTTTCTTAGCGATGCCGGACGTTACGAGGGAAACGCGGACGCCTCTTGGCATATCAACGACAAAGTTTCGACCGGTCTGCTGGTTCACTATTCGAACGACAGTGAGCAACACGACGGCAACGACGACGGCTTCCTGGATATGCCCCTAAAGGAACAGGTGAATTTAATGAACCGCTGGTATCATATCACCAACAAATACGTCGCCCAGTATGGCGCTCGCTACCTGCATGAAAACCGTACGGGCGGACAGCTGACTAAACTTCCGGATCCCTATCAGATCAAGTTTCGGACAAACCGTGTGGAAGGATATACCAAACAAGCATATATAATCGATCCCGACAAGGTGGAAAGCGCCGCGTTGATACTGTCCGGCTCCTATCACGAACAGCAGTCGATGTACGACCGTACACCATATAATGTATATCAGAACAACGTCTATGCAAGTTTGCTGTATGAAAAGGAATTTACACCGATGCATAGCCTAAGCACGGGATTGAGCCTGAATTACGACGGCTTCAATGAAAACCTGGTACAGTCTGCGCAGCGGCAACTCTACGACCGTACGGAAGTTGTCCCCGGCGCCTACGTGCAATACACCCTGAACCTGAACGACAAACTCATCCTGCTTACCGGAATACGCGCGGATTACAGTTCCCTGTACGATTTCTTCGTTACTCCCCGCGTACATTTAAAGTACAATCCGACCGAATGGTTGCATGTCCGGGCTTCCGCAGGTAAGGGATTCCGTACACCCAATGTACTGGCGGAAAACAATTACCTGCTTTCCAGCAGCCGGAAGATGAAAATCGCCGACAATCTCGATCAGGAAGAAGCATGGAACACCGGTGTTAATCTATCCTTTTATATTCCGTTGTTTGGAAAGGAACTCACATTGAACGGAGAATGGTATTACACGAATTTTCTGAAACAGGTAGTCGTAGATATGGACAGCGACCCGCACGCCGTGCGCTTTTATAACCTGGCCGGGAAATCATATTCTAACAGCTATCAGGTGGAAGCTACCTACCCCTTCTTCAGGGGATTCACTCTCACGGCGGCCTACCGCTATACCGATGCGCAAACGGACTACAACACTGCGGAAGGCCTTAAAAGATTGAAGAAACCCTTGCTCAACGACTACAAGGGATTGATTACGGCCTCTTACCAAACACCGCTGAAGAAATGGCAATTCGACCTGACCGGCCAGTTCAACGGCGGCGGACGGATGCCGACTCCCGATAAGGCAAGCCCGCTATGGAATAATACTTTTGAATCCCATCAGGTATGGAATGCCCAAGTCACGAAGTACTTCCGTAAATGGTCGGTATATGTCGGTTCCGAAAACATGTTTAATTACACGCAACCCAATCCGGTCATCGACGCAGCCACTCCACGTAGCGGCAATTTCGACGGCACAATGGTCTGGGGACCGGTTCACGGAAGGAAGATCTATATCGGTCTGCGTTTTAATATCCAACGTTTATAAATAATAATTATTCACCATTTAATTCAAACAGTTATGAAACGAGTTATTTTAGTTATGATGTGCGCACTTTGCGCTTTTTCCTTCACTTATGCCCAAGATGCAAAAGAGAAGAAGAACAACAAGAAAACAGTGACTTTCGCAATCGAAGGTATGCACTGCGCGGATTGTGTGAAAAAGATAGAAAAGAACATCGCATTCGAAAAGGGAGTAACCGACCTTAAATGCGATCTGCCGACTAAAAAGGCGGAAGTAACCTACCGCGCGGACAAAACGACGGAAGATAAAATCGCCGCCGCTTTTCAAAAGATCGGTATGGAAGCAACTGCGGTGAAAGGCGAAAGCAAGTAGAAAAAATCATCTAATTGCCTTTGCAAAACCATTTAGATGATTTTAAAAATCATTTAGATGGTTTTGGAAAGGCATTTAGACAATTTTCGGAAAACATTTAGATGGATTATCCGTTCAACAATTTATACTCTTCTTCCTCTGATGGGGGGATCAGATCTTCAGGCAAATCGGATACACCGAAATTCTTATAATCGGTCAGCAGATTGCCTGCATCTTTTTCGGCTTCGGTCTTTTCAACCATCTGGGTTTCCATGCCTTCGGCCGCTTCATGTATATCTTCGGCAATAAATATGTACTTGCCGTACCATTTATTAAAGGTGTCGGCGTCCAATTCCATTTCAGTCATCAATAAATCACGAACGGCCGGTTCCAACGCTTCGGCAGCAATAGCGCTTTGACGAGCGGCGCTATACTTGCGCATCGTGGTTTGCCATTCTTTTCTCAATTCGGGAATTTCTTTTATCCCCTGCCCGATAACATGAGGCCCCAAGTCTTTTACGGGTTTGATATAAGAAAAGGCTTTCAATCCCAAATTGGGAAGCGCCAAAGCCGCAGTTGCCGTTTGCAAGCTAAGCGCAGTAGCGTCCAGCGCAATTTGCGTGCCGATAAGGACAGCATGTGCCGCCTGCCACCGTCCCATACCTTCGCTCAGAAATTTATTGCCGACCGAATCGATCATGCACTTCAAAAGATAGTCTTTACCTCCTGCGGAAAAAGCAACTTCCCGGTATTGATACGTTGCAAGATCGGATCTGTAAGTCGAAATCAAGTTATACAGCGAATCGCAGGACGACAGGTAGGCATCGATGTCTTTATCACCCGACGGCTTCGGCATTTCCCATACAAACGTCTTTTCCTTCTTACTTTTTTTCTGGGCGACCACAGACTCCGGAAATACAAGTAACAATCCTAATACTGCCGCAAAGGCAACTAATACATGTTTAGTTCTCATAATTGATATTGTTTTAATTGTTAATAAAATATTATTCAAATACTATTTCTGTCGTTGTACTGCTGATGGCATACGATTCTTTGTCGCCAAAAAAATAAAGGTAAGCCGGTGGCGCAGTTTCAAAAACCAGACGGAACGAACCGTCATCGCGCGTAAGCCCCAACGGTTCATCCTTTTTATTTGTCTTCGGCTTCTTTTCCGTAGCCGATGCGTAAATCGGGATTCCTCCCCCACCGGGATGTTTACCGGTGATTACCTGATACTGCACCAATACGGTGTCTTCCTTCATATTCAGCGGATGATTATCCAGTTTTGTGTCTAATGTTGTAATACGTTCGGCATATATCGACGCGCCGGGTGCGTATTCCAACACCTTTTGATAAGCGCGGATAGCTCCACGCAAGTAGACAAATACACTATCGGCTGTAAATCCTTCTTCGCGTTCAATTCTTGCTCCTTGCCTTTCGAACTTTTCGGCATAAAACAGAAATCTGCGCGCCGAACTCATTTTACCCAATCGTTCTTCCAGTTCGCCTCTTCGATCTATCGGACAATTCACATGGCTCCGCGCGTCCTCCCAGGCATTGGCGGCCGCGAAAAAGTCGGATTCGTTTTCTTTGGCCACCGCTTTGGCCACCACCTCATCGAATGAGAGTTCTTTCTCGATTACCTTCACATTGCTTACAACCGTATAACTATACGATTTCTTATATTCCAAATCCCCTCCCAGGTCAATGGGAATAGCCGTGCGGTTATCTACCTTTATATTGAATACCGGATGTTTTACAAAAGTGGTTGTCGGCATTGCCTCATCAAGCGAGAAGGCGATACTGTATTCCGTCAGTACGCCGTCCCGGTTTATCGAAGCCGTCATATTCGTCCCGTTCATTGTCACAGCCTCTCCGTTCGAGAAGCAGACGGCGCCGTTGCATTCAATGGTAAGCTTCTGTACTTCGGACAAGAATGTCACTTTGGCCGCTTTTGATTCGGGATACACGCGGTCGCCATTCCTTTCGATCGTGAGGAAGTTTTCGTTAAACGTACCCACATAGGCTTTCCCTTCCCACAGCGTGAGCTTCGCCTCTTCCTGTCCTGCCGGTAAACGGAGTATCAGCGTTGTTTTAATAAACTCATCTTCATAATCTTCAGGGAAAGCATAATCAATCGTGTAACAGAATGTCCCGTCCTCCGCCGCTGTTTTTACGCCCTCTTCTTCTCCCGAACTATGCTGCATGGTCATTTTATCGCTATTGGAATAAACGATAATCTTCACCCGGCCGGGAGCAACAGTGATTGCCGGATCTTCCTTAAAGTCGATAAACGTGGTTCTTTGCGCATGTGCATCCATCCCTGCTACCCCTGTGAGGAGTATCAATAATACAATATGAAATATCTGTTGCATCATACGATCAGATTTACAAGTCGATTACAAAATCACCCGTAGTGAAGATTTCTTCCTTAGCGATTTCTTCCGTACGGTTGCTGTTCATCCAGCGCGGTTGCCAGGTACGCACATGAATCTGCACCTCATCTTTGTTGCGAAAATCCCATAGCATAAACAGATAGCCGTCATCACTGTATCCACTGCTATTCGCGTAAAGCTGATGCACCGTCACTCCATAAAAGCCTTCCATCTTCGGATTCGGATGCTTGACAACCTTAACTTCATCAAAATTCACATTGATCCATTTGTTTACGGCAAAGCTGCGTTTCAGGTTGGCAATGTATTCCTGCTTGCCCTGCTTCTTGTAAGTTACCTTATCGTATGTAACTCCCGCTCCGTCGGTCTTCTTCACTTTAGTCACCACTCCGGTGATGATCAAAGCGTCCTCGCTGAATATGTTTTCCAAAAACACGATGTCTTCTTCATTGTAGGCCGTGCGAAACTGCTCTACGTAGGAAAGTATCTCCTGCCGGCGGGCTACTTCCGTCACTGTCTTTCCCTTTTTCATCACGTCCTGATAGATCGTGGTACTTAATGTAAAATTCAAACGTTCAATCTTTCCGTTCGCATCATAATTGATCACAGCTTCCTGGTAATTATCATCCAATGTTTCTCCCATCGGTTTAATGATCAACGGGATCCGGCGTACCTGATAGCCACTGCCGTTATTGAGGCACGACTGAAGCACTTCCGATTCGTTGCAATAGAAATGTGTATTCTCCCATAGCGCATTCAAGCCCCGTTCGGCTGTTTCGGAGAGTTCCATGAGTGCCAGATTCAAGGCTCTGTTTTCCTTAAATGCCCGGTTGATTTCCGTAAGCAATCTGCCGGTAGACATTTCTATTTTAGCCTTCAATCCTGCATTATACAAACCATCAACGATTTCCAGTTTAACGTCATCCTGGGCTTGAACGGGAAGTGCTATCAGTGCTATTGCAACTGCCAGCACCCAACTTAAAATAGTTCTTTCCATTATCTTATCTTTTTACCTGTTAATTATTCAGTAACTATCTTTCTCATTTTATTCCTGTTTTCTTTTCGGGGGTTGTATTTTCCCCATTCAGTTCGCCAAACAGTGATGAGATATTGTGTGTAGGGACAAACAGGGTGATGTCGCCTGCTATGGTACCTTTCTTTTCGCCCAAAAGCGCGTAAGGCACCTCAACATTCATCACATGATTATATTTCAACACCGTGTTTACGGCAAACACATACGCTTTCACACAGTCGGTATCCAATGCTTCAATGCCTGCATACAGCCTGCAACCACGAACTTCCGCATACTTTATCCACGAACGCAGCGGAACCGTAAACCGATCCTTTTTCAATCCGTACCGGCGAACCGTAAGATCGACCGACAGATCACAATCCATCTCTCCGGAGAGCAGAAGGTTGAACACACTCTCCGCCGGATGATCCTTGCTGAACACCAACCGTTTGTTGCCCTTCACTTCTTCATAGTAAAGATGATTGTTGATTTCTTCCATATAATAGGCATCGCCTGTTTTCATATAATAACCGCTTGCCAATTTCTTCAGTTCTCCGCCTGCAAGCGGCACCGACGGTTCCACATATCGTAATGTCGAGAGTTCCGAAACAAATGCATTTTCCAGCTCTTTCAGGTTCATTCCGGTCAGCAACCGGCACGAAGCCGGGAAAGAAAGTTCGATCAGCAGCAGCGATTCATTCGCAAACGATACGGTATAACGGTTTTCCCTCTCGGAGAAGTTCATGGCTGTCTGTTCGTCGATAAGGTTCAAATGATGCAGACCGCCTTGAAGAATCCGTACATCGTCGCGTTCCATCCTTGATTTCCTTTCGGCAGCCGGCATGCTTTGGAGTTGAGTCAGGTAGCGTTCCGTAAAGTCGTAGGCCACAAGGGCATAAGGAATATCGGAAGAAACGGAAACTACCGACTCGCGGAGTTTTCCGGTTCCCCAATTTCCTGTTTGCTGTCCCCAAGCAATGAACGGGAACAGCAAAAGGAGCATACGGACAGTCTGAATAGCCGGCTTCCTCATTACGGAATGATCACTTCTTTATTTCCATCGCTCTTATACCACGTACCGGTAGTGAGATGACCGTCCTCAAAGATACCAATCACCTTTTCGCCTGCTTTCGCTTCGCGCTTCTTCACATCGCGCGGTTCGATGATATGTGTGGTTTTAAATGTAAGCACTCCGTTATCATCGTTCATCAAGCCATTCTTCATGCGTCCTTTGTAGACGGCATAACCCAGGTCTTTGGTTATGATGCCGTTGCTATCGCCTCCATTACCGCCATTACCACTTTCAGATACAACAACTTCTATTTCAGCTTTTGTCTGTGAACGGTCTGCCACGGCTGCGATAATGGCTTTACCTGCTGCAAGCGCTGTAACGATACCATCCTGTGATACCGTAGCCACCGCTTCATTATCCGATTTCCATACAATGGATTCATTCGCATTAGCGGGATGGCAATTGATATTCAACTGTTTCGTTTCATCCTTTTTCAGTTTCATATCCTGTGCCGTTTCCATAAATGTTATGTCGGTTATATTTATTTTAGCTACGTTAATGGGATCCCCTCCCGGTTTCGGAGGAGGAGGTGGAGGAGAAGGAGGGTCACCACCCATAAACATAAAACCGACCGCTCCGCCTCCCAAAATCACCACGGCCGCAATGATCCCGAATATCAGTTTCATGTTCGCACCTTTTTTAGGTGGAGGAACCATACGTAACGGTTCTTTACACTCTTCGCATACGAAATCCTGCGCAGCCCTTACAGCCTGTACTTCCTTACTTTCAAACTTCGGGCAGGGTTTTCCCTCTCCGTCTTTGTCTCGATTGGTGCAGATACCATATTTGTATCTGTCGTGTTCACTCGATCTTGCCATAACTATTTTATCTCTTGTTTATTAATTCGATTGCTTTCGTTGCTTCCGTAGCATATTGCTGATACTTGGCCGATGTCGGGCTTGCACATTCCCTGCTTACATATTCACGCATCACTACTTTCACCGCTTCCACCATAGCTGAACGTTCGCTCATCTTCAAATCCGGATTTTTAAGGAGTGCGTCTACCTTTTCCTTGATGGTATCGAGCACTTCTTCCGTCAGCTCCTCGCTGGTGAGTATATCCGTAAACCGGGGAGCGATGAGTGTTACTATCTCGGAGCCAAACATATCGGTCGTCACAATACACCAACCCTTTTCTTCACGCATATTTTCGCGAATAGCCAAAACATTGTTGGCGACAGCTATAAACAGATAAGGAATAAACTCTTGCGGTGAAATCCTCCTTTCGCCCATCAATTCAGGCAAATCTGTTCCGTCGCCTTCGCTGTGGAGCAGGATACGGGCTTCTCTGGCTTCGGTTTCGTTCCTGTTGTTCACCATGTCGTTGTAGGCACGATCATAGTAAGGCAACCAGGAGATGGCACGCATTGGGAAGCAGCAACGAACGGAAACGATTGTAATCTCATTCATTCGCGAGCCGGATGTGTCAAACTGAATGATACTGCCCGGCGTTGCATTACCAAAAGCTCCCCGGAAGGCCGATTTTAGTCTATCGGCAAATACTTTGAGCGACTCGTTTCCCTCGTCCGCAGGCATCGATACAAGAATCGTCTTGCGATTGATGGATTCGGGCTGAGCCACCGGATTGGGATTATTATTCAATGCTTTCGACAGTTCTCCATCATCGAGTTTCAGGAACGTGCCGCTCTTTTTAATAACATCATTAGCAAAATTGCGTATATCTGTTTCGGTGAGCAGCACTTTCTGCAATTGTTGCAGTACGTTCAGTCCCAATATTTTGTCATGCTGATAGTCTTGATCATGCTTTTCGCGCACTCTCGGGCTAAGCTCGGTATCGAAGATATCGAAAATGACATCATCGTTCGTTGTGTCCGCCAATTCACTGAAGTGCGCATACGTGCGATTACCGGCAATAGCTTTACGGATATTTCCTGCCCATGTTTCCTGCTGGTTCTTGTCCAAAATAAGCGCCTGTTCTATTTTTAGCATCTTCTCATCTTCGCTCACTTCAACAATAGCGCCCGACAAATCAGCTATTCCTTTCGTATTCTTATTACGGTCGGCAATGCGTTTCTCGGCAGCGTCCATCGATACAAGCAATACGCCGATGAACCGGCTGACTTCCGCACTAAACTCTTCAAACACTGCACGAAGCTTGCCCAGCAACTTGCCTTCAAATTCGTAAGCCACTCGCTGAGTGCGCAGCGTATAGAGGTCTTTCATAATCAACTGATGGTCGGAATACAGACGGGGCGACTTCCCTGTAGCGCGTTGCAGCAACGACAAGTTGTTGAAGTCGTAATTGTTAGCGTCGGCATCGCCTTTATTCAAACTAATCCTTTCGTCTACTCCGGCAATATCCGCTTCTATCCGGTCCTTGCGATTCCTGATATAAGTCAGCACCGTATTACAGATGTTCAGTAAATCTTCCAGCGAGAGAAAACCTTCATACCACTTCGTATACAGATCCCTTTCTATACGTTCTATAATATACCGTGCCTGTTCTCTCAGCAATTGGTCATTCCCTTTGTCCTGATAGTAAGGTTCAACTCCCTGCCTGTTGCGAAATGCAGTATTATACGTTTCGGCACAGTGATTTTCAAGGAACCGCAACGGTTCCGGATCTACCCCCCTAGCGGCATCATAAGAGTAATCGTTAGTGATCTCACTCCAAAAAGTTTCTATCCTGCTGCAATATCTGTCGGTATCAAATATTCTTTCTTCCAGCATCAGGTGGCTGTCGTCGAGCCTCCATTCGCGCAGATTCCTATCATTAATATACAATTCGCGATAGTCTTTGCGGGCAGATTCCTTCACGAATCCAAAGTCTTCTTTGAAATTGTTGTATTGCATCTGAAGCAATACACGTTCGCCGATGGTGTAGGTGATATGTTCCAGTATACGCTTTTCCGGATAGATGATGCGCTTGATACCAAACGTACTGATGGCTTTGGTGCGGGCGCGTTCTTTGTCGTTGCCTCTTAACTTTTCGCTGTATTCTACACAGAAATCGTTAATGTTTTCCAGGCTGAAAGAGCGCAGGAAGCCGTCTGTCGTACCATTCTTTTCTTCGAGGAAAAGACGGAAATACACCGTATCCGCCAACAGTTGGGGAAGCTCCGTAAACGAATTAACCACTACTCCGTTTTCATTGACGTTGGAATAAAGCATCAATCCGAACTGTTTGTTGGGAGTGATATTTAAGTTTACATGTTCGTCGCCGCGAATAACATCCGAAGGCAAGAAACGACCGACATTGAGTGCGCTCAACTCCCTCAGTGCCGCATAGCCGTTCTGATGATAACGTCCGGCCTGGCATCCTGCCGGAATATCCAGCTCGGGCACCATGGCGTAGACCATAATATTGGCATGTCTATAAGCTTCTTGCGCACGGGTTTGTGCAATGACGTCAATGATTGAACCCGAACCTGTTCCACCCGCCAATCCGGTGAAGATATGAATATTGAGGCTATCATTGTTTGTAATATCCCTTACCTTATCATATTGTCCTCTAAGAGCAGCGAGATAACTGTTGCAATTGGCAGCAAACAGGATACGTCCGGCACGGCGTTTCTGCCCGGCAGCGGCTCCTACCTCGCCCAGTGTATTTTTCATCGAAGCGCCATTTCTCACGATAGTCTTCAGGCCGGGGAAACTGGAAACATTGTCCAATATCTGCTTCAAGTCTACCGTCTTAATATCTACAAACTCGCTTTCCGTGAATGAGGCATCCTTGCCCATCACCCGGAATGAAGGATCGCCGGGTGCCATCATCTCACGTGTAGAGTCCACGTATACAAAGCCGATAGCCAGCTTTGCACGGTCGTCATCGTTTGGAAACTCCTGAAAAATACGCTTGCGGATAGCTTTCAGCACTTTGCCGCCTGTACCGCCTAAACCTACCAGAATGTGGTTTGGGTTGGTGAGATCTAATCTGTCCATAATACTATTTATTTAATTGTTAATTATTAATTATATCCTGCGATGCGCCCGCGGACGGACATGTGCACCGTTACTCCGGCGCGGTGAAGAAACTGCCGGTCGCTGCCCTCTGTTCCTGCCGCCTCCGCCATTTGCCGCAGCATCCAATGCCACTACGCCCGCAAAACATACAATGATCCCACCCAGCGCCCATGCAGCATGCCGCCACATAAACCGGTTGATGGCGCTGCTGATGCAGGTCAATAAAAAGGTTTTCATGTCGGTTCCCTGCATTTGCGCGGTGATAAATTCGTCGGCTGCGGTGGCCGCTATCTCTTTCAGGTAGGGTTTCAGAAAAGTATATTCATCGACAAGATCGCTCCAATCGGTTGCCCTGCCGACAGTTGCGCTCAGCACTTCCATGTCGGTCAGCATACTTTTAGCCCTTGCGCCGCCGATGATAGCCGCAAAATGGAACGAAAGGAAGATGAAAAGGAAAATGCCTGCCAATCCTGTTTGCCAAACAGGCATCTTTGTTAAAGCGTTTATTAAAAAGGCGGCAAGGCCGGCAACTAATATCCCGGCCAATATGCCCCAAAAAAGCGCTGCTGCAAAACCAAAAAACATCATAACCACCCTCCCTGCCTAACTTTTAGTTTCAAATATGGCACCGGCGTATTGCACAGCGGAGGCTGTACCATGCTTGGAGCAGGCAAAACACAGCACACTTTACAGGGTTGTAAAGCGCAAAAAATAAGGAATAAAATAAATAATAAGGGGATACTTATACTACCTCTCTCTCTCTAAGAAATAACCGGAACAAACCAACACAAGAGTGTTAATTAATCCCAATTTAAAGAAGTAGTTTGTGCCGGACAGATACATAACTATTGTGTATTACTCTTTTGAAAAGCAAAGAAAGTGAATAATTCGGAATTTCGGAATACTGATTATGAAAAAATATTATCTGCGGGGCAAAAAAGCACGATTATACCTGTTTTTCCATGCAGTGAGTGACTACATGGCCGATTAGCCTAACACACGCGCACACAAGATATTACGTAATGTTAAAAAGTGTTTCTATATATAGTACGCGCTCGTAGTACCTATACAACGGCGCCGTAGTATAGGTAGTACGAAGAAATAGTATATATAGCCTGTATTATTCATTCTCTCTTTATTTCAGCGAGTGTAGCGAGTGGCCGCAGGCCTGTCTTTTGCCGTCATGCTTTAGCTGACGGTTAATTATTTCCGGCTTCAAAGCCGGTTCCTCTGTGGGTTTCAACCCCTTTACAAGATTAAACACAGAGGCACGGAGAGCATGTTGTGAACCGGAGAACACGGAGTTTTGCGTGCCATGGCACGCCTCTGTGTCCTTTCAACTTTGTGTCCCCGTGTCCTCCGCGTTGAATTGACAGCAAAAGACAGACCTGCGGCCACGAGCTACGCTCGCTGAAAAAGAGTATGAATAATGCAGGATAGAAGGCTGTAGTTAGTATATATAGAACTACTCTGACTACTCTAACTACTTGACAATCTTCTTCTGAACTCGGCGCATACGATGGCTGTCGCCATCGCTACGTTCAACGACTCCGAGGTGTCTTTCCCTGCAGGATAGTCGGGGATGAATAGCTTTTCGTTCACCAGCGAGGCTATGGCCGGGCGTATTCCGTTCCCTTCGTTTCCCATAACGATAAATCCGTTCGGGGAAAGTTCCCGGTGATACATGTTGTCGCCTTCCGGGAATGTGCCGTACACGGGAATGCCGGCTTCTTTCTGTTTGGTCAGATAAGGCTCCGGATCGGTGTAATGCACTTTCACTCGCGCCAAACTTCCCATCGTGGCCTGCACCACTTTGGGATTGAAAACATCCGCCGTGTCCGGGCTGCAAACAATGTGTTCGATGCCAAACCAGTCCGCCGCGCGTATGATCGTGCCCAGATTACCGGGATCCTGCACGCCGTCGAGAACAAGAACCAGTTGGTTCTCCGGAGATATATCGCCGATCGGCCATTGGGGTTGCCTGAACACGGCGATCACATCCTGCGGGTTCTTCAATAAACTTGCCTTCCGGATGTCTTCCTCGTCGGCAATCAGAAGTTCGCGTGCCGGAATATTTCCCTGCGTCGCCATCCAGGACGGTTTGGCGATGATCAATTCGCTGTCGAAAGCGTACAGCATATCTGCAACGAGCTTATTGCCTTCCGCGATAAAAACGCCATCTTCGTTGCGGCACTTCTTGCTGTCCAGCGAGCGGATATATTTTAATTTGTTCTTACTGACCATATTGCGTTTCTCATTATTTCAAAAACAAAATTAGGGGATTTAATTTTAATTCAAGTACATTTGCAAATGTAAATGAAAGTATGATGAAGGTTCTCCCGCGTATCGTTTGCTTGGCTGTATTCCTGATTGTGTCGGCTTCTTGCACTACAACAAAGTTCGTGGAAGACGATCATTACCTGCTGGATAAGGTCGTTATAGAATCCGACAACGTTGATTTCAGCACTTCCGAATTGAACTCATATATACGCCAGCAACCCAATTTCAAACTGTTCGGCCTGGTAAAATGGCAGTTGTATGTCTACAACTGGTCGGGGCGCAACGAAAATAACTGGTTCAATAAACAGTTGAGAAGGATAGGGGAAGCTCCCGTGATCCTCGATTCCCTGATGGTGGAGCAGTCGCAAACGGAGTTAAGGCGTTTTCTTCTCAATAAAGGATATATTAACGCGGATGTTTCTTCGTCGGTCGATACTGCCCGGAGAAAGAAAGCGGCAGTTACTTACCGCGTCATATCCAACGAACCCTACCGGATAGGAAACTACAACTCGAAGTTGGATGACAGCCGCATCGACAGTATCGCTCACCTGACCCCGCGCAGAAGGTCGGCATTGGCCGGCGCTTTTCGTTCCGCACAGCAAAATCTTACGCCTCTGGTCAGAGAAGGGAATTTATTCGACAGGGATGTGCTCGATGAAGAAAGGCAACGGATCACTTCCCTGTTGCGGCGCAGGGGATACTACGCCTTTAACCGTGATTACCTGGGCTATTTGGCCGACAGTACGCGTAGCCGGCATTTGGTGGATGTCGATATGCAATTGAAGCCTTTCCGCAGATTCAATCCGGACGGTTCCGCCACGGAAGAACCTCACCGGCAATACTATATAAATAATGTATCCATACTGACCGACTATAACGTGATGGACGACAATTCAAGCACGCGCTTTATTCCGACAGATACGGTAAAAAACAACGCGCTGACTATTATCTACGGGCAGAGCGGAAGGACTTTGCGCCCCGGCATATTGCGCGATGCGGTCTATCTTTCATCGGGGCAACTGTATAATGAACGAAATGTGGAACAAACCTATTCCGCACTTACGTCATTGCGGGCACTGAAAAACGTAGGCCTGCGCTTTACCGAATATGAGGAGAACGACACCTTAAAGCTGGATTGTGTCATACAGACTTCTTTTTCCCAACCGCAAAGTGTCGGTTTCGATGTGGAGGGAACGAACAATGCCGGCGATTTGGGATTCGCTTCCGGTCTGACTTATCAGCATCGCAACCTGTTCAGAGGCGGCGAGGTGTTTTCGGCACGCATACGCGGGGCTTATGAATCGCTGGGCGGTTCGGACAGTTATTGGGAATACGGCGGAGAGGCTTCCGTTTTGTTTCCCCGTTTTCTTTTCCCGTTCCTTGATTACGACTTCAAGCGAAGTTTGAGGGCTTCCACGGAATTGCGCCTGAGCTACAACAAGCAGGATCGCCCGGAGTATGAGCGTTCTATTTTCTCCGGATCATGGAACTACATCTGGCAGGACAGGAGCAATGTGCTGGCGCGCCACACGTTGAAATTGCTGGATGTGGATTATGTTTTACTTCCCTCTATCGATCCGGGATTTAAGAACAGCCTTCCCGAAGCTCTTCTGCGGTATAATTACACGAACCAGTTTATTGTTTCCACCGGATATATCTATTCGTTTAATAATTATTCCTCGCAAAATCGGATGCGAAATACACATTCTCTGCGTGTTTCCGTAGAAACGGCAGGAAATGTACTGTATGCCTTATCCAATCTGACAAAAGCATCGAAAGACGCGAACGGGCGTTACAGTTTATTCGGCACGAACTACTCGCAGTTTGTAAAGGGGGATATTGATGCAGGCCGCGGAATTGTGCTGGACAACCGGAGCCGTCTGGCTTTTCACATAGGAGTAGGCGTAGGCACGCCTTATGGAAACGCGGAGATGCTGCCTTTCGAGCGGCGTTACTTTTCAGGAGGGGCGAACAGTGTGCGCGGTTGGTCTGTTCGCGAACTCGGGCCGGGAAGCATGGCGGTTACCGACACCACAAGTTTTGCCTATCAGGTAGGCGATGTCCGCTTGGATATGAATGTGGAGTATCGCACGAAACTGTTTTGGAAATTCGAGTTGGCCGCCTACATCGACGCCGGTAACATCTGGACGATCCGGCCTTATACCGACCAGCCCGACGGCAACTTCGATTTCTCACGCTTTTATAAAGAGATAGCCGTATCCTACGGATTGGGATTGCGCCTGGACTTCGATTTCTTCCTGCTCCGTTTCGACACCGGCTTCAAAGCCTATAATCCGCAGGAACGGGGAAGCAGGCGATGGGCTGTCGCCCACCCCAACTTCGGAAAGAACTTTGCCTGGCATTTTGCCGTCGGTTACCCGTTCTGACAGCAGGGATTTTTACCCTACTTCCTATCCTTGTCGCGTATTTCCACCCGCCGTATTTTTCCGCTGATCGTCTTCGGAAGTTCGTCCACGAACTCGATTACGCGCGGGTATTTGTACGGGGCGGTTACTTTCTTCACATGACTTTGAAGTTCCTTTACCAACTCTTCGCCGGCCTTGTCTTTGTATTCTTTCGACAGGATAATCGTTGCTTTCACGATTTGCCCGCGGATTTCATCCGGAACACCCGTAATGGCACATTCCACAACCGCCGGATGTGTCATCAGTGCACTTTCTACTTCAAACGGGCCGATACGGTAGCCGGAGCTTTTAATCACATCGTCCGTGCGACCGACAAACCAGAAATATCCGTCCTCATCGCGCCATGCCACGTCGCCGGTATGGTAGATGCCGTCGTAACAGGTAGCGTCCGTCAGCGCCTTGTCGCGATAATATTCCTTGAACAGTCCGAGAGGACGCCCGTTGGAATAGCGCACTACGATCTCGCCCTGCTCACCGTCTTCTGCCGGAGTACCGTCGCCCCGGAGCAGATCTACATCGTACTGCGGATTGACCTTGCCCATCGAACCCGGTTTCGGTTCAGTCCAGGGGAAAGTACATACGGTCAGGGTCGTTTCGGTCTGCCCGAAACCTTCCATCAGCTTGATCCCCGTCAATTTAAGAAAAGCCTCGAACACCGCCGGGTTCAGCGCTTCGCCGGCAATCGTGCAGTATTTCAGCGACGAAAGGTCGTACTTCGTCAGGTCTTCCCGTATCAGGAAGCGGAAGATCGTCGGGGGAGCGCAAAGAGAGGTGATGCCATATTCCTGTATCATCTGTAACATGTCTGCCGGATTGAATTTCTCATGGTCGTAAACGAATACGGTTGCCCCGGCAATCCATTGCCCGTAGAGTTTTCCCCACACGGCTTTTCCCCATCCGGTATCGGCAATGGTCAGATGAAGGCTGTCTGAATGCAGGTTGTGCCAGTAGCTTCCGGTGGTGATATGCGCCAGAGGATAAGTGAAATCGTGCGCCACCATCTTGGGATTGCCCGTCGTGCCGGAAGTGAAATACATAAGTGAAATATCCTCATTCGTATTCACATTTTCCGGACGGGAGAAAGGCTGTGCGCTTTCGATCCCTTTATGAAAGTCGTTGAACCCTTCGGGTATTTCCGGGCCGATGGAAACCAATTGTGTTACAGTCGGCGATTCCGGCATTGCTTCCGTCACTTGCCGGGTAACGTTTTCTTCGCCCACGCAGACAATCATCTTTATGTCCGCCGCATTGTTGCGGTATACAATATCTTTTTTAGTAAGCAAATGCGTGGCCGGAATAACGACAGCCCCAAGTTTATGCAGGGCAATTATCGAAAACCAGAACTCATACCGGCGTTTCAGCACAAGCATCACCATGTCGCCCTTCCCGATGCCCAGCGAGCGGAAGTAGGAAGCAGTCCGGTCGGAATACTTTTTTATATCCGCGAAAGAGAAATCTATATGTTCCCCCCGGTCGTTTGTCCAGCAGAGTGCCCGCTTGTCCGGGTCTTTTTCCGCCCATGCGTCTACCACGTCGTATGCGTAATTGAAGTTTTCGGGAATATTTACTTTGAAATTAGCTGCGAAATCGTCCTGCGAAGCGAACGTTGTACGGTTTAAAAATCTATCTAACATATTATTATAGTATGATTGCTAAAAATTTAACTTCCTGACTGTCCAAAGCCTTCATCCCGTGAGGCAGTTCCGAATTGAAATAGATGCTGTCGCCGGCTTCCAGTATCAGGTCTTTCCCGCTGATCTGCAACAGCAGCCGGCCGCTGATCACCATATTATATTCCTGTCCCTGATGTGAATTGAGATTTACAGGCTCGCCCTCGGGCTTGGGATGTACGGTCACCAAGAACGGATCGGCCTTTCGCCCGGCAAAACCTGCCGCAAGCGACTGATATTTGTAGGCTTTGGTACGTTCCACCGCGATACCTTTCCCGCGGCGGGTAATAAAATAAGAACTCATTTTAGGCTCGTTGCCAAACATTAACGTGGTCAGTTCCACACCAAAAGCCTGCGATATCCGGTGCAGGATACTTACGGAAATATCAACCGTACCGCTTTCCATCTTCAAGTATTCTTCCTTACTCAGATGCGCTTCGCGCGCCATCTCTTCCGGAGATAATTCCAATGCGTCGCGCAATCCGGCAAGGCGATCGGCAATCTGTTTAATCTGTTCGTTCATTTGCAGTGATTTATTATATTAATAATTTTCCAAGCACAAATATAGAATAAAGATTCTTTCAATTTTTCACCTCTCCTTTCAATCCGCCGGATCTACCCGGAAATTTTAACTAAAACAACAGCATGAATGCCTGCCTTTTTCCCGCTTTTTTCTCGCCTGCTTACAATTTGAAACACAGAGGCAAAGAGATACGTTTTTTTTATTATTCTGATAATGAGCAAAATAAAAAATTCCGTATCCGCTGTGCCTCTGTGTTTAATCCCCCTCTTCACGGAGTAAAAAATGAAAAGCCGGCAAAAAAAGAGCGAAAAAGAAGCTTTTCCACCCTGTTTTTTGCCTTTCGGCGCCTAAAAAAAACGAAAAATGAAAAAAAGCGTAACTGCGGATGCCGGAAGGCTGTTAAACAGCGTGAATCCGTTGTTTAACGCACCCTCCCCTGCCGTTAAACAGCGAGAAGTATCGGAGTGTACACAGGGATTTGCCGCGTTTAACAACTTTTTCGGCCGTGCTTAACACGGAGGTCTTTTTGCCTGCGCCGGAGAAATCGAAAACGGAGATTTACGTGCCGATAGAATAGCAACCGGCTTACTTCGACCACTCTAAGTAGTCATCGAACGTACGCTGTTCAAAGTTTGGAATAACAGTATGCACCCTGTCTTTCAGCGTTTCCGCGGGATTACTTGTAGAAAGCCCTATCACGCGCATACCGGCTGCATTGCCTGCCGCTATTCCGGCAAAGGAATCTTCAAACACGAGGCATTGACCGGGAGATACTCCCAGGTCGGAAGCGGCAAGCAGGTAGCACATCGGGGCGGGCTTTCCTGCGGTAATCCTGTCGGCCGTAACTACCGTATCGAACAATTCCTTCATTTCGTACATCTCAAAAGCGCGCTCGATCTTCCATTGGGCGGAACTTGTAACCAGTCCCACCACTACACCTTCCGAACGGATCAATTTCAGGAACTCGAATGAACCCGGCATCAGCGGCATGGGCATAATCCGCTCGAACGCTTCGGCTTCCCGCCTTACTCTTTGTTGAAATTCCTCCGGATAAACGGAAAACCATTCCTGCATGATATGCTCCATGGTAGTTCCCTTTATCAAATCTGCAAAATCGGGAATGTCCAGACCGTAGCGCTCAACAGCTTCGTTCCAATACACGTCGTAGACCGGTTCCGTATCTACAATTACACCATCGAAATCAAATAGTGCGATTTTCCTGTTTTCCATTATCTTTTTCTGTATGAATTCAGGGGCGAAGTTAAGGCGAAATATTAAACTGAGAAAAATTAGAAGCTTTTTATCTAAGTTTGTAGTCTTCATTGAAAACTAAAAAATTGAAGACTAAATTATGAAGACTATCCAAACAGATTTGCAGAGTGGCCTGATTATTCCGGGCGAATATGAGTCCGGCACCTTCCGATTTCTCTACAAAACTTTGATTTTCTTATCCGACGCGCTTATAAATCGCTATTTTTATCTAAGTTTGCCGGATACCATTCAAGAGAAGAAAGATGAAAAAGATTAATATCACAAGTTTTGTGTTACTGGCTTATCTGATTGTGATGAGTGTGATCGGCTGGCCGGGAAGAATCGGCGCCAAGTTGGCGTACAGCGATTATTATTGTATGATCGGCGCCACTTTGCTTGTTATCGTGTTGTTGCGTCTGGTTCAAATCCGGCGTTTGAAAGTGAGAAAAAAAGAAAAAGAAAATAACAACAGTTATGAACATTAAAACAGGCGATAAAGTCCGGTTCCTTAATTCTGTCGGCGGAGGAATCGTTCGCAGCTTCAGAGGGAAAGATCAGGTTTTGATTGAGGATGAAGACGGTTTTGAAATACCGGCGCTGATCCGGGAGTGCGTGGTGATAGAAGAAAACACGTCGCAGGTACAAAAGAAAAAACAGGCGCCGCCACAGCCTCCTGTCGCTGTCGCACCGCCCGAACCGAAAGAATTGCCCGTAGTGGAAACCCCCGAAGGAGAACGATTGAATGTATCGCTGGCCTTTCTGCCGGTCGATCCCAAAACTTTTACGCAAAGCGGCTATGAAGCCTACCTAATCAACGACAGCAACTACTTCCTGTTCTACAACTACATGAACCGCCGGCATAACAGCTGGTACAGCCGCTCCAGTGGAACCGTCGAACCCAATACGCGCATATTCATGGAAGAGTTCGGCAAGGAGGATTTGAATGAACTGGAAAGGATATGTATTCAGTTTATTGCCTTCAAGAAAGATAAGCCTTATTCGCTGAAGAATGCGGTTTCCGTGGAGTTGCAACCGGACACGGTCAAGTTTTATAAAATCCATTGCTTCACGGCCAATGATTTCTTTGATGAAGACGCACTGGTATTTCCGGTAGTGCGCAACGATATTCCCGAAAGGGAGTTGTTGGTCTCCGCCGCCGATATTCAGGAAGCGATGCTGCAAAAAGCAAAGGCCGACCGCACAATGCCCCGCCCTGTTCAAAAAAAGAAACAGCCGGACAACCCGGTCGTAGAAGTGGATTTGCACATCAACCAACTGTTGGACACGACCGCCGGCATGAGCAATTCCGACATGCTCAACTACCAGTTGGATAAATTCCGCGAAACCCTCTCCGCCTGCGCTTCGCGAAAAGGGCAAAAGATCGTTTTCATCCACGGGAAGGGCGACGGAGTGCTGCGCAAGGCGATCGAAACCGAATTGAAAACAACGTACAGGAATTATTCTTACCAGGATGCCTCCTTCCGTGAATACGGATTCGGGGCGACGATGGTGACGATCAGATAACATGAAGGAAATCGAACGAAAATTTCTGGTAACGGGGGACTTCCGCGAAAATATGCTCCAATCGGAGCGCTTCGTGCAAGGGTATATTTGTGCCCAACCGGAGAAAACCGTGCGTGTACGCATGGCCGGGCGCAAAGGATTTCTTACGATCAAAGGGGCTTCCGACGAAAAGGGATTGAGCCGGTTTGAATTTGAAAGGGAAATCTCGCCGGGCGAAGCCGAAGAACTGTTCAAACTATGCGAACCCGGCATGATCGAAAAAGTGAGACACCAGGTAAAAGAAGGAAACCACGTCTGGGAAGTCGATATATTCCACGGAGCAAATGAAGGCCTGGTATTGGCCGAAATCGAACTGCAATCCGAGGACGAATCTTTTGAATTGCCCGCCTGGATCGGTAAAGAAGTGACGGGCGACAGGAGGTACTACAATTCAATGCTTGCCAAACATCCTTTTTCTCTCCGAAAAGAATAAAAAAACAATACATAACCATGAAGAAAATCATTTTATTACTCGCCGCAGCAATCCTTTCACTGCCTGTCGCAGCCGACGAAGGCATGTGGATGCTGTCCCTGCTTAAACAGCAAAAGTATGCCGACATGCAACGCCTCGGCCTGAACCTGAGCGCGGAAGACCTTTACAGTCCTGACGCTTCTTCGCTGAAGGACGCCGTTGTTCATTTCGACGGGGGATGCACCGCAGAGGTCGTTTCGTCTGCCGGCCTGCTCCTTACCAACCATCATTGCGGGTACGATCAGATCCAGCAACACAGCACGGTGGAAAACGATTATCTGACCAACGGCTTTTGGGCAACTTCCCGCGAGAAGGAATTGCCTAATCCGGGATTGGCCGTCACCTTCATCGAAGCGATAGACGACGTGACGGACTATGTGAAGAAAGAACTGGAAAAGGATACCGATCCGAACAGCATGAATTATCTCTCCCCGCTTTATCTTAACAACCTGGCCAAAGCAAAGGCGGGAGAAGCCTTTTTGCAGAACAATCCGGGAATGTCGGTCGAGATTCGCGCGTTCTATGGCGGCAATCAATATTATATGTTCACGAAAAAAACCTATTCTGACGTCCGTTTGGTGGGCGCTCCGCCTTCTTCCATCGGTAAATTCGGCGCGGATACCGACAACTGGACATGGCCTCGCCACACGGGCGATTTCTCCGTGTTCCGTATTTACGCCGACGCCAACGGCAATCCTGCCCCGTATGCCGAAACCAACGTACCTTTGCATCCGAAGAAATGGTTGAAAATATCGCTGAAGGGAGTGGGGGAGAATGATTTTGCCATGATGATAGGCTTCCCGGGGGCGACAAAGAAGTATTACACCTCATGGGAAGTTGAAGAACGGCGCAACATTGATAACGCAGTGCGCATAAATATGCGCGAACTTCGCCAGCGCGTTATGCTCGACGAAATGTTGAAGGATCCCGAAATACGCATCCGCTATTCCGCGAAATACGCCGCCTCGACCAATGCTTACAAGAATGCCATCGGAAGCAACTGGGCGATCGACAAGAGAAACTTCGAGCAGGTGAAAAGAGAAGAACAGGAACATTTGGCGGCCTGGGCAAAAGCCGCCGGAAAGACGGAATATCCGGACGCCCTGAAGGCGATGGAGAAGATAGTGAGCGACCGCAAAGACCTCCGCTACCGGCTGTGGATGTTGGACGAAGGCATCATGCGCAGCATTGAGTTTGCACAAGCCCCGGTTAAAACGGATGACTTGGCCGAAGCGATAAAAAACAAAGACAAAACGGAGCTGAGCAAGCAGTTGGCAGTTCCGGAAACGGCTTATCGCCGGTTTGCCGATAAGGATTATTCGCCGGAGGTGGATAAAAAGATCGCGAAAGCGATGCTTGCGGAGTACCGCAGATTAATTCCCGCCACATCCCAACCGGCTTATTTTGCCGAAATAGATAAACGTTTCAAAGGCAATACCGATCTATTTATCGATCACCTGTTCGACAATTCCATCTACGGAAGCGACGCCAACTTCAACCGCTTCAAGAGCCGTCCGTCGGTCAAAGCACTGAAAGAAGACCCCATGATCCTGTTTGCGCAATCCATAGCAGAAGAATATAAGGCATTGAATCAGGCCTTGCAGGGTTTCAACGCCGCTTATGCCAGCGCCCATCGCTCCTACGTGAAAGGCTTGCTGGAAATGGAAAAGGGAAAAATGAACTTCCCCGATGCCAATTCAACCATGCGCCTCACTTATGGCCAGGTAAAGGGATATGCACCCCGCGACGCCGTTTACTACAACGCGCAAACAACGCTGGAAGGCGTAATGGAAAAGGAAGATCCGGAGAATTGGGAATTTGTAGTGCCCGAAAAGCTGAAAGAACTGTACCGCGCCAAAGATTTCGGTCGCTATCAAACGGCCGACGGCCGGATGCCCGTGGCATTTGCGGCAACAACACACTCCACAGGCGGCAATTCGGGAAGCCCGGTGTTGAACGCCGACGGCGAACTTGTCGGCATTAACTTCGACCGCAACTGGGAAGGTGTAGGCGGAGATATCCAATACCTCCCCGACTATCAGCGAAGCATCATCGTGGATATCCGCTACGTACTGTTCATTATGGACAAATATGCCGGGGCAGGCTATTTGCTGAATGAAATGGAATTGGTGGAATAAATACAGGGGAAAAAAGGGCTGACACTACTTGCAGCCCGGGCTGCAACCTGTTCCGAGGCCTCGGAAATACTTTCAGCCCGGGCTGCAACCTGTTTCGAGGCTTCGGAAGTACTTTCAGCCCGGGCTGCAACCTGTTTCGAGGCTTCGGAAGTACTTTCAGCCCGGGCTGAAACCTGTTTCGAGGCCTCGGAAGTACTTTCGCCCCGGGGCGAAAGATGTTATTTAATTTTTTTCTACCTCTCCATTATAATCGGAAATATTTGCGTTCCTTTATAGTCTGAAAAGCCTGCCGGGAGCGAAACAAAGCGGATGCTCTTCTTTTTTGCCCGAACAAAATATACTTACTTAATATATTCTCACATGGAAAATAAAAAACAGTCTTTAAAAATGAGCCGTCGTGCGTTCCTTTCTACCACTGCGGCAATAGGGGCTTTTACGATTGTCCCCAACCACGTGTTTGCTGCCGGGAAGAAAGGCATGGTGGCGCCCAGTGATAAAATCCGCATGGTGCATATCGGCTGCGGCACGGAGGGGCTTTCCGAACTCGATGCGTTGCTGAAAGCTCCCGCCATCGAAATCGTAGGAGTGGCCGACCCCAACCGTGAAAGCTACGATTATATTCACTGGAGCGAAAACGGTTTGCGCAACCAGATGCGCAGCCTGATCGGCGAACCCGGATGGAAAGAGGGCATCAAGGGGATTCCCGGAGGGCGGAATGTGATGAAAGAGGTAGTGGAGATATATTATCGCAAAAACCGCCCGAACTACAAGGGCACGATCCGGGCAATGGAAGATTATCGCGAATTGCTGGATGAGATGAAAGATGTGGATGCCGTAAAGATCATGTCGCCCGACCATCAGCACGCCTATCAGGCACTGGATTGTATTGCCCGCGGCAAACATGTCATCATGCACAAACCGCTGGGCAATAAAATGACCGAGGCCATGAAGGTGGTAGATGCCGCACGCGCCTCGAAGCTCTCTACCCACATGATGGCCTACAATGCGTTTGGCGACGGCAATATGGATCAGATCAAAAAGTGGATCGACGCCGGAGCGATCGGCAAACTCCGTGAAATACACAACTGGAGCAACCGCCCCGTATGGCCGCAATATCCGCTTGTCCCAACCGATACGCCTCCTGTTCCCGACGGGTTCAACTGGAATTTGTGGTTAGGCCCGGCAGAGATGCGTCCTTACAATCCCCAATATACCCATGCCACTTTCCGCGGCTGGTACGAATTTGGTGCAGGCGCTATTGCCGACATGGGTTATTACAGCCTCTGGTCAGTGTTCGATGCCCTGAAGCTGGATTCGGCCATATCGGTAAGCACCCGCTTCTCGCGCGTGGTAGGATTGAGAAACAACGTGCCTTCAACAATCATCAATGACTATTCATACCCGATGGCCGCCGCCTACCGTTTTGAAGTGCCCTGCAAAGACGGCTCGGGTTCGATCATCCTTCAGTGGCACGACGGCGGCATGAAACCCCAGCGTCCCGAAGGATATGAAGAAGACGACCTGCCCATCGAAGGCATGATGTTCATTGGCGACAAAGGCGCTATCGTATCGGGATTCCTCAAGGAAGACCCCCGCATCGTAGGCGCTCGTGCGAAAGATTATGCCGGTATTAAAGGCCACCCAATGCCCGAACATCCCCGCAGTGCGCTGCCCGACGGCACCGAGCGCTGGTTGCAGCAATGGATAGACGGCTGCCGGGGGAAGGGCAAAGGCCCCGGTTCGTTCGAATATGCCAAAGAAGTGAACGAAACATTCAATCTGGGATCGGTATCGCTGATGAGCAACGGTAAGAAACTGATATACGACCCCAAAACTCGCCGGATCACCAACGATGAGAATGCAAACCGCTTATTGACACGCAACATTCGCAACGGGTGGGAGATGTAGCCTGCATTATTCATACTGAATTAGCGAGCGCAGCGAATGGTTTCAGGCCTGTCTTTTAATTAGGGCTGAAAGCACGAAACCGTATATCTCCGTGTTTCGTGCTTTCAGCCCTCCTTTTATCCCCGTATATAGCCTCAAAAGGCACGGTTGTTTTTTTCTGATACTTCGGCAAAATAGTTCACATACCCCTTTAATTTCTATGATATTTCTTTATAACTTGCTGCGGTTTATATGTAGAGTTGGCCGGAAAGAGAAATATCATTGTCAAATACATAAATTATATGCCTTATGAAAACAAACATTTTAAAAGTTGCTGCAATCATGATAATGTTAGCAGGAGAATTTGCTTGCACAAACAATGAAGATACGGATGAAAATAACATGGTTTCAATCAAAATCCAATGTAATTCTACAAACGTTGTTGATCCCAATATTGCATCATTTGCACTTCCTGGTATCGTCGATGCAGTATGCACTGAACACCTACCATATCCTAATTATGGTGGAATTCCGGAAGCATGGAGTCCTCACTTATGGACTATATATTTGGTTTTATCAAAAGGAACTGATCGCACCAAGCTTGCTCCAATCATTACCTTGGCGCCAAACGTAAAAATCACACCAGTATCAGGTATGGTGTGTGATTTCACCAATCCGGTAGAATGGATTCTAATTGCACCGGATGGATCAACAGTCAATTATCAGGCTACAGTTTTTGTTATAGGTGATCCTTATCGGCATATAGAGTATGATAATGATGGAAATCAGATTATTACAGTAATTTATCCGGATGATCCACATTATCCATATTAATTGAACAAGCAAAGCAAATAAAACAATATGAAATCACAAATTTTAAAATTCATCGCGATTATAGCTGTCTTGACAACAGGAAGTTTTTTCTCATCGGCGCAAAACAGCGAAACAGCCTTGTCTTCGGTTAATAATTTTGTGTCCTCATCAACCGCATTTGCAATTGATAAAAACATCATATCATTTGAAGTTGCCAACCTTGTTGATAAAATAATCTATGAACACACGCCGTATTCTAATTATGGTGGAATCCCGGAAGCATGGAGCCCTCACTTCTGGACAATAACACTGATTATGGCCAAAGGGACTGATGTTACCTCTCTTACCCCAGTCATCACTTTGGCACCCGGCGCTACCATAACATTGAAACATGTCGGTGTACAGGATTTCTCGCAACAGGTTGAATATACCGTAATTTGCGAGGATGGTTCAACCGTCACTTATTTATTTAGGGCTTATACACAAGAAAACACACGTGCAATAGGCTCAATTATAGTAAATAAATCTCCCATTGGCGGGGGATTGACTTCTAATATTGGAATTACGTATTATGATGACAGGAATCACTTTTCGTGTAATGCAAGTCCCAACCCGGGATATAGGTTCGAACGCTGGTATGTTAATGGTTCGCCAAAAGGGACTAATGTGCGCTTTAGTGATAAAATCCCTTTGATTAATGGAACAGGCACGCTCACCGCAGTATTCGCTCCTATAATATATTATACGGTTAGCATCTTTAGCAACGACACAAATAAAGGAACAGTATTTGGAGGAGGTACGGTCGTTGCTGGTGGAAGCTTACACCTTTCCGCAACGCCTAGATCAGGATACGCATTTGATGGATGATATCAATACCTATCGACAAAAATAGTTCACTTTCCCTTTGATTTCTATGATATTTATTTATAACTTGCTGCGGTTAATATGTGAAGTTGCTTGAGAATCGCTTGTGGTATGCTTTACAAAGCATAAACCCACTAATTGGCGCACGGCCAACTTGCAGATATTCAGATTATTGTAAGTATTTGAACTATTTATATAATAAAGTATGAAGACAAACAAACCAACTGCACATTTCCGGCAGGTACAACAAGGTTGTAACCGGCAGGCAACGGTTAGGGTTCCGTTGATGTCAAAAAAAAACGGGGGAGAAATACATTGTCAAACAAATGATATGAAATGGATTTGTTAAGCAACAGTAAGTAACTATAAACATAAAAAATTGGACTTATGAATTTACAGACATTTAAACTCGTAGCGCTTATGGTGCTTATTTCAGGATGCTTTTCCTGTACAAACGATTTGGATGATCCTACTCCTCCAGTGGAAGGAACTTTTCCACTGGAAAAATTCGATGTAATAAACCCGGGGGAAAAATCATCTTCATTTGCGATTGACACTAATGTGGTTTCATTCGCGGTTCCTAATACTGTTAGGGCAACAGCATATGAACATCTCCCGATACCCGGTTATGGAGGCCCAAATGCATGGAGTCCTCACTATTGGAGAATACATCTGTTTATGGCAGAAGGTACCGATATTACCTCTCTTGCTCCAATTGTAACTTTGGCGCCCGGTGTAACCATAACGAAAATAGAGTGGGGATATCACAAAGAACCGGGTTTCCCGGAATCGGAACAGGTTAATTATACCGGAATTACTGATGTCGGTGTACAAGATTTTTCTAAGCCGGTTCATTATACTGTAATTAAATCGGATGGCTCAACTATAACCTACAAGTTTTTGGCAATTACAATAAGTGATTAAACTATTTTTCAAAGATAACTGAACAAAACAACAGTAATAAAACCACTAAAAATGAAGCCGCAATTTATTAAATTCGTAGCATTTATAGCGCTTTTAACAGGGAGTTTTTCTCTCTCGGCTCAAAGACTCAATCCTTCATTCGCTATTGATGAAAACATCACCTCATTTGAGGTCGCCAATCTCGCCGATAAAATAGTATACGAACATCTCCCGAAACCTGGTTATGGAGGGCTAAATGCATTCAGTCCTCACCACTGGAGAATAACGCTGATTATGGAAGAAGGCACCGATGTTACTGCCCTTTCTCCAATCATTACATTGGCTCCCGGGGCAACCATAACGTCGGTGCATGCTCGTGTACAGGATTTTTCACAGCAAGTTGATTATACCGTAATTGCAGAGGATGGATCTACGGTTACCTATAAGGTTTCGGCTTATGCACAAAAACAAACGCGGGCAAGTCAAACAATTATTATACTCTGTAGTCCTCCTTCCGGGGGAACTACGAATCCTGCGGAAGGAATTTTTCATTATCATGATGACATGATTCCCTTTGTTTGTATGGCATATCCCGCTAATGCATATCGGTTCGACTCTTGGGAAATTCATGGTCAGAGGCATGATACTTCCCTGAGCAATCCATTCTATGGACGTTTACCAGGCTATCATGTTACCTTCTATGCTATATTTGAACCTGCCGTACAAAATACATATACAGTGATTGTCCAAAGTGAAGACACAAATAGAGGCACAGTATCCGGCGGTGGAACCTGCTATCAGGGCGGCACTGTATCTGTTTCAGCATCACCTAAAGCCGGATGGAAATTTGAGGGATGGTATTTAAACGGGGTAAAAGTATCCGGATCGGCAAGTTTCAATTATACTCCATCTGCATCTTGTACTTTAATTGCTAAATTCAGTTCACTCCCTATCTCTCCCTCCCTCTCCGGCCCTTCACTTGTCTTGAACAGCGGCAGTACATACACTTTAACCGGAGGCAGCGGAGGAACCGTAACTTGGACATACAGTTCAAACCTGCGAATGCGAAGTAGCAGTAACACTTCTATTACCGTTGAATCGTTATCAACCAGTGCTGGTACCGGATGGATCCAGGCCTCGGTTGGCGGTATTTCTACTCCGCGTTATGAAGTTTGGGTGGGCAAGCCGGTTATCACAGGAATATTCGGAGAAACACTTATTACACATCCGGAAGAATACGGTTTTTATTACTATGCGCAATACAACGAAAAGGCTTCTATTACAAGCTTCGATTGGGTATTTATGCAGGGGATTGACCCAACATTTTGGAGTAGTACTTCAAAGAGCTGGATTTACAACTTTATCGATGATGGCAGTTACCAGCTATGTGTACGTGCTACCAACGCAAACGGAACCGGAAATTATTATCCTATCTCAATCACCGTAGACTTTCCCGGCATGAGTCCATCACCGCCATCCGCCTACCGTATATCTCAAGATCCCGCATCCAATGAATTGACTGTAACCCCGGATACGTCGGTTTCGCAATTAGCTCCTCTTTCGCCTTCAAGTGGAGCAGCGAGCAATTATACGGTTTACCTGTATAACGCCGGCGGAGCAGTTGTGAAGCAGGCTGTTTCACAGCAAGGCGGGGAAGTGCGGCTCGATGTGTCGGGATTACCCAATGGAATTTATTATTTGTTGATAGATACCGGCGACGGTTCCAAACCGGAATCGCATAAGATTATTATCAATCATTGATGCTCTCTTTTGGGGAGGTTGATGGGGCTACCCATAATGTTCTGAAGAGACAATAGTAATAATTATATATAAAACAATAATTTAATATGACAACAAGACGTAACTTTCTTCGTAATTCGGTGCTGGGCGCAGCCGCTGTGGTTGCTTCAACCCCCGCCGCAAACAGGGCAATGGCCGCAACGGCGGCAGTAAACAGGGGAGCTTTCAAGCCATTGCGCATTTCCATGCTTTCCTACTCGTTCCACGGACTGGTAAAGGCCGGCATGATGGATATTTTCCACTTTTTTGAAACCTGCAAATACCGTTACGGCCTGGATGCCGCCGACTTGTGGACAGGCATGTTTACCGGCACGGAAGATGATTTCATCGACAAAGTGTATTCCGCTCTCGAAGACCGCCAGCTGGTGGTTCCGAATATTGCCGTCGACGGCGCACATATCATGCACGCCGGCGGCGACGATCCGAAAGAACTTCGTGCCAGGCAAGACCGCTATATGCAGATCGGCAAGCGATTGGGTGTTGGTTTTATTCGCTTCGACGCAGGCCCTTACATGCTTAACGGGCGCAAGGAAGAAGACGGTTGGACGAATGAAGAGTTCGATTTCATCGTGAAACGCTACAAGGAGTTGGCGCAGGTTGCTTACGACTACGGATTTAAGGTAGGCGCCGAAAACCACTGGGGGCCGGAAGCCTATTGGAGCCATACGGAAAAACTGATCAAGGCCGTCGATCATCCCGGTTTCGCTATCTGTATGCACTTTGGCGGATGGCGCGGCACGCCCGCCGAAAATATTGCCGCTGAAAAGGCCGCAGCCAAATATGTTGCCCACACCCATATCCCGTGGGATACGTGCGAAGATCCGAATTTACCCAAACGCCTGTCGGTCTTGCGCGAAGCCGGCTATGAGGGTTATTACAGCGTTGAGCAACATTCGGCGCAAAACGAATACAACCTGGTTGAAGCCCAGTTGGGAAGAGTGACGGCTGTGCTCACCAGTTGGAACCGCGGCCGCGACGGCGAACTGTATCCTCCCCGCTCCGAAGACCCGAACAAGCAAGTGCCCTGGTAATCGTATTATTCCTGAAAAAAAGAAGCTGAATTGCATATTTATTCAATCGCTTCCTGTATATTTGCACCCGGTTTTGCATAAATATACATAATGAACGGTAAAAAGGAACGGTTGGAGGCTATCCGCCAAATTATACGGAAGGAGATGGTCGGTAATCAGGAAGAACTGCTCAACAAACTGAATGAGAATGGTTTTTCCACTACCCAGGCTACGCTTTCGCGCGATATTAAGCAGCTTAATATCGTCAAAATCGCCGGCAGCGGAGGCAACTATGTGTATCGCCTGCCCGATTCCACCCTGTTAATACAATCGAAAGGGGAACAGGCAAGTCATCCCGGAATAGAATTTTCGGGTAATCTGGCTGTGCTTAAAACACGTCCGGGCTATGCCATGGGGATTGCTTCGGACATAGATTCCCATGCCTCCAACCAAATACTTGCTACCATTGCCGGTGACGACACGATACTTGTCATTCCGCGCGATGGCGTTTCCCGAAATGAGGTAGTGGAGGCGTTGAAACGGTTTAGTAGCAATCGATAATTGATAATTGACAAGATGGAAGAAAAGATTGAGATAGACGTAATGGTAGCCGATGCCTCGCATGAGGTATACGTGGACGAGATTCTGGACACGATCGAGGCGGCGGCCAAAGTGCGAGGCACAGGTATTGCCAGGCGTACGCATGATTATCTGGCAACAAAGATGAAAGAAGGCAAGGCGATAATCGCTTTGGCCGGAGAAGACTTTGCCGGATTTACTTACATTGAATCCTGGGGAAACAAACAATATGTGGCTACTTCCGGTTTGATCGTGCCCGAAAAGTTTCGCCATCAGGGAATCGCCAAGCGGGTAAAGGAAGCCTCCTTCGCGTTAGCCCGGCTGCGATGGCCGAAAGCGAAGATATTCAGCCTGACTTCCGGTGGAGCAGTGATGAAGATGAATACGGAACTTGGATATCTTCCGGTCACGTTCAATGAACTGACGGATGATGAAGCCTTCTGGCGCGGATGCGAAGGCTGCGTCAATCACGACGTGCTGATTCGTACCGGACGTAAATACTGCATTTGCACGGCCATGCTGTTCGACCCGAACGATCCGCACCGTGCCGGAAAAACAAAATAAACAATTAATAAACTGCATAAGGACATGAAAAAGAAAGTTGTTTTAGCATTCAGTGGAGGCTTGGATACCTCTTTCTGCGCTATGTATCTATCCAAAGAGAAAGGTTATGAAGTATATACCGCCCTGGCCAACACCGGCGGTTTTACGGACAAGGAATGTAAGGCGATCGAAGAAAGAGCGTACAAACTGGGAGCGGCGAAACACGTGACGATCAACGTCGAACAGGAATACTACGACAGGAGTATCAGGTACATGGTATTCGGAAACGTGCTGCGCAACGGAACTTATCCCATTTCGGTAAGCTCTGAACGTATTTTTCAGGCACTTGCCATTATTGACTACGCAAAGGGAATCGGAGCGCAAGCCGTTGCGCATGGAAGCACGGGCGCCGGAAACGATCAGGTTCGCTTCGACCTTACTTTCGAGGTGATAGCTCCGAATATAGAGATTATTACTCCAACCCGCGACATGAACCTGAGCCGTGAATACGAAATCAACTACCTGAAGGAACACGGCTACGAAGCCGACTTTGTGAAAATGGAATATTCCATCAACAAGGGACTTTGGGGAACCAGTGTCGGCGGAAAAGAAACACTGCACTCCAACCAAACATTACCCGAAACCGCTTATCCTTCCCAACTGGAAGCCGAAGAAGAAATCGAAGAAGACATGTTCATCGACTTCGAGAAAGGCGAGATCACAGGTGTAAACGGCGAGAGGTTTGAAAGCCCTGTGGATGCGATCCGTAAAGTGGAAGAACTGGGCAATCGCTGGGCGATCGGACGCGACATGCACGTGGGCGACACGATCATCGGAATAAAAGGACGTGTAGGTTTTGAAGCTGCCGGCCCGCTTCTGATCATCAACGCGCACAAGATGCTGGAAAAGCACACCCTGACCAAATGGCAACAGTACTGGAAAGATCAGATCGGAAACTGGTACGGCATGTTTCTGCATGAAGCGCAATATCTCGAACCGGTCATGCGCGATATGGAAGCGTTCCTTGAAAGCAGCCAGCGCAATGTGACCGGGCGCGTAATCATCACGTTGCGCCCTTACACATACACACTGGTCGGCGTGGAAAGCGATCACGACCTGATGAAAAGTGATTTCGGCGTATACGGTGAAGAGCAAAAAGCGTGGACGGCCGACGACGTGAAAGGCTTTACGCGAATTCTGGGCAATCAAATGAAGATATATTATAATGTGAACGGCGAAGAGAATTAACTCAATTAGTGAAATATTATGATACGTACAGGGATCATTGGCGGTGCAGGATATACGGCGGGTGAATTGATTCGCCTGCTGATTAATCACCCCGATGCGGAAATTGTATTTGTAAACAGCAGCAGCAACGCCGGCAACAGGATTGCGGACGTACATGGCGGGCTGTTCGGAGAAACTGATCTTGTATTTACAAGTGAACTGCCTTTTGATCAGATAGACCTCCTGTTTCTATGTTCGGCGCACGGGGACTCAAAGGTATTCATGGAGAGCCATGCCATTCCCGAACATGTTAAAGTAATCGATTTGAGTACGGATTACCGGATAAAGAGCGATACGCATGAATTTATCTACGGACTTCCGGAACTGAACCGCCGGGCGATATGCAAATCCAGATATGTCGCCAATCCGGGATGCTTCGCCACCTGTATTCAATTGGGAGTACTCCCGCTGGCCAAGCATCTGATGCTAAATTCGGAGTTGCACGTAAACGCAATCACAGGCTCTACGGGCGCCGGCGTAAAACCCTCTTCAACCACTCATTTCAGTTGGAGAAACGATAACATATCCATATACAAACCATTCACGCACCAGCATCTGGAAGAAATCGGCCAAAGCCTGCACCAGTTGCAGAACAGTTTCAACAGCCGCATCAACTTCATTCCTGTACGCGGAAACTTCTCCCGCGGCATTTTTGCCACGATATACACGGACTGCAAGGTGAGCCTGAGTGAAATCACCCGCATCTACGAAGAATACTACGACGACCATTCGTTCACTTTCATCACGGACAGGAATCCGGACATGAAGCAAGTAGTCAATACGAACAAATGCCTCATCCATCTGGAGAAACATGGCGACAAACTATTAATCATCTCCATGATCGACAATCTGCTGAAAGGTGCAAGCGGGCAGGCCGTCCACAACATGAACCTGCTGTTCGGCCTGGAAGAAAAAGTAGGACTGCACTTAAAACCCACAGGGTTTTAAGTAATTAACAATAAATAATTATCAATAATGCAATTATTCGACGTATACCCTCTATTCAATATAGAAATAGTAAAAGGCCTCGGATGCAAAGTCTGGGACACGGATGGGACAGAATACCTTGACCTGTATGGCGGACATGCCGTCATATCGGTTGGGCACAGCCACCCCGTTTATGTAAAGGCCATCACCGAACAGGTGAACAAACTCGGCTTCTATTCCAATTCAGTCATTAACCACCTCCAGCAGCTACTTGCAGACAAACTTGGCAAAGCCTGCGGATACGACGACTATTCGCTTTTCCTTATCAATTCGGGAGCCGAAGCCAATGAAAATGCACTGAAACTTGCCTCTTTTCACAACGGAAAGAAACGGGTATTGGCCTTTGAACACGCATTCCACGGACGTACTTCCGCCGCAGTGCGGGTGACCGATAACCCGAAGATCATCGCTCCCGTCAATGAAGACCTGGCCGTAACCTATCTCCCTCTGAACGACGCCGAAGCCGTGGAAGCGGAATTAAAGAAAGGGGATGTTTCTTCCGTAATCATCGAAGGTATACAGGGAGTAGGCGGTATCCAATTGCCCAAAGATTCATTCATGCAGGATTTGCGCGCCCTGTGCACCCGCTATGAAGCCTGCCTGATCTTGGACGAAATTCAATCGGGCTATGGAAGAAGCGGAAAGTTCTTCGCCCATCAATATGCCGGCATCAAACCGGATCTAATTACGGTAGCCAAAGGAATCGGCAACGGATTCCCGGTGAGCGGACTGCTGATCAGCCCGATGTTTAAGCCTGTCTACGGCATGTTGGGCACCACATTCGGCGGAAACCACCTGGCCTGCGCCGCCGCAATTGCCGTGCTGGACATATTCGAAGAAGAAAAACT
>JAITVG010000004.1 GCA_031285925.1 Tannerellaceae bacterium
GACCCGATACTGGGAGTAGACATGAGTTCTACCGGCGAAGTCGGATGTCTGGGCGATGATTTCGACGAAGCATTGCTCTCGGCCATGATTGCCGTCGGCAATACGATCCCGAAGCAAAATGTACTGGTTTCATCGGGCGAAGCGAAAAGTAAGGTAGACCTTCTGGAACCAAGCCGTATGCTGGCGGAAAAGGGCTACACGATCTACGGCACGCGCGGCACGGCGAAATTCCTGAACGATAACGGTATTCCGGCAAAAGCGGTAAACTGGCCGGATGAGCCGGGCGACTGCAACGTTATGGACATGTTCTCAAATCATACGTTCGACCTGGTTGTCAATATTCCGAAAGATCATACCACGCGGGAATTGACTAACGGCTACAAGATCCGCCGGGCGGCGATCGATCATAACATCCCCCTGATCACCAATGCCCGTCTGGCAAGCGCCTTTATACAGGCCTTCTGCAACATGAAAGAGGAAGAGATCGGGATCAAAAGCTGGCAGGAGTATTAATATTACACTATTATTCACTTAAATATTGATGTACTATGAAACCATTTTTCTTTATCGGACTGGCGCTCGTCATGGCCTCGTGTGTATATAATAATGACAACGGGCAATCATACAGCCCGCCGCAGACATTCAATTATCAGCCTGATTTCAAACAGGTGAAAGTGGACGAGGCACGGCTGGACAGGGTCGATGCCCTGCTTCGGGAGTATGTAGACAAGGGGATCATCCCTCATGCGCTTACGTTTGTGGCCAAAAACGGGCAGGTGATACACAACAAGGCTTTTGGCTGGCGTGACGTAGAAAAGCAGATACCGCTTCAAAAAGACGATATCTTCCGCATGTATTCGCAAACAAAAGCAGTTGTGACCGTAGCGTTGATGACGCTTTTCGAGCAGGGTAAATTCCAACTCGACGACCCGGTGTCGAAATACATTCCGGAAATGACCGACCGGGTGATTGTTTCGGGCGGCGATCCTTATGCGCCACAGACACGGAAAGCCGAATCACAAGTGCTGATCCGCCACATCCTTTCCCATTCGTCGGGCATAATGGGCGCAATGCCTTCGCGCGACACTCCGCCGGTACGCCATGCGACACTTGAAGAATACGTGAAGGAACTTGTGCAGGCGCCCTTGATTTACGATCCGGGAACGGGATGGAATTATCATCCGTCGATAGACGTAGTGGCCTATCTTGTGGAATATTTTTCAGGGAAAACCTTGCAGGAATACGTGCAGGAAGCCGTTTGCCAACCGCTCGGCATCAAGGATATGGCGTATTTCTACGGCGAAGAATACAAAGACAGGCTCGTTACCTGCTACCGTGCCGACAGTACGGGAACCATCGTGCCGCTTGAAATATGGAGCGGACGGGACAATCCGTTCGGCGAAGACCGCCGCTTTGCGCAGGGAGGCACGGGGCTATACGGAACCATCGAAGGATATGCCAACCTTTGCCAGATGATAGCAAATGGCGGAACTTTCAACAATACACGTATCCTCGGGCGGCGTACCATCGAGATCATGTCGAAAGACCAACTGATGCATCCGGGTAACATAGACGACAACTTCCATTTCGGTATAGGCTTCCAGATTTATCCGGGCGCAAGCACGGCATGGGATGCGCTCCGGGGCGGTTCTCCCATGGTTTCTGCAGGCTCGCTTAGTTGGGGCGGAATGGCAAACACGGATTATATTATCGATCCGAAAGAAGACATGATCATCTTGCTCTACACCAACCGTATTCCCGACACGCAGGTTTGGGAGAAATTCCTCAACACCGTCTATCAGGCACTGGAATAGGGCATCCCGTGTTAAAAATGTTTATTTTTAAAGAGAAAGCGTTATATGTGAAGCGCGATTAGCAGAGCAATCCCTATATTTGCGACTGCTTACCCTGTAAAGGGTTGTTTTTGACGAAATTACAAATTATTAAGTGCTAATCTATAAAAGTATTATTACTATGTCAAACATTTCAAGAAGATCATTTCTTCAAAAAGGGACTGCTGCCGCTGCAGCTTTTACCATCGCTCCCAGTACTATCTTAGGAAAAAGTCATGGTTACACCGCTCCTACGGACAAGTTGAATATCGCCGGTATCGGTATCGGAGGTATGGGTAACGCTAACCTGCGCAACATGGCAACGGAAAATATCGTTGCTCTTTGCGACGTGGACTGGAAGTATTCCAAGCCTGTATTCGAAAAATATCCACAGGCTAAAAAGTATTGGGACTATCGCAAGCTGTACGATGAAATGGGCAGCTCAATCGATGCAGTGATGGTTGCAACGGCAGACCATACGCACGCTATCATTACAGCCGACGCGATCACGATGGGCAAACATGCCTACACGCAGAAACCGCTGACACACTCCGTGTACGAATCACGCTTGCTTACCAAACTGGCAGCCAAACACAAAGTGGCTACTCAGATGGGTAACCAGGGTTCTTCCGGCGAAGGTGTAAACCTGGTATGCGAATGGATATGGAACGGTGAGATCGGAGAGATCACAAAAGTAGAATGTGCAACAGACCGTCCGATCTGGCCGCAGGGATTAAACTCTCCCGAAAAGGCCGATAAAGTGCCTTCCACACTGAACTGGGACTTGTTTACAGGCCCTGCCGCTGTACGTCCGTTCAATAACATTTATCATCCGTGGAACTGGCGCGGCTGGTGGCCTTACGGTACAGGTGCACTTGGCGACATGGCATGTCATATCATGCATCCGGTATTTAAAGCGCTGAAATTAGGTTATCCTACAAAAGCTGAAGGCTCGTCCACTTTATTGCTGAACGATTGCGCCCCGCAGGCTCAACGCGTTAAATTAACATTCCCCGCACGCGACAATATGCCTAAGGTGGCTATGCCGGAAGTGGTTGTACACTGGTACGACGGCGGCATGATGCCCGATCGTCCCGCAGGATTCCCACAGGAAAAACGCTTAATGGGCGAAGGCGGCGGACTGGTGATTTTCCACGGAACGAAAGATACGCTGATTTGCGGTTGCTATGGTGTGAACCCTTGGTTGCTGTCCGGACGCAAGCCTAACTTGCCGAAAGTACTTCGCCGCGTAGACAACGCAATGGAAGGCGGACACGAACAGGACTGGATCCGCGCATGTAAGGAAAGTGCAGCAAACCGCGTGCTGTCAAAATCCGACTTCTCGGAAGCAGGCCCGTTCAATGAAATGGTCGTAATGGGCGTGTTGGCCGTTCGTTTGCAGGCGCTGAACAAAGAATTGTACTGGGACGGCCCGAACATGAAGTTCACCAACATCGGCAGCAACGAAGAGATTAAGATCGTGATCAAGGACGGCTTCACCATCAAGGACGGCCACCCGTCATTCAACAAGGACATGACCGATCCGATCAACGCGGCTGCATTTGCCGAAGAACTGATCAAGCACAACTACCGTGCAGGCTGGAACTTGGCTGCAATGCCGTAATAAATCCCATACATTAATATAATATATTATATAGTATATATGAAAAAGTTATTATTATTTGCAAGTGCAGTAGCATGTATGTTCTATTTCACCGCTTGCGGCGGAAAGAAAAAAGCAGAGAATCAGGAAACGGAGGCAGCTACGGAAGTAGCAGCCGAAGTTCAAACTCCCGAATACACATTGATGGATCTCCCGACCGTGGATATTGCTACCTTCCCGAAAGACGCTGAAGGCTGGCATACGATCTTCGACGGTAAAACGTTCAATGGCTGGAGAGGATACAACAGGGACACAGTTCCTGCCCTTTGGGTAGTCGATAACGGCACGCTCAAACTCAATGGATCCGGCGGCGGCGAAGCGCATGTAAAGAACGGTGGCGACCTTGTCTTTGCTTCCAAGCTGAAAAACTTCGAGTTCGAGTTTGAATGGAAAATATCCGAAGGCGGTAACTCCGGTGTGTTTATTCTGGTGCAGGAAGTGAAAGATGAGTATGCCTACATCTCCGCTCCCGAATATCAGGTGCTCGATAACGAAAGACACCCCGATGCCAAGTTGGGAATCGACGGCAACCGCATGTCTGCTTCCCTCTACGACATGATCCCGGCTAAACCGCAGACTGCAAAACCTGCCGGAGAATGGAACAAGGGAAAGATACTCTGCTATCAGGGAACAGTGGTTTACTCGCTGAACGACGTAAACGTAGTGGAATACCACCTGTGGACTAATCAATGGAAAGAACTGCTGGACAAGAGCAAGTTCAAGCAATCGGAATGGCCATTGGCTTATGAACTGCTTATGAATTGCGGCGGCCCGAACCGGGAAGGCTTTATCACTTTCCAGGATCATGGCAACGACGTTTGGTATCGCAATCTGAGAGTGAAACTTTTGAACTAAATAAGTTTGATTCCAAAAGCCCGCCTGCTTTTTAAAAAAGCACGAGCGGAAAATTTTAAAAGCCCGCCTGCTTTTTCGAAAAGCAGGCGGGCTTTTGCGTAAAAGGCGGCGGGCTTTTGAAAAATAGCACGGAAGCAGGCCAAAAAAAGAATTATAATGAAATTTAACACAACAATTGTGTATTGAGTATAATAGTTGTATACTTTTGGACGACGAACGGAATACGCTTATTTTTCTGAAATATTGATCGTTAATGCATTCCGGGTTCAGGTAATGAAAGTCGTGTAATACAGTCGTGTGATATAGTCATGAAATTTAGTCGTGTAATTCAATAAATTAATACCAATGAATATGATCAAAAAATTATTATTTGCGGTTATGAGCCTGCTTATGTATGCGTGCTCGAACGACATCAGCATGTTGTTGCCGCGCGGGCCTGAAGGGCAGAATGGTGCGGACGGAAAGTCCGCCTACGAAGTTTGGGTAGATGCCGTAGAAGACGGCACGATCGATTGGGACGAGGCTACCGACCTCCCCGGATTCTTCCGGTATCTTAAAGGAGAAGATGGCAAAGACGGTGCACCGGGCAAAGACGGCAAATCGGCCTACGAACAGTGGGTGAACGACGTGACAGATGCCGACGGACTGGACAACCCACATACGGACGAAGCCGACAAGTGGCCGACCGACGAAACCGAGATGAACGATTTCTATCACTACCTTATGGGCGAAGACGGTGCGCAGGGGCCTCCGGGATCAGGCGGTGGATCGGGTGGATCGGAACCGGGGCCTCCCGGGCCTCCGGGAGCTCCGGGCCCCGCAGGCAAGAGCGCCTATCAGTTGTGGGAAGACGACGTGCTGGATTCCGACGGCCTGCTGAACCACCATACGGACGATCCCAACGACAAGTGGCCTACCAACCAGATTGGTATCGACAACTTCTGGCGATATCTGCAAGGTAAGGACGGACAAGACGGTGGAACACCGCCCCCCATCGTGAAACCGGGGCAGCCGGGTCAAGACGTTACACCCGAAAGAGGCAAGCCTAATGTGATAGCACTCTATAAAGATCAGGCTCACTCGGAATATGTCAGCACGGCAGACGGCAGTGTCACCTATCAAGTCTTCCTCCTCGACGGGAATAAGGCCGGAGTCGGTGTAACCGTAAGCAACATGCCGGGGATGCCGGGAAAAACGTTCACGACCCTCAGCGACGGCACGTTCGCGGTGCCGAAAGAGCAACTGCCCACATCTGGAACGGTCGAAGACAGATTCGGCACGGCGATGGTGGACGGCACGGAATCGGCAGAAAACACCTACGTGCCGCAGAAGATAGATGTGCGGTTGCTGATTGGAAACGAAACATCTTTAGTGCCGGAATTCATCTCTGCAAACACCAACGACCTGAACGGCGGCGCCTACATAAGCGTTCCGATCAAGGCACAGCGCAGGGTAACGAGCGAGGAAGACTGGGAAGACTTGCCAACTTGGCTGACTGACATCAACAGGACGATACGCGCCCATGCGCTTGATATGAACCTCCGGCCGAGTATGCACATTACGCTGCCGCAAAGAAGCTATAGTGCGCAGGATCTGACCGGTTCCACGGTCAGTGTTCGCCGACCTACCATGCCGGTGAGCTGGATGTCGCCGACTGTGCAAAAAGAACATTATTACATGGTGCAACCCAACCCGAACGAGCCTGACTACACGCCCGGCATCTTCACAATGATGCTGGACGATCCTCTCGGGTTCTATGGCGAGAACCCCTATGCCAATGCGACGATATCCTTGATACCGGTAAACTTCCATCCGCTGCCCCGTGAATTGGAAATGTCCGACTCAGGCGGGGGAATATTGAATTGGGAAAGTGTCACGTTCAATGCAGTGGAAGGTGAATGGGATACAAATCCGAATACTTTCGTCATGACCCCGACCCCGGGAAATATGACTATCGATAACGCCTTCCTTCTCTCGGCCAAGTACATGATGGCGGGTGTAAGTCCAACCGGGAATGTTCTTTATACACCCGGCGGTGCAGCGAGCAAGAACAACAAGTGTTTCGCACTCAACTTCAGCACCGGTACTACCCTCATCGGTGGTATGAGCCAGGCTTCCGTCGGTGAATCGAAGCACGAGTTTACTGAAGAAACACCGGTGGTGGTAGGTTCATACGTCCACCTTCGTCCCTCATCGATTCTGATTGCCGGGCCGGGTAACGCAACGCGCATCGGACAACTGGTTGAAGACGGTAGTGGCGGCTATGAAATCATTCCTGTGGGGGATTTCGCCTTTATTCCCATTCCGATAACAATAGTAACACCGTAAGCCATGAAAAGGACAATCATACTTTTGGCGGCAACATTGATTGCCGTGATAGCGGCGAGGTCACAGGAGTGCCCCGCCGGGGAGAAGTGTGCTTTAGCACAAGGGTGTCCCGCCTCAAAAGAGTGTCCCTGTGCGCAGGAATGTCCTCGCGATGAGGTCGGCAAGTGGGAAATCAGCATCGGGGGATCGGCCTTGCAGTTCAACCGCGTGGGATTCTCCGCCTTTTCGACCACCGACGCAGGACATTATATCGACATGCAGTTGAGGCACGCCGTCTTCGGAGGAAATATCTCCCTTGTCCGCAGGCTGTCGGACAAGTGGGCGGCCGACATTCAGGGAACCGTCGGCACGGGCGACAGGAAACTCCTCGCCATGGCCGGGCTTGGCCTGCAATGGAGGCTGGGCAGTTATTTCAACTCTAAGCAGATAGACCCCTACCTGCGGGTCGGTGGAAACTATCTTTACAAAGGCTTCGACATTCTGTACGGCGGCTCGCTCAACGGGATGGAGTGGGACATATCCAATGTACTCGGCGGCACTGCCGATGCGCGCCATCTGTTTGCGGTGTCGGGCGGCATGGGGGTCAATATGTGGCTGAACAAGCGGTTCGGTATCGGTATTCAGGGCGACTACCTGCTCATCACGCAGCGCAACGTGGCCAACTCGATACAGGGAACAGCGCGGCTGATGTGGAGGTTTTAGGCAGAGTAGTCAGAGTAGTCAGAAGTAGTCAGAGTAGTCAGAGTAGTCAGAGTAGCAATTCCTACTTGACTACTAATGAGCGAAGCGAATGATGACTACTAAGCCCGCAGGGCTGCTGACTACTAATGAGCAAAGCGAATGATGACAACTGAGCCCGCAGGGCGAATGACTACTAACAAAATTACATTCCCCAGGTTTCCCGGTCGAGGTTGCGATAGTTGATGGCTTCCGCGATATGGGCGGTTTCTATGTTTTCGGCACCGGCCAGGTCGGCTATCGTGCGGGATACTTTCAATATGCGGTCGTAGGCGCGGGCGGAAAGGTTTAAGCGTTCCATCGCCGTTTTCAGGCGTGCTAATCCGTCGGCGTCGGGAGTGGCGTATTTGTGGAGTAATTTCGTACTCATCTGTGCGTTACAGTAAATACCCTTATGATCCCTGAAACGCTCTTCCTGAATGGCACGCGCACGGACTACCCGCTCTCTTACCGCTATACTTTGTTCGGAAGGGCGGCGTTCGGATATCTTTTCAAAAGGAACGGGAACAATTTCTATGTGGAGGTCGATGCGGTCGAGTAAAGGGCCGGAGATGCGGTTCATGTATTTCTGAACTGTGCCCGGCGCACATAAACAGGGGCGGTCGGGGTGGTTATAGTAGCCGCACGGACATGGATTCATGGAAGCGATCAACATAAATCCGGCCGGATAGTCTACCGTGAAGCGGGCGCGCGAAACATTTATCATCCGGTCTTCCAGCGGTTGGCGCATAACTTCCAGCACATTGCGGTTAAATTCAGGAAGTTCATCCAGAAAAAGAACTCCGTTGTGCGCCAGACTTATTTCGCCCGGCTGCGGAGAAGATCCGCCGCCAACCATTGCGACATTCGAGATGGTGTGGTGGGGAGAACGGAAAGGGCGTTGAACCATCAAGGAGGTGGAACTTCCCAATTTGCCTGCAACAGAATGTATCTTTGTTGTTTCGAGCGATTCTTCCATCGAAAAGGGAGGAAGGATAGAGGGTAGTCGCTTGGCCAGCATCGATTTTCCGCTTCCGGGAGGGCCTATCATCAGCAAATTATGTCCGCCTGCCGCGGCCACTTCCAATGCCCGCTTGACATTTTCCTGCCCGCGTACTTCGGAGAAATCATATTCGAAAAACTGTTGTTGGTTATGAAATTCCTCGCGGATGTTCATGCAAACAGGTTCCAAATCCTTCTTTCCGTCAATAAATTCAATTACTTCTTTCAGGCTGTCTACCCCGTAAACTTTAAAATCATTGACCACCGCGGCTTCTTTTGCATTTTCACGAGGGAGGATAATCCCTTCAAAACCATCCGCTTTTGCCTGTATGGCTATCGGAAGTACGCCTCTTACCGGCTTCAGGCTTCCGTCGAGCGACAACTCTCCCATGATCATGAATTTCTCCAGCCGGGAGGAATCTATCTGCTCCGTGGCGGCAAGAATACCGATGGCCAGCGGAAGATCGTAAGAAGCTCCTTCTTTCCGGATATCTGCCGGGGCCATATTGATCACAATGCGATTGCGGGGAATTTTATAATTGCATACCTGAAGGGCGGAGATTATGCGTTCATGGCTCTCCCTAACGGCGGCGTCGGCCAATCCTACCAAAAGGAACTGGATACCTTTTGAGCAATTCACTTCAATAGTCACTTTAATTGCGGAAATGCCGTGCACTGCGGCGGCGTAAACTTTTACTAACATGTTAATGGTAATGGTTAATTATTAATTGTTAATTGTGTTGATTATTCATCCTGTTCCTCTTCTTCCTCTTCCTCTGTGAGTAACTTTTCCAAGGTTTGTTTTATCTCCGTTCCGTTGTCTGTTTTCAGTAATATTTGCCCTTCCTCGTCAATGAGGAAACAGCGGGGCAATGCGCTTACATTGTATAGATCGAGCATCATCGTGGCCTGTCCTGCCGAATCCGTAACCAAATTCCATTGTATCGTATCCTTCGTCAGCATATTCCTAACCTCCTCCTGATCGGAATCCAAGCTAACCAGCAATACATCGACCTGATCCCTTGAATATTGCGATATTACCTGATCCAGATAAAGGTCTTCCGTTTGGCACATGTCGCACCAGGGTGCGGTAAAGGCAAGTAAAAGATATTTATTCGGGAAAGAACCGAGATTCATTGTTTTTCCATAAACGTTCTTCAATGAAAATCCGGGGGCTTCAGCCCCTAAGGCCGTCCTTTTCGCGCGAATACTGAACTGTTCCAGTTCCCGTGTCAGATAAAAATTCTTCAATTGCGGATCCATCATAGCCAACAATTCATCCATACGCCTCGTATCGTCCGCTTCGGTGAAAAACATGTCGATAAGAACCACCGAAGCCTCCTCGTCCGGGTGTTCCTTGATATACGCGATTACCTGTTCGTTCATCTGGATGTTGATATTCGAAATCATTGAAGTGATTTCCGTTTCTTCCAGTGAATCATTTTCTTTCCGTCGCAATTGCCCGGCAAGGTCTGTATATTCTTTTAATAAAGGAGAAAGTTGCTTCTTCACGGCGGAAAGCTGTTCGTTGATCCTGCCGCCTTTCACCTGTATAAGTAAGGGATAGCGGGCATCACCCGAAAGACTTACCTTATCGCCCGGCTTCAGGTAGGCCGTTACCCAGCGACTTTTGTTTTCGAAATAGACGGTGACGTTGTTAAAGCCTTCCGTTTTCTGTTCTATCACGAATTGTCCGGGCTTTGTACACGCAACGGTATCAACGATATTATAGTCTTCTTTCTCAAAAACAGCATATACGACAGAATCTTCCAGATTGGAGAGTTTCCCTTCAATCCGGTAAATATAATTCTTGCTGCATGATGACAAGCCCAAGAGTATTCCAGCTAAAAACGCAAGTTTGGTTTTCATTTAATAATACAACTTTTTCCCAACATAACTATATGGGGGTAAAGATAATAAGATATTTTAGATTACATTCATTTTTTTTCAAAATAAATACAAATCATAAAAAAAGCGCAGAAGTTGAGTTCTGCGCTTTTAAGCTATTATAACTGATTCAAAACAGTTTCTAAATTGCGATCATTTACAATTTCGGACCTGCATTTACCAAGGATTTGCCAAGATCGTTTCCTGTAAATTTGGAGAAATTCTTGATGAAACGGTTTGCCAGGTCTTCTGCTTTGGTTGTCCACTGTGAAGCCTCGGCATACGTATCGCGAGGATCGAGGATCTTGGGGTCTACACCCGGCAATTCGGTGGGAACAACGAAATCGAAATAAGGAATGCTCTTTGTCGGAGCCTTGTCGATGGAGCCATCCAGGATAGCGTCGATAATGCCGCGGGTATCCTTAATGGAGATACGTTTGCCCGAACCGTTCCAGCCGGTGTTCACCAAATAAGCCTTGGCGCCTGATTTCTGCATTTTCTTAACAAGTTCTTCTCCGTATTTTGTCGGATGCAAAGAAAGGAATGCAGCGCCGAAGCAGGCAGAGAAGGTAGGCGTCGGTTCCGTAATTCCACGTTCCGTTCCTGCCAATTTTGCAGTAAATCCGGAAAGGAAATAGTATTGAGTCTGTTCCGGGCTAAGGATAGATACCGGAGGCAATACGCCGAATGCGTCGGCGGAAAGGAAAATAACCTTTTCGGCAGGGCCTGCTTTGGATACCGGTTTAACGATATTCTTGATATGGTCGATCGGATAGGAAACGCGGGTGTTTTCCGTAACCGACTTGTCGTTGAAGTCAATCTTGCCGTCGGCAGCAACCGTAACGTTTTCGAGCAAAGCGTCGCGAACGATCGCTTGATAGATATCCGGTTCACTTTCCTTATCCAGGTTGATTACTTTCGCATAGCAACCGCCTTCGAAGTTGAATACGCCTTCGTCGTCCCATCCGTGTTCGTCGTCGCCGATTAACAGGCGTTTCGGATCGGTGGACAAGGTGGTTTTACCTGTTCCCGACAATCCGAAGAAGATCGCCGTATTCTTTCCTTCCATATCCGTATTTGCGGAACAGTGCATGGAAGCCATACCCTGGAGCGGCAACAGATAGTTCATATAAG
>JAITVG010000031.1 GCA_031285925.1 Tannerellaceae bacterium
TACTACGAGCGCGTACTATATATAGAAACACTTTTTAACGATTGGTAATGCGTTGTACCTTTGTGTGTTAGGCTTATTTCTTCTTTAGCACTGCTGCACTTGCTTTTATCCGATTTCAGCCCGCATTATTCATACTCATTGCAAGCCCGGAGGGCATTGCTGCCATGATGCTTTTGCTACGGGAATGACACACTGATATTTCCAAAATGCATTATATTTACTACTATTTCAAACATGCGGCTTATCTCATACTTTTTAAGTACTTTTGCCGCTCAATAGAGCAAACGGAATGTAATACGAAAAAAGATAAATGAGGAGTTCGGCTATATCCATACTGATCATATCTCTTGGTCTTGTACTTACAGGCGGGATCAACACTATCAGGGCGCAGGAAGAAAAAACTCTTGCCGTTCCCGTAATCCCGAACATCCGGCCGGAACAGCATCAAGATACCGACACTGTAATCCCGGTGCGTTTGGAAGAAAGCGATCTTGGCAGTATGGGGAATATCCGTGCTCAATTCGAGAAACAGAACAGCACCTACTCCGTACCGGTGGAACGCGGCGCCGGCATATTGCGGTTTATAAACAAGGATGAAATAAAACTTCCCCCGGAGGCTTTGGCATTGATACATGCAGTCGTCGATTCTTCGCTTATCTTCGACGAGAATGTAACGTTCAAAGACACGATTATCATCAGCCCCATCTTTCTGCCTCTTGTGTTCAGAGGAAACGATTCCCTTGAATGGCCGCTCTACGATCCTGATTTTTACAAAACGAAAGGAATATTAGAACAGTATATCCCCAAAACGGAAATACTTCCCAAATATGCAGCCGATAAGAGAGCGAACGACAGGCTGTATCGCTACATGGTGGAAAATCATCCTACATCGTTCAAATATTCCGCGAAAGACCTTCCCACGGATATTATCGCTCCCGTTCCCCTGCATGTCGATCTGAAGGAAAGATACGAAGCGGCACCGATCGTCGTGAAAAGCGAGGTGAAGGCAGACAATGTGGAAGCTGCTCCGATCCGTTTCATCCCGGATCGCCTCTACTGGCAATCCGCGTTTGAAAGCGCGATACAGTTTGCACAAAATTACGTATCCCCCAACTGGCATAAAGGGGGAACCAGCAACCTGAACCTGTACACCAGACATGCCCTTAAATATGACTACAAGAAAGACAAAGTGTTATTGACAAACGAAATGGAACTGAAGCTCAACGCTCACAACGCCCCCAACGACACGTTGCGCAATTACAGAATCGGGGACGACCTGCTGCGCTTTCACAGTAACTTCGGATACAGGGCTTTCAACAATAAATGGTATTACACCTTCGACGGAGAATTTAAAACCCAGCTTTTTAAGAAGTATCAGGAAAACACAACGCTTGTACAGGCCTCGACGCTTGCACCGCTCAGCGTAAACATCGGGGTGGGGATGAAATATGATTTGAATAAACAATTTGCCGACAAATACAAAAAATTCACGCTGGCACTCAACTTTGCCCCGCTTTCCTACACCTATATGTACAGTATTAAGGATGATATAGACTTGGGAAGGCATGGTTTCAGGAAAAATCCGGAAACGGATACTTATGAAACCTCCTTGAGCAAGATCGGTTCTACCGTCAGGATGGATATTTCCACCCAGTTTAACCGAAATGTAACGTTGAAATCCCGTTTTTACTACTCCACCAGTTACGACCGGGTTGAAGCAGAACTTGAAAACACACTCACAATGGCTATCAGCCGCTTCTTCTCTACTACCATAAACCTATACCTGCGCTACGACGACGGGGTAACTAAAAATGAAGATTTCGACAGTTATATCCAGGTCAATGAGTTGATAAGCTTCGGCTTTAACTACAAATGGTAGGAAGATTGTTGGGTATTGAAGCTAAATATTTCCCGCTTCTTGCTTTTATAATTAAATAATCCTTACTTTTGCGTGATTTTGCAATGTCGGGATTACAAACCATGAACGAAAACATACGTCATAACGGTAAAATAGAGCATAAGGAAGGGGATCGTATCCTTGTCAGGATCGTACAGCAATCCGCTTGCGCCGGATGTCATGCCCGTGCTGTGTGCTCGGTGGCGGAGAGCAAGGTCAAACTGATCGAAATAGTAGACAAATCGGGTAAATTCAAGGAAAATGAAGATGTAATTATATGCGGCCGAAGTTCGTTGGGACTTTTGGCTGTTTTGTTTGCATTCGTTTTGCCACTTGTTCTCGTTATATCCATGGTCGTGATCGCTATCCGGTTGGGATGGGGAGAAGCGGCCGGTGCTTTATCCGGACTGCTTTCGTTGGTACCATACTATTCTATATTGTATCTCATGCGCGATAAACTGAAAAGGAAATTTGTATTCACACTGGAAAAACAGAAAAATAACTTATGATGATATTAATTGCCGTTATTTCTTTGGGGGTTATCGGTGCGATCAGCGCCATATTCCTCTATGCCGCTTCAAAGAAATTTGAAGTTTATGAAGATCCCCGTATCGGCCTTGTGCAGGAAGCCTTACCGGGCGCCAATTGCGGCGCGTGCGGATACCCCGGATGCGCAGGATTTGCCGCGGCGTGTGTCAATTCCAACACGATGGACGGATTGTTTTGTCCGGTAGGCGGCGCCGACACGATGTCGAAAGTATCCGTTATCCTGGGGAAGGAAGCCGACGGAAGCGCCGAACCGATGCTCGCCGTTGTGCGCTGCAACGGAACATGCAAGGCACGGCCGAAAATAAACCGCTACGATGGAGCGCGAAACTGCTCCATCGCATCTGCCCTGTACGCGGGGGAAACCGGATGTTCATACGGCTGTTTCGGTTTCGGCGACTGCGTAACGGCGTGTGCCTTCGATGCGATACGGATCAATCCCGAAACAGGCTTGCCCGAAGTGAACGATGAAAATTGCACTTCCTGCGGCCTCTGCGTTAAAGCCTGCCCACGCAATATCATCGAGATACGCAGGAAAGGGCCGAAATCACGCCGGATTTATGTGAGCTGCGTCAATATGGACAAAGGCGGCACGGCACGGAAAGCATGTGATAACGCCTGCATCGGATGCGGAAAATGCGCAAAAGAATGTGCATTCGGAGCCATTACTCTGGAATACAACCTGGCCTATATCGACTATACGAAATGTCGTTTGTGCAGAAAGTGTGCACCGGTATGCCCGACAGGCGCTATCCACGAAACAAACTTCCCTCCGCGAAAAGAAATTAAAGCGCCGGCAACAAATGACACAAATAAAATATAAATACGTATGCTAAAGACATTTCATATCGGAGGTATACATCCGCCGGAGAATAAGCTGTCCGCCGGACAGAAGATCACGCAGTTGAATCTGCCGAAGCAGGTAATCATACCGCTTGCCCAACATATCGGAGCGCCGGCATCGGTGACAGTGAGAAAAGGCGACGAGGTGAAAGTGGGAACCCTGCTGGCCAAAGCGAACGGCTATGTTTCCGCCAATATTCACTCTTCCGTTTCCGGAAAGATAAACAAGGTGGATTCTGCGTTCGACACGAGCGGATATAGTCACACTGCCATATATATAGATGTGGAAGGCGATGTATGGGAAGATTATATCGACCGGTCGGATACGCTGATCAAGGATAAACTAATGACGCCCCAGCAGATCATAGACAAAATCGCGGATGCCGGAATTGTAGGCCTGGGAGGAGCCGCATTTCCCACGCATGTGAAATTATATCCGCCGCCGGAATGTTGGGCGACAGTACTTATCATAAATGCCGCGGAGTGCGAACCCTATTTGACTTCCGACCATGCGCTGATGATGGAGAAAGGAGAGGAAATAATGTCCGGTATAAACCTGCTGATGTCGGCCACCCGTGTAGGCGAAGCCTTGATCGGCATCGAAAACAACAAGCAAGACGCCATCCGGCACATGCAACAGCTGGCCAAAGAATACAGAGGCATAAAGGTGGTGCCGTTGAAGACGAAATATCCGCAGGGCGGAGAGAAGCAACTGATCGAAGCACTCATCCACCGGCAGGTGAAAAGCGGAGAACTTCCGATCTCGGTAGGCGCCGTCGTGCAAAACGTGGGCACCGCCTTTGCCGTCTACGAGGCAGTGATGAAAAGAAAACCGCTGATCGAACGCGTTGTCACGGTGACGGGAAAAGACGTTGCCCGTCCTTCAAACTTTCTGGTCAGGATAGGAACCCCGATCAGCCAACTGATCGAAGCCGCCGGCGGCCTTCCCGCGAATACCGGAAAGATCGTGAGCGGAGGCCCTATGATGGGGCGGGGTTTAACCGGTACGGAGATACCGGTAGTCAAAGGCACCTCAGGCGTGCTGCTCTTGCCGGAAAAGGATGCGAAGAGGAAGCCGGCGAGGGATTGCATCCGCTGCGCGAAATGTATCGACGTGTGTCCGATGGGAATCAATCCAACTGCGCTGATGACTGCAACCGAGTTCTCCAACTGGGAGGCGGCGGAGCAAAATCATATTACCGACTGTATCGAATGTGGATCGTGCGCCTATATCTGCCCGGCCAACCGCCCGCTGACGGACTATCTCCGAATGGGAAAAAGAAAGGTAATGGGAATCATCAAATCGCGCAAGGCATGACAGCGTTTTTTTGCTGCGCAGAGCCGTACTGCTGCATGCGCATGGAAGAAATGCTGCGTGCGCATGGAAGAAATCTTGCGTGCGCATGGAAATTTACAGGCATCGAATAAAAAAATAAATAACTGATTATGAATAATTTATATATGGCGCCTTCGCCACACATTCACAGCGGTGACAGCATCGGAAGAAACATGTACGGAGTGTTGCTTGCTCTCGTTCCGGCGTTCTTCGTATCCCTCTACTATTTCGGGTTGGGAGCCTTGATCGTTACCGCAGTTTCGGTTGCCTCCTGCGTGCTCTTCGAGTACCTGATCCAAAAGTATCTGATGAAGGAAGAATCTACCGTTGGAGACGGATCTGCAATCCTCACAGGCGTGCTGCTGGCCTTCAATCTGCCGTCGAACCTGCCCGTGTGGATCGTCATTCTCGGCGCATTCGTTGCCATTGGCATCGGCAAAATGTCGTTCGGCGGACTGGGGAGAAATATCTTTAACCCGGCGCTCGTGGGGCGCGTCTTCCTGCTGATTTCCTTTCCGGCGCAGATGACTACCTGGCCTGTGCCTGAGGTAATGTCGATGAACTACACGGACGTGGAAACGGGAGCCACGATCCTTACCTTGCTCAAGGAAGGAAGCGGCGATCTGCCCTCGTATGCGCAAATGTTGCTGGGCAACCGCGGAGGAAGCCTCGGCGAAGTGGGCGCGATCGCGCTTGTATTGGGATTGATATTCATGCTCGTCCGCAGGATCATCACCTGGCACATACCGGTGGCCGTCATCGGAACCGTATTTCTCTTCACAGCGATTTTACATGCCGCCAATCCGGCATTTGCCTCTCCCCCTGTCCATCTTCTTTCCGGCGGACTACTGCTGGGCGCCGGTTTCATGGCAACCGACTACGTAACCTCGCCCATGAGCCGCCGGGGGATGCTCATATATGGAGTGGGCATAGGTCTGCTGACCACCGTTATACGCCTTTTCGGATCCTATCCGGAGGGCATGTCCTTTGCAATCCTGATTATGAACGCGCTCACGCCGCTGATCAACACTTATGTCAAACCCAAACGTTTTGGAGAAAAATAGTATGGCAAAACTGAAATCCACATTACCCAACATGCTTCTCTCGCTTATGCTCATATCTTCCTGCGCGGCAGGAATACTGGCAGCGGTGAACAAGCAAACAGCCGCTCCTATCGCGGCAGCCAAAGCGGTGGCTCTGGAAAATGCGATCAAGGCAGTGGTGCCCGAATTCGACAATAGCCCGCTGACGGATAAATACAGTGCGGTTACTTCCGACGGCGACTCATTGATCATCTACCCCGCCACCAAAGGCGGCGAAGCGGTGGGAGCAGCCGTTGAAAGCTTCAGCATGAACGGCTTCAGCGGGGAGATCCGCGTGATCGTAGGCTTCGACACCGAAGGAAACATCTTCAACTATTCCGTGCTGCAACATGCCGAAACGCCGGGACTTGGCTCGAAAATGCAGGAATGGTTTCGCACGGAGAAAGACAACCGGAGTGTTATCGGCCGCTCCCTGTCCGGCGGAAACCTCTCCGTGACGAAAGACGGCGGACAAATCGACGCCATCACCGCTTCGACTATCACCAGCCGGGCTTTTTTACAGACAATCAACCGGGCTTACAGCGCTTATCGGGCAACCGACGCTACAACCGGAGCAATCAAAGAAGGAGGTAAAAATGAATAATCAACTGAAAATACTCACGAACGGAGTTATAAGAGAAAATCCTATCTTCGTTTTACTCCTGGGAATGTGTCCCACGCTGGGAACAACCTCGTCCGCCATCAATGGCCTGGGCATGGGACTGGCAACTACCTTTGTGCTGATCTGCACGAACACGGTCATCTCGGCGCTTAAAAGCCTTATTCCGGATCAGGTGCGCATTCCGTCGTTTATTGTAGTGATCGCAACATTTGTTACCGTGCTTCAAATGGGCATGGAAGCCTATCTGCCTGCGCTGTACGCCAGCCTAGGGATATTCATTCCGCTCATCGTCGTAAACTGTATCATCCTGGGACGCGCCGAAGCGTTCGCTGCCAAAAACGGAGTACTCTCTTCTACTTTGGACGGAGTGGGGATGGGGATCGGGTTTACGCTTGCGCTTACGCTTCTGGGAGGCGTCCGCGAGCTGCTCGGAACCGGCAAGTTGTTTAATCTCACGCTTATGCCTGAAGAATACGGCGCGCTGGTATTCGTACTTGCGCCGGGCGCGTTTATTGCACTGGGCTATCTGATTGCTATTGTAAACAGAATCCGTAAAGTTTAACCTGTAAAATCATCTCCGTCATGGAATATATATTAATATTTATCGCCGCCGTCTTTGTAAACAACGTGGTGTTGGCACAGTTTCTCGGCATTTGCCCGTTTCTGGGCGTATCTAAAAAGGTAAGTACCGCCGCCGGAATGGGTGGGGCTGTTACCTTCGTGCTTACAATTGCAACGCTGGTCACCTTCCTGATCCAGAAATACATTCTGGACGCTTTCGACCTGCGCTACATGCAAACCATAGCGTTCATTCTGGTAATCGCCTCGCTGGTGCAGCTGATGGAAATCGTATTGAAGAAAGTATCGCCTTCGCTCTATCAGGCCTTGGGCGTGTTCCTTCCGCTGATCACTACGAACTGCTGCGTGCTCGGCGTGGCGATTCTGGTGATTCAGAAAGACTATAATCTGTTGCAGTCTGTCGTCTATGCCGTATCCACAGCCATTGGATTTGCGCTGGCTTTGGTCATCTTTGCCGGCATAAGGGAACAACTGGAAATGACGCACATTCCGAAAGCGCTGAAAGGCACGCCCATCGCCCTGATCACGGCGGGGCTGCTGGCAATGGCTTTCATGGGATTCTCGGGAATAGTATAAACGTTTATCAACTCTCAACATACATATTATAATATGAAAAAGATATTGGTTACAGGCGGTACCGGATATATCGCTTCGCACACGGTAGTCGAATTGCAAAATGCAGGCTACGAAGTTATTATTATCGACAATCTTTCCAACTCGAACATCGAGGTGCTGGACGGTATTGAAAAGATTACCGGCGTGCGCCCGGCGTTTGTGGAACTTGACATTAACGACAGGGAAGGCGTGCGCAATGTGTTGGAATCGCATCCGGACATTAAGGGTATTATTCATTTCGCCGCAAGCAAAGCGGTGGGCGAATCGGTTTACAAGCCGCTGCTCTATTACCGGAACAATATTGTTACACTGATCAACCTGCTCGAACTGATGCCTGAGTTTGGGATCGACGGGATTGTGTTCTCATCCTCCTGCACCGTCTACGGACAGCCGGATATTCTCCCCGTAACCGAAGACGCGCCGATCAAGCCCGCCCTCTCTCCCTACGGCAACACGAAGCAGATCAACGAAGAGATCATTCGCGACGCGATCCATGCCGACATGCCGTTCAAGAGTATCATACTGCGCTATTTCAATCCGATCGGCGCCCATCCCACGGCCGAGATCGGAGAGTTGCCGAACGGCGTACCTCAAAACCTCGTTCCTTTCGTAACGCAGACCGCGATGGGCATCCGCAAGGAACTGAGCGTATTCGGCGACGATTACGATACGCCCGACGGCTCCTGCATACGCGACTACATCAACGTGGTAGACCTTGCCAAGGCACATGTCATTGCAATGGATCGCATGCTTGAAGGCAAGTCGGCCGAAAAGTTGGAGGTATTCAATCTCGGCACCGGCATCGGCGTTTCCGTGCTGGAATTGATCCGCACGTTCGAGAAAGGTACAGGCGTGAAAGTTCCCTACAAAATAGTAGGCCGCCGCGAAGGCGACATCGAAAAGGTATGGGCAAATCCGGAACATGCAAACGGCGTATTGGGCTGGACGGCCAAAGAAACCGTGGAAGACACGCTCGTTTCCGCATGGAACTGGCAGAAAAGGCTTCGCGAGAGAGGGATACAGTAATATAATTGACAATTGAAATTAATGATAAAAGCCCTTGTACATCCACTGCACAAGGGCTTTTTAAAGATGCTTACTTTTTTATTTTGCACAAAATGATATTGAAAAAAAGACAAGTATAACCTGATGTATGCCGAGGGCAAAGACAGGGTTAAACGGGAGAAATTAAACAGTCCCGACAAGGTGAAATACTACATCTACGATACGATTAAGGCAATTCTTTCCGATTCTAAAAAGCCTTGCGGACTTGCGATTTGGTCTGCAAAAGTTCGGCATTGAGACTGAATACAAGTATAAACGGACAACGTTTAAGATGGAAGGTATATCGTTCCGCTACGATAATATCAGTTTCAAAGGCTCACAAATAGATAGGAAATACAGTTTTGGAAATCTAAAAAAGACGATAGAAAACAACTTGGAAGAGATGAAACGGCGGGGACGGGAGGAGTATTTGAGGGAATTGGCTCAAGAGCAGGCAAGACAGGAGACGGAAAAAGCCAAGCAGGAAGTCAAACAACAAGCTCCACTATCACAACCGCAAGCACAGAACACACCAAATATTCTCGCTATTGGCGGTGTTACATTAACTCCGCAGCAATGGCAAACCCTGCAAGAGGGCGGGTATGTCTATTTGGAAAACATGACAAGCAAAGATAGTAAAACTCAATTTTCATCATACGTCTTTCTGAACGATGAAAAGAACAAAGCCTTTGCAAGCAAAGAGAATCCCGAAACTTTTGTCAAGTATGGTCAGCATGAAATGCGTATTCGAGACAAGAAGTTGATAGAGGCGGGTTATATGACCAAAGCCACCGTCAAATGGTGGGGAGGTGGATATGCACATCCGTATCTGTGGAAGGAAAACAAAGTGGATGCGGAATACAGGGAATCATGGAGCGACCCAAGATTATCAAAAGCTCAGAAAGAAGAACAGAAAGTGAAACCGCTTGTGGCTCAGAAAAAGAATAGAGGGAGAAGGATGTGAGTATGAGAGAAAGCATTTGCTGTAAAATATTAGCTGTAAAATATTAGGCGTGAATCATATAAAAGCCGTATCTTTGCCTGAAATATCAAGACGCAAAAAGATAGAAAAGAAATGAAGTTTACAGAGAGGATTAAACAATTGCGTGAAGAACGTCAAATGCCACAACGACAATTTGCTGCGGCTTTGGAAATAGATACAGCAACCTATTGTAAAATAGAAAAAGGTGAGCGGCGTGTAAAAGCCGAACAGGTTGTTGTGATTGCTGATTTATTGCAAACAGACAAGGACGAACTCCTTACTCTTTGGCTTGCCGACCAAGTTACAGCAGTAGTTGATGATGAACAAAAAGTGGCGGATAAGGCGTTGTATATTGCAAAAAAGAGTGTGAAAAGATAGAACATCAAAACTGTCTGAAATAATATGAATACATTTTCCAACATAAAAGAACTGTTTTCCGCCTTGAAAAAGGAGGAGAATTTGTTGTCGGAAATGTTTAAAAAACGAAAATCTGTTAGTTATAAATACGAGTATGCATTTGATTTAGTTGATAATAACGAAAATCGTATTAAATATCTGTTAGATAGAGAAGTCATTCGACAAAATGGGAACAGTCTTGAAATTGACGATTTGTTTTTGCAATTTTTTGAGCAGGTACTTGATGCAAATGAGGAAATTAATATTTCATATATCAATGAAAATCTTGAGAAAATCACTCAAAACATTCAATATTTTCTAAATGAAACAAATGAAAACCGCAAATATGAATATTTGCGGAAAATAAAAACCACCTTGCGCAATATCGGGAGTATCACCTTGCGAAACGTTGTAGATTTGAAACGGAATGTGGATAATACATTCAAAAACGAGCCGAACTATAAAAACAAAAAAGCAAAACTTATAAACCTTGACAAAAAGCGAAAAGATATTGCCAAACTAACCGAACAAACTGAAAAGTTGGTTTCAGAACGAGAAGTAACATTTTTTACGACAGCCACAGACGAAGAATTGAATCGCATAATCGTTCAACTGAAAATACAACTCGGAAAATGTACACATAATTTGATTGAAATCGAACGACAAATTATTGACTTTCTGAATCAAATACAATATCAGAGCTCTGTAATTGAAAAATTGCGAAAAATAAAATACCTGAAAGACCAATATATTCTTGAGACTTCAACTGACATAAAAACCATTTTACAAAATGATAATTCTGTAATTTTTGAGCCCAATCCGCAATATCCGCTCAAACTATCTCTCGAATTTTTGCAGACAAACGAAGACGCTTTTGTAAGCATTAAAAAAATTGCCAAACGACTGAAAGCAGGTGTGAAATTGCGCCAACCGGTTGCTGACAAAATTTCAAGTGAATATCTGCAAACTCAAATTGAAGAAGAAATACAAATCAATCTCGAAGAAGTGAAAAACGGCTTTATGGCTTCGGGGTATGCACTTTTCGATTTTGTGTTAAATTATAATTTTACTAAAGAAGTGTCGTTTGACGAGAAAATTACCATTTATTGTCAGTTGATTTCGCAATACGAAAATATCTTTGAAATAAAAGATGATTTTCAAGAAAAAGAAAATATAGCATTTGCAGTAGTTTATCCCCAATAATTGAAAATTATGAAAGTACCCGAACAGACCGCCGACATATTTAAAGTTTTGAGCAAAGGACAATTTATCAGTTCCAACAATTCTAATAAAACTGTCAGCAACCTGTACAATATCATTGACGGTGAAGATAATTTTAAAAACTTGCATGATTATTTCAAGCAAATCAACTTTATTTTGGAAAGAGGCGACGAGTATTTTTATTTTAGCCGCAACGAAACAAAAATTGACCTCGAAAGCAAGATTGAACGGGCTTATAAATGGATTGATATTGTAGATTTTCTGAAAACTTTTGACAATTCTTTCGGTTCGGGCTACCGCTTTTCGCCGTCTGACATTCTCGTAAAAATAAAACTTGATGCTGAACTCGAAAATAAGTTGGAAGGGTTAAATAAAAGTAAAGAACCACAACCGGATATTTTAGACCGTGTTTTGAAAACTTTATCGGACGACTGCTTTATTGAACTTGAGAACGAGCGGACAGGACAATATAAAGTGTTGGCGGCATTCAAATATATCGAACAACTGATATTAACCATTAACATTTCGGAGGAGATGCAGCATGAGATACCTGAGTAAAAAGGATAATATGAAGCAAAATAACAGCATAACAAAACACAACTCGGAATTTATCATTTTTAAAACAGAAGATGAAAAGATTTCGGTAGATGTTTTGTTGGAAAACGAAACAGTGTGGCTTACGCAACAGCAAATGGCAGAACTGTTTCAAACTGCCCGTACAAATGTGGTTGAGCATATCAAACATATTTACGAAGAAGGTGAATTACAGGAAACTTCAACCTGTCGGAAATTCCGACAGGTTCAAATGGAAGGCAACAGAAATGT
>JAITVG010000032.1 GCA_031285925.1 Tannerellaceae bacterium
CTTTCCGCCGATCATGCCCGGTTTATTCCGCGGAATACGGTTCGTTTGAATCGCCTCTGCGAGGAAATTTCGGCAAGCTCCACCTTCAGCGCCGCCGATATTAAGGGCGTTTTGCAGGCTTTGGGCGACCGAATCGTTCATCATCTCTACGAGGGAAACGACCTCGATATAGAGGGATTGGGGCATTTCACGGCCTCGCTTCGTTGCCGTCAGCCCGAAAACGGCGGAAAGCTCACGGCCAGGCATGTGGAGTTCAACACCGTTAAATTCCGTTGCAGCGCGGAGTTGAGGAAAAGGCTGCACACGATGCGCTTCGAACCCGTGCCGAAAGACGAGCGCTATGCCGGTCTGCCCACCGAAGAGAGGCGGCAGAACATCATGCAACATCTCGGCCGCGAGGGCGTAATCCAGTCGGCCACGTGCATGGCCATCAACGCCTGCTCGCGCTACGCCGCCCTTCAAGACCTTGAAGCCCTCTCCGCCGAAGGCCGCATCGCACGCATCGGCACCGGCAAAACCGTGATGTACAGGAGCGTAGAAGGAGCACACTGATGACACAGATAAAGCGGATGACCACAGAAATAATTATAAAAAAATCTGTGGTCATCCGTATAATCTGTGTCATCAGTGTGCTCCTGTGTTTAATCTTTTCCGTATCTTTATCGCCTGAAAACCATTCAATTGATGAAAAAGATGATGACAAATTTATTCAAATCAATGCGCCTTGCGGCGAACTTTGGGCTGCTTATGTTGCTTGCCCTTGCACCGCAGCTGCTCGATGCGCAGGAAGACACGACGCGCGTTCTGCGCGACTCGATGCGGATGAGGCCTCCAACGGGGCTTAGTCCGATGACCAATCCGGCGGCCGAAACGGTCGGTCTGCAAACGGATACCGCTTCCTCCCTCCAACTTCAGGTGGGAAATCTCCATTCATACGCATTCAAAGATGAGCTGTACATTCCTTATCATGTGGACAATTCGCCGCTCTTTCGGGGCGACTTCTCTACCGGCGGCGTGATGTGGAGCCACCCCTCGGGGGCGATCGTCGGCAGCGGTTCGCAGGAAAGCGTGCCGGGTGTCGGGCGTTTCAATAATGCTTCGGTGGGATACATGCAGATGTTTGGCGACAAATTTACGCTCAGCCTCAACGCAAATGCCATGAAGTATAACCTTTTTCCCAGCATCGGACAGGAATTTTCCACCTCGGGCAGGTTCTCTTTTCAGGCAACCGACAGGCTCGGCTTCAATGTGTTCGGTACAAAATCTCTGGGGAATAACTTTTTTTCGGGCGACAGCTACGGCGGAAGCGTATCGCTGATGATGTCAGACCGGTTCCGGATGGAAGTCGGCGTGCAGCGGCATTTCAATCAGTTCACAGGGCAGTGGGAAACGGTTCCGGTGGCGATTCCTACCCTGCGCCTCAACAACGGCGCGGAAATCGGCCTGGATGTGGGTTCGATTATCTATGAAATTTTCCGCAGTGCGTCGTTCAAAAACGATCGGGTAGGGGGCAATCCTACGATTGCGCCACCCAAACTCCCTATGCCGAGGAGGTGATTTTCGCAGATCAGTCCAGCTTCAATACCGCAAGGAACGCCTTCTGCGGAACCTCCACCGTGCCGATTTGCTTCATTCGCTTCTTACCTTCCTTCTGCTTTTCGAGCAGTTTCCGCTTGCGCGAGATGTCGCCTCCGTAGCACTTTGCCGTTACGTCCTTGCGCACGGCCTTGATCGTTTCGCGAGCAATAATCTTCGATCCGATGGCAGCCTGTATGGCAATGTCGAACTGCTGACGCGGGATCAGTTCCTTTAGCTTCTCACACATGCGGCGTCCGAAGGTGACGCTGTTGTCCACATGCGTAAGGGTTGAAAGCGCATCCACCGGTTCCCCGTTGAGCAGGATGTCCAGCTTTGCGAGTTTGCTCGGGCGGAAGTCGTGCAAATGATAGTCGAACGATGCATAACCCTTGGAGATGCTTTTCAGTTTGTCGTAGAAGTCTATCACGATTTCCCCCAGGGGCATGTCGTAATGGATTTCGACACGATCGCCCGAAATATATTCCTGCTTGAGCAGAATGCCGCGCTTTCCCAGGCAAAGCGTCATAATGGGGCCGATAAAGTTGGTGGTCGTTATGACGGAGGCGCGTATATACGGCTCGTCGATGTGCTCGATGAGCATCGGGTCGGGCAGGCCGCTTGGGTTGTGCACTTCCATGCAGTTGCCCTTTTTATCGTATACTTTGTAGGAAACGTTGGGGACGGTAGTGATTACATCCATATTGAATTCCCTGTCCAACCGCTCCTGAATGATCTCCATGTGGAGCAGGCCAAGGAAGCCGCAGCGGAAGCCGAAGCCCAAAGCGGCCGAGCTTTCGGGCTGAAAGGTGAGCGAGGCATCGTTCAGTTGCAGCTTCTCCAGCGACGAACGCAGGTTCTCAAAGTCTTCGCTGTCGATCGGGTACACACCGGCGAATACCATCGGTTTCACCTCCTCGAAGCCGGCGATCGCCTTGGTTGCGCCGTTCTTTACGTGCGTAATCGTGTCGCCTACCTTCACTTCGCTCGACGTTTTTATGCCGGAGATAATATATCCCACATCACCCGTGCCGACTTCATTGCGCGGCGACATGTCGAGTTTCAGGATTCCCACCTCGTCTGCGTCGTATTCCTTGCCGGTGTTGATGAATTTCACGCGGTCGCCCTTCCTGATCACGCCGTTCACTACCTTGAAATAGGCGATGATTCCGCGGAAAGAGTTGAACACGGAGTCGAAGATCAGGCACTGCAACGGGGCGTCGGGATCGCCCTTCGGAGCCGGGATGCGCTCGACAACGGCATCAAGAATGCCGTAAACGCCTTCACCCGTCTTGCCGCTGGCGCGGAGAATCTCCGCCGGTTTTATTCCCAAAAGCTCAACGATTTGGTCTTCCACCTCGTCGGGCATGGCGTTGGGCAGGTCGATCTTGTTGATAACCGGTATGATCTCCAGGTCGTTTTCGATCGCCATGTAGAGGTTTGAAACGGTCTGTGCCTGTATTCCCTGTGCGGCGTCCACTATCAGCAAGGCGCCCTCGCAGGCGGCAATCGAGCGGGATACCTCGTAAGAGAAGTCTACGTGTCCCGGCGTGTCGATCAGGTTAAGCGTATATTCTTCCCCGTCCTTGACATACTTCATCTCAATGGCATGGCTCTTTATGGTGATTCCGCGTTCACGTTCCAGGTCCATATCGTCCAGAACCTGCGCCTGCATGTCTTTCCCTTCCACGGTCTTGGTATATTCCAGCAGGCGGTCGGCCAGGGTACTCTTACCGTGATCAATATGGGCAATGATACAGAAATTGCGAATATTCTTCATCTGCTATTTTTTTTAAGTGCGCAAAGATACGTAAAATCAAGTCGAATTGCATACTTTTGGCATATCATTTGATATTTAAGACGTTATGACAATACAGGAAGTAAATAAGGTGTACAGCCACATTATCGGCTCATTGGACAAGAAGGAACTGAAGAATGCTTTTGTTTCTTTATACGGAATGACCTCCGCCCTCAAGGAGTATTACTACCACGAAAGGCTGAATGAATTGCAGGATACCTATATATATATGTTGCGCTACTGTGTGGAAGGAGCGAAAGACCCCATGCAGGAGCAGATATACCATAACCTGTTGGCTTCAACCTACGAGCTGGCGGATCAGGTGAAGCACAAGGCTTTGATCAGGGAGTCCTCACAGGCATTCTACAGTCGGCGCCGCATCCTCGACGCCGGGACGCCGGTATCCTACCCGGAGCTGCACAGCCAACTGCAAAACGCAGCAGGCAGGAGTAACAACGAATGGGAGCTTGTTTACGAAACGGGGCTGATCAGCCTGTTCCACAAGATATGGGTATCCGACCTTCTGACTAAGGAAGAATCCTCGACTATCAGGGAAATCCTTACGGACGACCGTCTTCCCTGCACGGCGGGATGCCAGATTGTTTCCGCTCTGTTCATGGGATTGCAGGAAGCATTCGACAGGGAAAAAATACTCCTGCTGTTCGATGCCGCCGAATCGCCGAAAGAGGAAACTGGGGTGCGGGCGTTGATTTGTATCCTGCTGGCTTTGTATACTTACAAAAAGCGCCTTTATCTTTATCCGCAGGTGAAGAACAGGCTGGCCGCACTGGCCGAGAATCCGGGGTTTACATCCGCTGTCCGCCTCATCACGCTGCGTTTCATCCTTTCACGGGAAACGGAGAAGATTACACGGAAGCTCCAGGAAGAAATCCTACCGGAGATGATGAAGCTTTCGCCCAAAATAGGGAAAAAGATCAATCTGAAAGACTTCTCTGCCGAGAACATGAGCGACGATATGAACCCGGAATGGGAATCTATTATCGGCAAGAATACCGAATTGGGGAAGAAGATGCAGGAGTTCGGCGAATTGCAGCAGGAAGGAGCGGACGTTATGCACTCCACTTTCATACATTTGAAGAACTTTCCTTTCTTCAGGGAAATAAGCAACTGGTTCCTGCCGTTCATGCCTGAGCACTCTTCGCTGCATACTGTTCCGGGGGAAGACAAGGGGGGAGGCCGGATACCGGAAACTCTGTTCGCAGCAACCTTCATGTGCGATTCCGACAAGTATTCCCTTTACTTCAGCATGTTGCAACTGCCGGAAAGGCATCGCAGGGCGATGCTGGAGCAATTCGACGGTCAGGCTTCGGAGATGATAGAGCAGGCGAAAGAGGAATTGATTACAAAGAGAGGCAAAACCGAGATTATCGCCGGGCAATATATTCAGGATCTCTACCGGTTTTACAAGCTACATTCATCCCGGAAAGACTTCAATGACATCTTTACCCGGGCATTGGATTTTCATAATCTGCCGATTCTGCAACCTTATATCTCCGACAGGGAAACGCTGGTAACAATAGCGGAATATTATCTGCAAAAAGGGTATTATCCGGAGGCGCTTACCATCTTCCTTCATCTGATAGAAGAGGGGGATAAGGAAAATGATGTATTCTTTCAAAAGGCAGGTTATTGCCGGCAGATGTCGGGAGAGATCGAAGAAGCGCTGAGATTATATCTGCGTGCCGACCTGATCAATGCGGACAGCAAATGGGTTATCCGCCGGATCGGAGGATGCTACCGAAGCCTGAAGCAACCGGAAAAAGCGCTTCCCTATTATCAGCGTTGCGAGGTTCTTCTCCCGGATGACCTGTCCGTACAAATGAGTATTGGCCACTGTTACCTGGAAATGAAAGAATACAGCGAAGCCTTGAAATATTATTATAAGGTAGACTACTTGGATAACAAAAACAATAAAGCCTGGCGTCCCATAGCCTGGTGTTCTTTCCTTACCGGGCGCTATGATCAGGCACGCAATTACTACAAAAAGATAATGGAGGCAAATCCGGTCATGCAGGACTACCTGAACGCCGGGCATACGGAATGGGCTTTGCAAAATGTCAAGGTAGCATTGACACTCTACAAAAATGCCGCCGGGATGGAAGCCGGAGATTTCCGCAAATTCCTCGAACAGTTCAACCAGGACGTGCCCGATCTTCTGATTGCAGGCATTGAAGAGGAAGAAATCCCTTTAATGCTGGACAAGCTGCGCTATCAACTGGAAGCTTAAAACAGTAGAATTTCCCCCCCCCTGCTTCCGAAAGGAATAAAAAAAGGACTTCCTTTTAAGAAGTCCTTTTTTTATTCCTTTGTATAAGAACAGAGATCAATAGGCGCGTTCCAACAACCATGCGTCCTGGAAGTTGGGAGAATATTTGGTTTTGAACGCGTCGCGACTGTTTGCTGCGGATGTTCTTTCGTCGTAGCTGGCTACAATAACGCGCAACATTCCCTGTTCGTTTTCACCCAGAACAACGCTGTAACCGTCTTTTTCCATTCTTTCCTTCAGCGAATAGGCGTTCGTCTTGTTGCGGAAGCTACCGATCACTACACTGTAACGTTTCAAACGGCTTGCATCTTCGCCCTGAGCTGCGTTGATCCGTTCGGAACGGGTCGATTCGTTCGATACTCTCGGCTTGGAAACAGGAGCAACATCTACTGCTTCGTTCTCTACGACTACCGTTTCAACCGGCGCACTCTGCATTTCTCTTTGTTGAGCCTGCTCATAAGCAGCCTTATAGGCGCTCTGCTTGGGTTTGCACGAGCCAAAAGCAAACAATATGCTTATTGCGGCTCCAAATAACCAAATTTTGTTCATACTTGATCAGATATTTAATTTGTTGCGCAAAGATATGTATTAATTTTACTAATTTCGCAAACTGCATTACTTAATATATTCTAACACAAATGAATAAATCTACCGGAACTATTATTATGGCGGCGACCGTACTGTTGAGCGCATGTGCGCAGGAATCCCGGCAAAAAACGGGAGAACAGGCTCCGTTGATCGAACGGCCTGTAATTAATGTGTCGAACGGACTGATGACTCCCGAAATATTGCAAAGCCTGTCGCGCGTGGGCGGAGCACGGCTTTCTCCGGATGGTACAAAGGTGCTTTATGGCGTAACCTTTATGAGTATCGAACAGAATAAGGGCAACCGCGAGTTGTTTGTCGTAAACATAGACGGAAGCGACAAAAAACAAATTACCCGAACGCCGCAAAGCGAACAGAATGCCGTGTGGATCAATGGCGGAGAACAAATCGCTTTTCTCTACGGAGGACAGATTTGGGTGATGAACGCGGACGGTTCCGATCGCAGGCAGGTAAGCAACTATAAGGAAAGTATCAATGAATTTCTTCTTTCCCCGGATGAAAGCCGGGTGTTGTTTTACAGCAATATCCCGTACGGCAAAAGAGTGAAAGACATCCATCCCGACCTGCCCAAAGCGACAGGCCGTGTAATCGACGACCTGATGTACAGGCATTGGGACGAATGGGTGGAAGCCATCCCTCATCCTTTCGTTGCTTCCTTTTCACCGGCAGGAACAATGGGAGAAGCGACGGACTTGCTGGAAGGTGAGCCTTATGAAGCTCCGATGAAACCGCACAGCGGAATTGATGATTTCGCCTGGAGCCTTGACGGGAAACTGATCGCTTATGCTTGTCGCAAAAAGACTGGAGTGGATTATACGCTTTCCACCAATTCGGATATCTACATATATAATATGGAAACGAAGCAAACCCGTAACCTGACGGATGGTATGCCGGGCTACGACACACAACCGGCGTTTTCTCCCGACGGTAAATACATCGCATGGGTGAGTCAGGAGCGCGACGGATACGAATCGGACAAGCACCGTATTTTCATTGCAGACCTTGCCGGTGGGGAAAAGACATACCTGACTTCCGGTTTTGATTACAACGGCGACAACCCTAAATGGCTTCCGGACAGCAAGTCGCTCTATTTTATCTGCCCAAAGGATGGTTTGCTGCATATATGGCAAGTGGATTTAAACAAACAACTGCGCCAATTGACCAACGGGCAATACGACTTCACGGACTACGATATTGCCGCAGGCAAAATGATTGCACTGCGCCAGTCCATGGAAAGCCCGGCCGAAGTATTCACCGTGAATTCCCAAAACGGAGAAGCTAAAGAGATCAGTTTCGAGAATAAGGCAATTTATGATCAACTTACTACCGGCAAAAGCGTTTCACGCCTGATAAAAACGACGGACGGTAAGGATATGCTGACATGGGTTATCTATCCTCCGAATTTCGATCCCGAAAAGAAATATCCGGCGCTTCTCTATTGTGTCGGCGGCCCTCAAAACATGATCAGCCAGGGATTCAGTTATCGCTGGAATTTCCAGATCATGGCGGCGAACGATTATATTATCGTTGCGCCCAACCGTCGCGGCCTTCCCGGTTTCGGACAGGAATGGCTTGAGCAGATCAGCGGTGATTATACCGGACAAAATATGAAAGACTACTTTTCCGCAATTGATGAACTTGCCAAAGAACCCTACGTGGATGAAAACCGCTTGGGTGCTGTCGGCGCAAGCTATGGTGGTTTCTCCGTTTATTGGCTTGCAGGGAATCACAACAAACGGTTCAAGGCGTTCGTTGCCCACGCCGGACTGTTCAATATGGAGCAACAATATCTGGAAACCGAAGAAATGTGGTTTGCCAACTGGGATATGGGCGGCCCTTACTGGGAGAAGGAGAATAAGACGGCACAACGTACATTTGCCAATTCTCCGCATAAATTCGTGGACAAATGGGATACGCCAATCCTGGTTTCACATGGAGAATTGGACTATCGCGTACCCGTATCTCAAGGATTGGCCGCCTTCAACGCCGCCAAACTACGTGGTGTTCCTGCCGAACTGCTGGTATATCCGGATGAAAACCACTGGATATTATCTCCGCAAAACGGAGTCCTCTTTCAAAGAGAGTTCTTTAACTGGTTAGACAGGTGGCTGAAAACTTGAAGGAGCAAAATTTTCTATTTGATGAAAATTTTGCTCCCACGCATCGTTTTTTCAGAGGATCATAACAAGTCTTTTATCTTGCCTTCTATGATGGATTTCGACACGGCTCCGACTTGTTTGTCCACCAGTTTGCCGTCCTTAAAGAATAGGATCGTCGGGATGTTTCTAATCCCGAATTCCGAGGCTACATCGTTATTCTCGTCCACGTCTACCTTTCCGATAGCTACATGTCCCTTGTAAACCTCCGCCAGTTCTTCAATGATCGGAGCCACCATGCGGCAGGGGCCGCACCATTCTGCCCAGAAGTCTAACACTAAGGGCTTTCCGGAGTCAAGATATTCCCGGTAATTTGCATCTGTAATCTCTAATGCCATTTTATTTCGTTTTTAAAAGGTTACTAACTGTTTATTTTAAAATCAATGTTTTCGTTTCCTGCGAGATATTCAATCAGTTCGCGGGTCACATTCAATCGTATATTTTTAGAACACAAATCTAATGCCACATTATTTTCTCCGTCCACAATTTTAAAATATAACAAACTTCCGCCGGGATTGTTCTTTATTAAATCGGATAATTCGGTGATTGCCGTTTCATTTAGGTCGTGGATGGATATCGTAATGGTGAGGCGTTCGATCAACTTGTCCCTTTCTTCCTGCAAGAGTGCAATCGAGGCGATGCGAAATTCCAGTTCATCGCTTCGCCAGCGCCTGGGCTCCACTTTCCCGCGCAGAAGCAGAAACATGCCGGGGCGTCCGTACTTGTTGTAATCCACATAGTCGGTGCCGAACAGGGGGATTTCGGCGTTTCCCGAAAAATCCTCTATCTTGATAATGCCGTAAGGGCTTCCCTTTTTGGTTGTCCCTTCCCGAAAATCGGTGACAATGCCGGCTGCCATAATTTCACGGCCTTTCAAGTTTGCAATTTCGCTCAGCTCGCTGATGCCGGTATTGCATACGTAATCCAGAATGATGCGGAATTGATCCAGCGGATGTGCGGAGAGATAGATGCCGACAAGTTCCTTTTCCCTGTTGAGCCGTTCGAGGTCGCTCCAGCGCTGGCCGACGGGAACAGGCGGCTTGGTTATCTCGATCATTTCCGTGTCGCCGAACAGCGAATTTACTGCCGAGGCCTTGTCCATCTGATATTTGTTTCCGTAGCGGATCAACGTTTCCACAAACATTTCTCCATCTTTCCCGCCTGCGGCGAAGAACTGTTCGCGAACGATTCCCAGGTTGTCGAAAGCACCGGCAAGGGCAAGGGCTTCGATGTTTTTCTTGTTGCACGAGGTGAGGTTTACGCGCTCAACGAAATCGAAGATACCGGTAAACGGACGTTTCGCGCGTTCGGCGAGAATGTTCATCACGGCACTTTCCCCAACTCCCTTGATCGCGCCGATGCCGAAACGGATGTCGCCTTCCTTGTTCACGGCAAATTTGAGCATGGATTCGTTCACATCGGGTCCCAACACTTGAATGTTCATCGCCTTACACTCGGCCATGAACTTCGTTATTTCCGTGATGTTGGATATGTTCCGGCTTAACACTGCCGCCATGTACTCGGAGGGATAGTTGGCCTTAAGCCAGGCCGTTTGGTAGGCAACCCAAGAATAGCAGGTTGCATGGCTTTTATTGAAAGCGTAGGAGGCGAACTTTTCCCAGTCTGCCCATATCTTGAGTAGAGTATTCTCATCGTATCCGTTCTCTTTGCCGCCGTCGAGAAACTTTTCCTTGAGGGAGATCATCTTGTCGATCAGCTTCTTTCCCATCGCTTTGCGCAACTCGTCTGACTGTCCGCGGGTGAAGTTTGCCAAAAGACGCGAAAGAAGCATGACCTGCTCCTGATAGACGGTAATGCCGTAGGTTTCTTTCAGGTAGCGCTCCATGAGCGGCAGGTCGTAGGTGATCTCCTCCCGGCCGTGCTTTCGGGCGATAAAGGACGGTATATAGTCCATCGGCCCCGGGCGATAGAGGGCATTCATCGCGATCAGGTCTTCAAATTTCGTAGGCTGTAATTCGCGCAGGTATTTCTGCATACCGGCGGATTCAAACTGGAAGGTGCCGCTGGTCTTTCCTGCGCTGTAAAGTTCGTATGTGAGGGAGTCTTCAATATCTATCTCGTCAATATTGATCCTTTTTCCGGTTGTATGAAAGATATTTTCAACCGCTTCTTTTATGATGGAAAGCGTTTTAAGTCCGAGGAAGTCCATCTTGATCAGTCCGGTATCTTCAATCACGGCGCCTTCGTACTGGGTAACCAGCATCTCCTCTCCGGTCTCCTTGTCTTTTGCGGTGCTTACGGGAACGATGTCGGATATGTCGTACTTTCCGATAATCACGCCGCAGGCATGAACGCCGACGTTGCGCACATTGCCTTCAAGCGCCTGTGCATATTTAAGGGTATCGCGCATGGCGGGATCCGATGAGTTAGCCGCTTCCATCAACTCCGGTACGTGAGCGATGGCCGCCTTGAGGTTTATTTTCTTCACTGCCGGTATCCTGTCGGGCACGAGCTTGGCGAGGCGGTTCGATTCCGATAGCGGCAACTTCTGCACACGGGCAATGTCCTTGATTGCCGATTTGGTTGCCATCGTGCCGTATGTGATAATATGCGCTACCTTTTCTTTCCCGTACTTTTCCGTCACCCAGTTCAGCACCTGCCCACGGCCGTCGTCATCGAAGTCCACGTCGATATCAGGCATCGAGATGCGGTCGGGATTAAGGAAACGCTCGAAAAGCAGATCGTATTTGATCGGGTCTATGTCGGTAATTCCCAGCGAATAGGCCACTGCCGAGCCTGCCGCCGAACCGCGCCCCGGGCCTACCGCAACTCCCATCTCCCGTGCGGCGGCAATGAAATCCTGCACGATAAGAAAGTATCCGGGGAATCCCATCTTCTTGATAGTTTCCAGCTCAAAGTCGATCCGTTCCCGTATTTCGTCGTTCAGCCT
>JAITVG010000048.1 GCA_031285925.1 Tannerellaceae bacterium
ATACTCAGCAACAAATCAAGAATATACCTTGGTTTGTTGTGTTCTCTTGCCCAATCGTTGGGGTCGTTTACAATTCCGCTTTCTTTGTGCGTTTTGATTTGGTAGCTCTCCATGATCCACTCGATGGCACTACGTCCGTTCACTATATATTCGTAGGCTTCTTGTGGTATGCCCGTAAGTGTAATGAAAGGATTATAGATAATGGTGCTCTTGTCTTCTTTGGAAGCAAAGCGCATTTTCGTTACTTCAAAGTTGTCATAAACCGCATTGTTGATATTGATGGTTACGCCTGCGGCTTCGTTTGTATAATCCTCGTAATGCAAATGCAGTTGTGCCAGTTCACGCCCGGCTTTCACATATTTCCAAAAAACAGTAGAATCACCAACAAACGGAATACGGGGCAGCATCTTTTTAAGATCGGCGGCAAATTCTGTTCGGTAGTCGGGATTATGCAGGAAACCATACACATAGTAGAATATGTCTTCCTTCGTGGTTTTGCTTCCGTACTGTTTGCGTGCCTGATTCAATGCAAAGTCGCTTATGGCATCACGACGGGCATAATATTCATTTTCCGGTTCGGCTAAACTGTCGAACAAGGTTTTCTCCTGTTTGGTTTCTTCGTACCAATAGAGGGGGAAGCATTGACCATTGAACATTAATTGTAGATCGGGAACTTTATCAGCTATTAGATAAGAGAAGTCTTTTGCTCCACCTACGCCGGATAAACATATAACGAGATTATGAGTGTCTGGGCTGGGGAAGAATTTATCGTTTTGATAAGTTCTTTGAATTACCGATTTGTCAAAATACAAATATTGTTTTTGGAAAGGTCTATATATACCTGTTGCAAGAAAGTTATCATCAATCTTCAATTGCTGTCTTTTTTCAAAAGAATAGGTTAATTTATCATTCCAACTAATTTTTGTTTTATCAAAATGATCTGCTTGTTTTATGGAATTAGGAATTAATAACCGTTGGTTATAAAACTCTGCCATCAGTTGCAAGTTCTTTTTAAGGCACTCTAATGAAGAGTTATACAGCCATGTATCGGCAGCGGTGGCAACTCCCAACGAATACGTCGTAAATATCGCCTGTGCCCCCGCATCGAATTTCTTCTCCGGCGCGAGGGGCACAAACTCGCCGAAACGGTCGTTGCGATGATTGATCCAATCATTATGCTCATTGGGTACAAGCGTTTGCCAATTCATATCCGGATTAACAACACTGTTCATCTTCTTGACAATCTCCAACTTTTCTTCCCGATTCAAGTAATCGCCTATATCATGATAATGAACGGTTGCTTTACCTTGATGGTCGGGCTTTTTGACCAGCAGCGTAATACTAATCGGCGTGCGACTACCTGAACCGAATATCTTTCCTCCTTCTTTTCGGGAAAGTTCACCATTCGTCCTTTGATTACCCCGCAAGTTAAACACATAGATGGACGAAAATTCCTTTTCGAGGCAGTGGCGGAAGCCATCCATTCCATTCCCGTCAATCCATGCACCATTACTTACAAAACAGATCATCCCGCCGTTTTTCGGGTCGAGCCTGTCACTACTCCAACGGAACGCCTTGATATAGGCATCGTATAAAGCTTTTACTGAAGTAGCACTACTTCCTTTCGCATAAGTTCCTTCTATCCGTTTATTCAATTTTGCATAATTCTGATTCTGTGCATTATCGTTAGCCGATTTCTGTCCGATAGAATAAGGAGGATTACCGATAATCACCCGCAAGGGCGCTTTCTGCTGTTCCTGCACACGGCGTGAGTTCTGTGGGAACATTTCGCTAAATAAATCTTCACCGTCTTTCGTTTCACCCAATTGAAATGTATCCGTCAGGCAGATACCATTGAAAGGCATATACTGGGGTATGGGGATTAGGGTATGGGGGTTAGGGCTTTGCGAAGTGCTGTCAGTAATCGACCGACTAAATTGAGTTGATTCTGTAGAAGTTCCATTCTCTGATGGGGCAGATAGTTTATCCTTGTCGCTATCAACAAATGAGTCTCCAATTCTGTCAACGAACCGTTGGCTATTGAGAGAAAGTGCAGGTATTCCGCCCTGTTTTTCCTCCCGTATCCTTCCGCTATATTCGCCGGAATCGAGACTGCTGCTCTCCTCGTTTGGCTGGTTAAACCGTATATCTCTTCTTTCGGAAATGTCTTGGTTTCCATGTAAACCATCTCCGTCAGATTCATGGCTTCCTGCCATACTTGCAGTTCTTTGAATGATTGTATTTTCGGCATATTTATTTTTATCATTGGTTTCTTCCCTAAACCCCATACCCCAAACCCCACTCTCCATCATCAAATCGTGATATACATTCTCTATGTTTACCGAAGCAATATAATAGGCAAGTAACACTATTTCGTTGGCATGTATCTCTCTGCTAAATTTGCGTTTCAGATCTTCGGGGCGTATCAGCCCGCTTTGCAGCAGGCGGGTAATAAACGTACCGGTTCCGGTGAACGGGTCAAGGATATGCAGGTTCTCATCACTCAACGTGCGACCAAACTCTTTGCGAAGTACGGCATCTACCGAATGTATGATATAATCGACTACTTCGACCGGAGTATATACAATACCCAACCGCTCCACCATCATGGGGAAAGCCGTGCGGAAGAACTTATCGTACAGTTCGATGATGATTTTCTGTTTGGCTTCGGCATTGTCAATATCCTTTGCCCGCTCCCGGACAGAATCGTAGAACTTTTGCAGGGTTTCGGTATCCTTCTCATCCTTTTGTTCCT
>JAITVG010000071.1 GCA_031285925.1 Tannerellaceae bacterium
CGGCAGGCTTCAATGGTTTGAACCGCGTGCCAGTGGTCGGGCGTGGCGATGATCACGCCGTCGATGTCCGTGCGAGCCAGCAACTCATGGTAGTCGGCATACTGCTTGAAGCCTTGATATATTTTGCCCGTAGCCTTTTGCGTTGCCGTTTCGATGATAGTCTGCATGGCCTCCAACTGGCGCGATTCGCAATCGCTGGCGGCAATCAGGTTGGCACGTTTGGCAAACTCCGGCGCCAGTGTCCAGCGTCCCTGCGCTCCGCAACCGATGATACCGAGATTGATCCGGTCGCTTGGCGGTGTAAAATTCACTCCTCCCATTACGTAACGGGGAATAATCGTAAAGCCGGCCACAGCAACGGCACCTTTTCTAAGGAAATTTCTTCTGTCCATGATATAAATTTTAAGGTGAATGAGTATTAATTAGGTTATTACCTGCAAAGCTAAATAAAATTGGCCGTTTTTCTAAAAACTACCGTGCTTTTCACCCAAAGCTACCGTACTTTTCATGAAAAGCAATAGCTTGATTGCATGGTACTAAAGGCAACGCTCAATAGTTTTTCTTACAAAGGCGTTCAGTGTGCTTCCGTGAGCTTTTGCCGTAATAGCTGCTCTGCGGTGCAAATCAGGTGTGAGCCGTAAATTAAAACTTCCCTTGTAGCTTTTTTCTGCCGGAACGTTTTCAGCCTCACAATCGTTTATATGCTCATCTATAACATAATGAAAAGCATCTTTGAGTTCTTTTACGCTGTTTCCCTCAAATGTAATCAAATCATTCACACCTTCCACCTTGCCAAAAAACACATCATCGTCGGCATAAAAATGAACAGATCCGATAAATCCTTTGTATGTTAAAACATCATTCGTTTTCATTTTGCACAAAGATAATGCATTATTTCTGTGCAGAATCAAAGAATTGGCAGGATAGGTGAAAAATTGAAAGCAGACGGCCCCACCAACCGGCCCAAAAGAGAGGTTGTAGGGGCGCCCCTATCAATTTGTAACCACTACCTCTTTTTTTAATCCCTAAAATAAGGCCATATTTCCACCCGAAAGAAAAAAAATTTCAAATAAACGACCGTAGAAGAGGCTGAAAACGCCATAACGCAATCAGATACAGTCGGTTACCGGCAATATTCACGTTTGGAATTTTCCGCGTTTTAGAAAAAAGAAGAAGCGGAGAATTAAAAATCTAACCGGCATGGCAGGTATTTTTTCCTTTGCTTCACACCCCAAAGTCTACGTGTTTAACACGGTCGAAAAGTTGTTAAACACGGCAAATCCCCGCGTGCACTCGGATACCTCTCGCTGTTTAACAATGGGGGTATATGCGTTAAACAACGGATTTGCGCCGTTTAACAGTTTTCCGAAAGCCGAAGTTGCATGTTTTCCCGTTTTTCGCTTTTTTCAGGCTCCAAAATGCAAAAAACGGAGTGAAAAAGCTTCAAAAAGAGATTAAACACAGAGGCACAGAGGACAAGGAGTTTTTTTATTTTACTCATTATCAAGATAATAAAAACTCAGTACCTCTATGCCTTTAAGTTACAAATTGTAAGCAGGCAGGAAAAAAGCGGGAAAAAGGCTGTCATTCATGCTGTTGTTTTAGTTAAAATTTCCGGGTAGAACCGGCGAATTGGCGGGGCAGGTGAAAAATTGAAAGTCTGAACTCTTTCGATAAATCCTTTTTAATCTCTTACTTTGCAGGTAAAACAATCTAAAATAGAGTTATGCTATCCATTGTGTGCTGTTCAATAGACCCCGATGCGGCGAATGTATTAAGGAAGAATATAGAGTCTACCATTGGCGACATCCCGTTCGAGTTGATTGTGTTCGATAATCGCGAAGCGAACCGCGGGATATGCGAAGTGTACAATCTCTGCGCCGGTAAAGCGAAGTACAATTACCTGTGTTTTGTGCACGAAGACGTTTGTTTCGATAGCTCCGATTGGGGTAAATCGATTATCGAACGCCTCGGGCAGGAAGACTGTGGGGTGATTGGCTTTGCCGGCTGTATCGTTAAATTAAAGCGGCTAACGGCATGGGATACGTGTTACAGCGGCCTGCGCCTCAACTATATCCAGCATCAACTCGGCGGCGGAGGCAGGAAACACTATCGAATAAACCCCAATGGAGTAGATTTCGCCCCGGTCGTTACACTGGATGGCCTATGCCTCTTTGTTCGTCGTAATGTGTGGGCAGAAGTGCTGTTCGACGAACAGCGCTTTACTCGTTTTCATTGCTACGATATAGATTTTACGCTTTCCGTGGCCTCCCGCTATCGAAATTATGTTTGCAACACGGTGTTGGTTGAGCATTTCTCCGAAGGCTCCTTCTCGGAAGAGTGGTTCGGGTACCTAAAGATTCTGCACGAAAAGTGGGAGGACAAACTCCCTCTATACATAAAAGAGGATGTATTTCCTTCCCAACTCAAAGCCTACGATCGCTTGGGTGAAGCCAAATTCATCAAACTGCTCATCCGAAAAGGTCTGTTCTCTCATTGCGGCCTGCCCGATATACTTGCTTATTGCCGCAAGTACCCCTTTTACCTCAAGTCATGGCTGCTGTATTTCAAATACCTAAAATACAGGTGGCGGTATAGATGACGAATGAAAATATAGTTTCCCCGTGCGGGGAAAGTATATTTTCACTCCGATTTAACACTCTCCACCGGATTCTCATTGGCAGCATGAAGGCTGCGTAGCGTGACGGTCAGCAGCGTGATGCCGGCCACGGCCACGAAGGCTATGAGGAATACCCACCAGTGCATCGGCGTTTTGTAGGAGAAATTCTCCAGCCATTTATGTACGCCGTACCAGGCTATCGGGGCGGCGATCACGAAACAGGCCGTTACGATGCGCAGATAGGTGCGGTTGAACTTTTGCAGGATGTCGCCCACGGTTGCGCCGAACACTTTGCGCACGCCGATCTCCCGGCGGCGGTATTCGGTCTCGAAAACGATCAGTCCGAACACTCCCGTGATGGAAAGGATGATGGCCAGCAGGCTGAACAGGGTGATTATTCTGTTCAGGTTTAATTCCTTCAGATAAAGACGGTTGAACACCTCGTCGTAGAACGTCACATCGACAGGGAAGCCGGGGTCTATCGCACCTATCGACTCCCGGATATGGTCCACGGCGGCAAACACATCCGTGCCGGGGCGCAACCGGATATAGGCGTAGGTCAGATTATGGCCGGAATTGACGTAAAAAGCAATGTTATGGTCTTCGCTGCGCAGGGAAGTGATCTTCAGGTTGTCGGTAAATCCGGCAACTTCAACCTGCTGCGACTCTCCAATATCCTGCATACCCTGCTTCAGGTTTATCGCCTCCCTGATCCGCCGGTTAAAGAGAAAGACCGGCTTGCCGCTCTTCAGGTCGGCTTCGGACGGCGCCCTTCCCTCAACCACCGGGATCTTCATCACAGACAGGAAGTTTGGAGAAACATGCAGGCGGAAGTAAGGCAAACGAACACCCTCGAAGTCGAGGCCGTAAGTAGGGAAGCCGTCTTTCCCTCCGATCACATCCTGTGCAAAGGCCACGTCGTCTATTCCGGAGAAAGAAAGCAGGCGGTTGCGGTAGCTCTCCAGGTGGTTGCGGTACATATCGGCGTTGATCTCCACGATGGCCACCTGCTCCGTGTCGAAGCCGGTAGAGAAGCGCTGCATGTAGTCCTTTTGCAGCCGGATAAACAGGGAAGAGACGATCAGCGCCACAGAAACGACAAACTGAAAGCCGATCAGCGCCGTGCGCAGCCGCCTTCCCTTCGGCGACAGCCCGAAATGGCCTTTGAGCGCCAGTGCGGGAGGGAAAGAGGTGATGTAGCGGGCGGGATACAGCCCGGCTGCCAGTCCGACAAGCAGGGAGGCGGCGCCGACCAGGGCAACGTAGCGCAGATTATTCTCCACATTGAGGTCTGCCGCGAGAAAGGAAAAGGCGGAGAGCCTGTTGAGCACGTATACAATCCCCACGCCAAGCAGGAAAGACACGAAACTCATGCCGACGGCTTCAAGCAGGAGGCTTCGCCGGAGCGCACCGTCGGCGCTGCCCAGCACTTTTCGGACGTTGACGCTTTTTATCCGCATGGGCGCCAGGGCGGTGCTGAAGTTCGTGAAGTTGATCCCGGCAATGACAATCACCAGTATGCCTATTCCCAAAAGTATCCGGGCAGATTCCCGGCTGCCGCCCTCTACGATCTGGCTGGCGCCGGTTTCGTTGCGGTAATAAATATCCGTCAGGGGAACGAGTTCGACGGCCAGGTCGGGCAATTTGTCCCAGTTGATCAGGTCGAAGTCGAAAGTAGCATTGAAATTCTCCGTCACCGTTTCGGCCGACTCCGGTGAGTCGAGCAAAAGGTAGCAGATATAGTTGGAAGAATCCCAGTTGTCGATGTCGTAGTTGGCATCCATCCGGGTGTAGACCGCGTTCTTCAGCTGCGAGTTTTCCGGAAAGTCGCGATAGACCCCGCCCACGGTAAAGTTTTCGCCCGTCTTCGACCATATCACCTCTTCGGCATGAATAATTTTACCCACCGCCTCCTCTTCGCCGAAGAGTTTTTGCGCCAGGCTAAGGGGAATCAGTATCTTTTCGGGATCCGTCAGGCAATCCGCTGTTCCCTGCACAAGGGGGAAGTCGAACACCCGCGTAATGTCTGCGTGGCAGGTGACGGCCTGCCGGCGGAAACCTTTCTTCTCGCCGTCTTCTTCCGTAGAAAAATAAATCTCCTTCAGGAAGGGATTAATGAGTGTCGCGGCTTCGATGTGTGGCGACGAGCGGATCACGGCTTCCACAAAGGCGCGGGAATGGATGATCCCCCAAACGCCTTCCACGCTCGTGTCCACCCGGTACACGCGCTCCGAGGTGGAATGAAACCGGTCGTAGTTGTACTCGTAACCATACTGAATATTAATCACTAAAAAGGCGGCAAAGGCTACCGACAGCCCCGCGATATTAAGGCCGGTTGCCATCTTGAAACGGCGGAAGATTGAAAGCATATTGTTATTGTTAATTATTAGTTGCCCTTGCAGGGCAAGTATATTTTC
>JAITVG010000092.1 GCA_031285925.1 Tannerellaceae bacterium
AAAGGATTGGGCTTTTGGAACACCATGCCTACCCTTTTGCGCAGTTCGTCCACCTGAACGGATTTACCGTAAATATTTTCTCCCTGCACAAGACATTCGCCGGTGAGGCGTGTGCCGGCAATTAAATCGTTCATGCGGTTGAACAGGCGCAGGAACGTTGATTTCCCACAACCCGAAGGGCCGATGAATGCCGTCACGGTGTGAGCTTCCATTGTCATGCTGATGTTTTTCAACGCATGAAAATCACCGTAGTAAAAATCTATATTCTTTGCTTCTATCATATCAGTTCGTCTTTATCTTTTTACCAAAATACCGCCGTAAAAATGCCGCCAGCAAATTCATTAACAAAACAATGGCTATCAATACCAGCGCCGTTCCATAGGCAACGGGGCGCGACGCCTCGATGTCGGTTCCGCTGGTTGCAATCACATACAGGTGATAAGGCAATGCCATCACCTGGTCGAAAATACCTGTCGGCAACTTGGGAAGAAAGTAGGCGGCGCAGGTAAACAGTATCGGAGCCGTTTCGCCCGAAACCCTGCCGATGGAAAGGATCAGTCCGGTTGTGATATTCGGAAAGGCGGCAGGCAATATCACTTTGCCGATGGTTTGCAGCTTGCTCGCCCCCAGTGCCCGGCTGCCTGTGCGGTACGAATCGGGAACAGCTTTCAACGCTTCTTCGGTAGTGCGGATAACCAAAGGCAATGTCAGCAAGCCCAGCGTGAGCGAGCCTGCCAGTATGGAATCGCCGAAACCGAGCGTGTTTACAAACAGCGACATGCCGAACAGACCGAATACAATCGAGGGTATGCTTCCCAGATTGTTGGTCATGATGCGTATGAAGCGTACAAGCCATCCGTTGCCGGCATATTCGTTCGTATAAATGGCGGACATTACGCCTACCGGAAAAGCGAACACCATACTGCCCACTACCAGACAAAGCGTTCCGACAATGGCGGGGAAAACACCTCCCTCCGTCATCCCTTCTTCGGGAGCGGCAGTCAGAAACTCCCAACTGATCACCCCGGCTCCATTGTAAATGATGAAACCAAGTACCCACAGGAGAATACCGACTACTATCATGCCGAGTATCCGGAATATGATGAATGCGATTCGCTGACTTGCCTGCTTGTCCATAATCTATATCCCCTTATCAGGTTGCCCTTTGGATATAACCTCCGCCGTTATACTTATAATCATAGTAATCACAAACAGTATGCAGCCCAGCATAAACAGTGATTCATAGTGCGCGCCACCGGCGGGAGCTTCTCCCAATTCGGCGGCAATGGTGGCGGGAATGGTGCGTATGGGTTCAAACAGGGAATGAGGCATGACGGCGGCGTTGCCCGTTACCATGAGTACCGCCATGGTTTCGCCGATAGCCCGCCCGATGCCCAGCACAACGGCTGCCGATATGCCCGACGCCGAATAGGGTATCACTACCTTATAGATCGTTTGCCAGTGAGTGGCTCCCAGCGCAAGGCTGGCTTCGCGCATGGCGCGGGGCGTGTTGCGCATGGCGTCTTCGGCAACCGTTATGATGGTCGGCAATGCCATGATGGCAAGGATGAGGCTGCCCGTAAGCGCAGTTTCACCGACCGACAGGTTGAATACCTTTTGAACGATCGGCACCAAAACCACCAGTCCGAAAAATCCATACACGACCGACGGAATACCCGCCAACAGTTCGATGGTTGGTTTCATCAGTTTACGGATACGCTCTCCCGCCAACTCCGACAGATAAACGGCAACGCCCAACCCCAGCGGCAAGGCTATAAGGATAGCTACGATACTCACCAGTAGCGTTCCCAATATCAACGGCAACACACCGAGCTGCGGAGCAGGCGTGGCGGTTGGGATCCACTCCTTGCCGCCGAAAAAGTCGCTTATATTGATGTTTCCGACAGGCAATAGCTTCACTCCCTGCATATCCGTCGGAGCATACTGTTGAGGAAGATAGGCGATGACGTTGGGATTCTCAACGATAACCTGCCCCAGCTTCTCCGGCAGCAGGGCGTAGTCTTCACCCAGTTCTTCTTCCGCATAAATATTGAATATCTCTTCAAAGCGAAACAGCATAATCTCCCCGTTGCCGCCGCCAAGTTCCTGCCAGGAAGTTATTTCCGCATCGAAAATCCGTTTGATTTCCGCGACGGTAAGGTTCTCGGCCGTATTTTGAGCATTAACGCAGAGCACATAACCGTTTTCCACCGAAGGCGAATTGAACAGCCCCAGCCCTTCCCTGAACAGGAAGACAACGATCAGCAGTATGGCAACGCCGGTAATAGCGCCGCTAACGGTAAAAACCCCCTCTACCATGCGTTCCGAAATCCGCCCGAGTCGCTTCATATTGATTGATGCCGGTAATTAATTCAGTGTAATAAACCCTGTTTCAGCTACGATTTTCTGCCCTGCGGGCGAAAGAATATAGTCGATAAACGGCTTCACTTTGGTTTCCGACTTGGTTTCGTAGTAGTAATACAGCGGGCGGACAACGGGATAGGTCTTGCTCTTTGCGTTGGCTACCGAAGGCTCGGTGTAGCTCTTGCCGCCGTCGTAGGAAACATGTATCGCCTTCACACTCCGGTTCATGTAAGCAAGGCCTATATAGCCGATCGCCCCTTTCGTCTGGCTCACCGACTGCACGATGGCGCCGGTGGCGGGCATACTCATAATTCCGTTCATGAAGTTCTTGTTCTTCAGCACGCTTTCCTTGAAGAACTCATACGTTCCCGACGATGTTTCGCGCGAGTAGGGCACTATTTTCAGATCATCGCCGCCCACTTCTTTCCAGTTGGTAATCTTTCCGGTGAAAATACCTTCCAGCTGCTCGCGCGTCAGCTTGCCCACTTTGTTGGCGGAGTGAACCACAACCGAAAGCGCGTCCCACGCAATGATAGTTTCCTTGACTGTCTTCCCCGCGGTCTTCAACTTCTGCCGTTCGTCGAACTTGATTTTGCGCGACGACTGCGCAATGTCTGTCGTTCCCGTCAGCAGTGCGGAGATTCCCACGCCGCTTCCGCCGCCCGTCACCGTGACGGTAGCCGTGGAGTTGGTTTTCATGTAATTTTCGGCCTCCTTCTGCGACAGCGGCAATACCGTGTCGGAGCCTTTTACCTGTTGGCCGTTCGCGTTGCATACAAGCAAAAGCGCCGCAGCCATGATTAAAATTGTTCGGTTCATATCTTATTGGTTTTTAAATATGCCGCAAAGGTAAAGCGGAGATGTTACACCGATTTTTCGTTTCTGTTACGTTTTGGTTAAGAAACCGCCTTGAATTTTATTTTGAGATAAATTTGTATGAATAATTCGGACTAACTTTGCCGATAGTAATCAATAATTTTTTTTTGATGATATGATGACAGGGGACATAACAGGCCGCGCCCTGGCGAATGCCGGAATAGAGAAACTCAACGAGATGCAACAGGCCGTGTTGAGTGCGGGTGTTGCAAAAGACATGGTATTGCTTAGCCCGACCGGATCGGGGAAAACGCTGGCTTTCCTGTTGCCGCTTCTCACTTCGCTGACCGGGGAGGAAAAGAGGATACAGGCGCTGATCGTCGCTCCTTCGCGCGAGCTAGCTTTACAGATCGAAACCGTTTTCCGTTCGCTTGGCGCCGGCTATAAGGTGAATTGCTGTTACGGTGGCCATCCGCTACGGACGGAAAAGAAAAGTCTGGAACATCCGCCGGCGGTATTGATCGGTACTCCCGGAAGAATCACGGATCATATCGAACGGGGCAATGTGGATCTGGCCACTGTGCATACCCTGATCCTGGATGAGTTCGACAAGTCTTTGGAATTGGGCTTTCTTCGGGAAATGAAAGATATACTTTCCTGTTTGCCCAATGTGCGGCGAAGGGTTTTGACATCGGCAACCGAATCGGTTGAAATTCCTCATTTCGTCGGGCTGAAATCTCCCTTGCGCCTATCCTTCCTGTCGGACGTGAAGGAAGCGAAGCGATTGAAAGTTTACAAAGTGCAGTCGCCCGCAAAGGATAAACTGGATACCTTATATAAATTACTCGCCGAACTGAACGGGGAATCGACGCTTGTTTTCTGCAATCTGCGCGAAGCGGTGGAGCGGGTAAGCAATTTCCTATCGGAAAAGGGAGTAGCGAACGAGTATTTTCACGGCGGGAAGGAGCAGCCGGAGAGGGAAAGGACTTTGGCGCATTTCCGTAATGGAAGCGCAACGGTGTTTATTTCGACCGATCTGGCGGCGAGGGGGTTGGACATACCCGACGTACAGCATGTAGTCCATTACCATTTGCCATTAAACGAAGAAGCATATATTCACCGTAACGGCCGCACGGCGCGGATGGACAATACCGGAAATGCATTTCTGATACTCAACGACACGGAGTCTGTTCCTGAATATATCGCCCGCGAACCGGATGAGTTCTTCCTGTCCGCTACCGAAAAGAAACCTCCCTTGTCCGATTGGGCAACGCTCACGATCAGCCGCGGAAAGAGAGATAAGATAAGCAAGGGCGACGTGGCCGGTTTCCTTTTCCGGAAAGGAGAGCTTGCCAGGGAAGACGTAGGCATTGTGGAAGTGCGTGAAAGCTGTGCCTATGCCGCCGTCAAAAGAGATAAATACAAACCGTTGCTGCGGAAAATATCCGGCGAAAAGATCAAGAACATGAACGCCAAGTATTATTGAGAAGATGAACATACTGATAAAAGATGTGCAGTTGGAAGGAAATCCGTCCGATATATTATATAATGTATATATAAAAGGAAAATACATCGACAAAATTCTCCCCATCAAGGCGGTCGATAGCGATAATTACCCCTTCGACAAAGTGATCGACGGTCGCCGTAAAGTAGCTATCCCCGGTTTGGTGAATGCCCATACCCATGCGGCCATGACTCTCTTTCGCGGTATCGGCGACGATATGCCACTGATGCCGTGGCTCGAACAAAAAATCTGGCCGAGCGAAGCCCGTATGACAGACAGTGATGTCTATTGGGGCACGAAGCTCGCCTGCCTGGAAATGATAAAAAGCGGAACGACCTTGTTCTATGATATGTATCAGCGCCCGGAAGCTACGGCGCAGGCGGTGGACGAGATGGGGCTGCGCGGTGTATTGTCGGGCGTTTGCTTCGACCATTTCAAGCCGGAACTCGCGGAGCGGTCGAAGAAAAACATACCATTACTTGAAAAGAAAATAAGGGCATACTCCGACAGGATCAGTTTCTCGATAGGCCCGCACGCCATATATACCGTTTCGGGCGAACTGCTTCAATGGATCGACCGGTATTCACGGGAAAACAATCTGTTGATCCATTTGCATCTGGCGGAAACGGAACAGGAAGTCAGCGACTCGCTACGAAACTTCGGACTGACGCCGGTGCGCTATCTCCATAAATTGGGCATTCTTTCTCCCCGTTTATTGATTGCCCACGGCATCTATGTGGACGAGGAGGAAATTATGCTTCTGGCTGATCATGGAGTAAAGGTGGCTCATAATCCGGCATCCAATATGAAACTCGGATCGGGTATCCGGTTCCCTTTCGCGGAGATGAAGAAAGCGGGCATTACGGTAGGGATCGGCACCGACGGATGCTCTTCTTCCAATAATCTGGATATGGTGGAGGCCATGAAGCTTGCCGCTCTTCTCGGAAAAGGATGGAGAAAGAACCCGGAGGTACTTACGGCTTCCGAAATGCTGTATGCCGCGACTGAATCCGGAGCGTCAATCGCCGGGCTGAACACCGGGCGGATAGCGGAAGGCTGCCTTGCCGATCTTTCTCTGATAGATATTCATTCGCCCGCCTTTACCCCGAACTTCAATTTCTTGTCCAACCTCGTTTATGCCGCCAACGGCAGCGCTGTCGATACGGTTATCTGCGACGGGAAAATACTGATGGAGAACCGAAAAGTGCCGGGCGAAGACGAGATACTGGAAGAAGCGCAGGCATCTGCCTTTTCGATCGTGTCCGCAGGCCTGATAATCTGAACCGTGATTTCTGTGATTTACCTGATTCTATTGATTATTTCAATCATGCAAATCATTCCAATCAAACGAATCACAGTTCAGACAAGAATCACAGTTGTGACAATTTTTAACAATATAAATATTAAAAATCCATAAAACACTTAGCGTTCCGTTCGTCATTTCCTCACCGTTTTTGGGGAAAACAGGCGTTTTTCATGTCTTGTTTGGACAAAAAAGGCGTTTTTCGGCCCTTTTTTCGGAACAAAAAATGGAATTTTCGGCGAAAAAAGTGTGATAATATGTAAATATAGTGAACATATTTTTACATAAAATCGGGGAAAACGGCCGAAAATTCTTCGAAAAAGCAGTATTTTCTGTCCCTGTTGCACCTGTGTTAAAAAGTGTTTCTATATATAGTACGGACGAATACTATACATACAAAACCAAAATACTACCCATAATACGGTAAAATACTACCCATAGAAAATCTAAAAACTACCGTATTTTAAAAAACAGCTATACAGACCATCATTTTAACGTTCGTTTAACATTTTTCTTTCTAAAATGTGGAAAATTTCGAACCTGAATTTAGCCCTTAAACTACTGTATACAATAGCGTTATGATCTATTTAGAATCTTTTATGGTCGTTTATTTTAAAAAATTTTCCTCGCGGACGCAAATATTGGCTTTATTTTGGGGTCAAAAAACAGGAGTAACGAGAAGGTAATCAGGATGCTTTATTTCTTAAAAAATGTTATCCTGTTTTCCTGTCTGCTTCTTTCCCCAAACTACCCGAATTTTTATCCCTCCCTTTTTTTTATCTGCCGGTGTAAAATCTCAAGATTTTTATCGATATTTGTGATCCAAATTCTAAGAAGCTGTTTTAAATTTATTCAGATTTCTTTTGAGAGTTGTTTTTGAGGATATTTTTCTGTTTTTAAGAGGAGCATAGCGAGCTATGTGACGAATAAAAACAGGAAAAGAGGCCAAAAACAAACGCAAAAGAAACTGATATAAATAATTCAAATAAATTTAAAACAGCTTCTAAATACACAATCGAAATGAACATGTCATCGCATTACCAGGAAGCAGCCGCTTATCTTTTGTCACAAATTAACTGTCGGCCGGAAACCGCCATTATTCTTGGAAGCGGTTTGGGATCGCTGGCCGACCGGATCAGGGATGCCGTTGTAATCCCATACGGAGAAATACCTCATTTCGTAAAATCCACCGTGCCGGGACATAAGGGGAACTTTATTTGCGGCAAGCTGGGCGAAAAGCAAGTACTGGCCATGCAGGGGCGTTTCCATTATTACGAAGGATACACCATGCAGCAGGTTACATTCCCCGTGCGCGTGATGAAATTGATGGGAATAAAGAATTTGCTGGTATCCAACGCCGCCGGAGGAATTAACAACACTTTCAAAGTGGGCGACCTTATGATCATTCGCGACCATATAAATATGATGCCCAACCCTTTGATCGGGGCGAACAACGAAGATTTCGGGACGCGCTTTCCGGATATGACCCGCCCTTACGATCTCCGGTATATCGCCCTGATGGAAAAAATTGCGGCAGACAGGAATATCGCCTTGAAGAAGGGAGTATACGTAGGACTGACCGGCCCTTCTTACGAAACACCTTCGGAATATGCCTTCTATGGAAAGGGAGGTGCCGATGCCGTGGGGATGAGCACCGTGCCCGAAGTGATCGTAGCCCGCCATGCAGGGATAAATGTTTTCGGCATGTCTGTCATCACAAACGAAGGTTATCATTTTGCGGACGATTTCGTAAATGACGGAGCAGACGTAATTGCAGCCGCCAATCGTGCGGCAGAGGTGATGGCTTCTCTGTTTACTGAGTTGGTTACCATGATTTAGGAAGTACTTTCGGAAAGTTCCGAAACCTGTTCGGTAGATTCAAAAGTTTTTCCCCGATACGGATAATCCGAAAAAATGGTTTACCTTTGGCGCTTGAATCAAATAGTAGTTCCTTATAAACGATGATCAACAGAATTTTAATCCGAAGTAAAGTTTTACAGATAGTTTATTCATTCTATCAAAACGGAAACGGAGATATACAAACGGCTGAAAAAGAACTGTTGTTCAGCCTTCGCAAGTCTTACGACCTGTACCATTACCTTCTTCTTCTCATTTTAGACCTCACTTACCTGCTCGAACGTATGCAGGACAACAAAAAGAACAAATTGATGCCTACGGCGGAAGATCTGAATCCGAACACGCGCCTGCTCGGCAATCGCTTTACACGCCAGCTTGCGGAAAATATGGAGTTGAAAAAATATATCGCAGACAACAAAATATCCTGGATTGACGACACCGATTTCCTTAAAAGCATACTGGATATGCTGCTGGCGTCCGATCTGTATTCCGAATACCTGGAAAACCCGGAAGACTCCTATATCGTAGACAGGGAGTTCTGGCGCGCTTTCTTTAAAAAATATATCTGCGGAAACGAAATGGTGGAAGATTATCTGGAAGATAAAAGCATCTACTGGAACGACGATGTGGAAATAATCGAAACATTCGCGCTGAAGACGATCCGGAAATTTGAAGAACAGGCGGGCGGCGAACAGTCGTTGCTCCCGATGTACAGGGATATGGAAGACCGCGATTTCGCCGTTAGACTACTGCGCAAAGCCCTGTTCAACGGCAAGGAATACCGCGAACGGATCGAAAAGCAGATGAAGAACTGGGAAACCGAACGCATAGCCAATATGGACCTGATCATTATGCAGGTTGCAGTGGCCGAGATATTGAATTTCCCGACTATTCCCGTCAGCGTGTCGCTGAACGAATATATCGACGCGGCAAAATATTACAGCACGCCCAAAAGCGGTACGTTTATCAACGGAATACTCGATTCCCTTGTCGGCGAGCTAAAAAAAGAGAAGCTATTGCTTAAGGATTAATTATTATACGTACATTTGTAGAAACTAAAAAATATATAACAACATGAATTTACTCGGTATTATACTTCAGGCGGCAACCGGCGGTAGCAGCGCATGGTCGGGATTAATGATGATGGTAGTGATCATCGCTATCTTTTATTTCTTCATGATCCGTCCGCAACAGAAAAAACAGAAAGACATACAAAAAGCCCGCGAAGCGTTGAAGCCGGGCGACAAAATAGTTACCGCCGGTGGTATATACGGGAAAATAAAAGAAATAGGCGATGTCTACATGTTGATAGAAATAGCCGACGGCGTGCGTATCCGCATAGATAAAACTTCCGTGTTTGCATCCTCCGAAGATGCCCAACAAAAATAAACAGCCCCATGTCGCGACTTGACGCATCATCACCGTCCCTCAAGTCTGCAAAACGAAAGATTAATATCTTTTTGCATCGCCAAAGATGGAAGAAGACATTGATCTTTTTTGCTTTTGTACTCCTGTCTTTCGGTTTTTGGTATCTGCAAAGCCTGCAACAGGAATACGAAATAGAAAAGACCATTAGGATTAGGTACAAGAATATTCCTCACGAAATCGTTTTTGCCGATACCGTCCCCGATGAGATTAGGGTCAAAATAAGGGATAAGGGAAGTGTGTTACTCAACTATTCGTTCGGAAGGACGTTTACTCCGATAGAGATCAACATGAAAGATACGCCTGTCAATCGGGGAACGGTCGTATTGGATGAGAAAGCTATCGAATCGGACATACACAAACAACTGATGACGACAACAACCCTTACCGGTTACGAGCCTGCCCAAATCAATATCACTTACAGTAAACGCATGGAGAAAGACCTGCCGGTCGTTTTCAACGGAGATATTCAATATGAACCCGGATTCCATCTATTCGAAGATATGCAGATTACTCCCGCTTATGTGAAGGTATATGCCGCCGAATCCGTATTGGATACCCTTACCAATATCCGGACAGTTTATACGGAAATCAAAAAAGCAGATAAAACCTTTACCCGCGCTTTGTCGTTGCAGAAAATAGAAGGCGTATCCATTAATCCCGAAACCGTAACCATAACGGTTCCGATAGAGCAGTATACGGAAAAGACACTGGATATTCCGGTCGTAATTACCCGTATCCCCGATGATTACACCGTACGCCTGTTTCCTCCAACCGTAGAGGTAACATCCAGCCTTCCCTTGAACAGATACAAAGACCTGGAAGCCGAACAGTTTGAAATCCATATCCCTTTCTCAGAACTGGAGGATAACCTGACAGGAATACTTCCCATATCGCTGACCAAAACGCCCGGTTGGGTGCGTTCATCCTCAATATCTCCCGATAAAATAGAGTTCATATTGGAGCAACACCGAAAAAACAATTGACAGAAGATGATCACGATCGGTGTGACAGGAGGGATAGGCAGCGGAAAAACCGTCGTATCGGCCATTCTCGAAATAATGGGAATACCGGTCTATATCGCGGATGAACAAAGCAAGCGACTTACCGATACCTCTCCGGCAATCAGGGAAAAACTGATTGCCCTGTTCGGTGCCGCCATCTACACACCGACCGGGCTGAACCGAAAGTTGCTGGCTTCCCACATATTCAATTCCCCGGACTGTCTGGACAAAGTAAACAGGATCATACATCCGGAAGTGAGTCGTCATTTCCGGGATTGGGCACAACAACAGGGCGATATTTGCGCAATCGAGTCGGCTATACTGTTCGAGTCGGGCTTCGACCGGATCGTGGATTTCAGCCTGATGGTTTATGCGCCGGAGGAACTCCGTATACAAAGGGCATGCAAACGTGACGGTACAAGCAGGGAAGAAATTATGAAACGCATAAACAGCCAATTACCCGACGAAGTCAAAAAAGAACGCGCCTCTTTTGTCGTTTTTAACGACGACACCCAAGCCTTACTACCGCAGATAGAAAAAGTTGTACTACATTTGCACCTTTAATTTTAAAAACGCAAAATAAAAAAATGTATGTTGAAAACTATTTTATCTATTTCAGGTAAACCCGGCCTGTACAAGCTGGTTTCACAAGGGAAAAACATGTTGATCGTAGAGTCTTTGATCGATAAGAAAAGGATACCGGGACACGCTAATGATAAAATTATCTCTTTGGGAGATATTGCCATGTATACCCACGACGAAGAAGTTCCCCTTCACAAAGTGCTGACTGCAATCAAAGAAAAGGAAAACGGAGCCAAATTGCCTTTCCTGCCCGCGGCTGCCAAACCGAACGAACTGCGTGCATACATGAAAGAAATCCTTCCCGACTACGACGAAGAACGGGTATACGACAATGATATAAAGAAACTGCTGAACTGGTACAACCTGCTGACCGATAACGGCCTAACCGACTTCTCTCCAAAGCCGACAGAAGAAGCAGAAGCAGAAACGGAAGCAGCAGCAGAAGCAGAATAACCGGAATTATTCCACCTCCATTCCCAAATTATACATCATAAAAGCATAGGTGTCGGCATACCCTTCGATTATTTTACTGATCGGTTTGCCCGCACCATGCCCGGCATTGCTTTCAATGCGGATCAGATTTGGAGCATTTCCCGTATTCGCCGCCTGCAATGTGGCTGCGTATTTAAAGGAATGTGCCGGAACAACGCGGTCGTCGTGATCGGCCGTATTGATCAGGATTGCCGGATAGGGAGTGCCGTCGTTGCCGATGTTGTGCAGGGGGGAATAGGCATGCAGGTATTCAAACATTTCCCTGCTGTCTTCGCTTGTTCCGTAATCGCTTGCCCAGTTCCATCCGATAGTGAATTTGTGATAGCGCAGCATGTCCATCACGCCAACATCGGGAATGGCCACCTTAAATAAATCCGGCCGCTGATTCGTCACCGCTCCCACCAGAAGCCCGCCGTTTGATCCGCCGTTAATGGCCAGTTTTTCCTTATTCGTATAACTTTCGGCAATCAAATATTCGGCGGCAGCTATAAAGTCGTCGAAGACATTCTGTTTGCTCATCTTTGTTCCCGCCCGGTGCCATTCTTCACCATATTCGCCTCCACCACGCAAGTTTGCCTGAGCATATATCCCGCCATTCTCCAGAAAGACCAGACGGGTGGTGGAAAAACCGGGATTCAGACTGATATTGAACCCTCCGTAGCCGTAGAGAAATACCGGATTCGTTCCATCTTTCCTTAAACCTTTCCTGTAAGTGAGGAACATGGGAATGCGCGTTCCGTCCTTGCCCGGATAGAACACCTGTTCGGTAGTATAGTCTTCCGGATTGAAAGCTACTTTCGGAGCCATGTAAAGCTCGGAGCGATTGGCGTCGATGTCGTATTTATAGATAGTCGGCGGGAATATGAAGGAGGTGAAAGTATAGAAAATCTCCTTGTCATCTTTCCGGCCGCTGAAACCAACCGACCCCAAAGTCGGCAGTTTTACTTCAAACTCCCGGTTTCCCGCAAGGCTGTATACATAGGCATGATGCGATGCGTCCTTTTCGTAAGTGAGCACCATTTTCCCACCGATCATGTCGGCGTCCGACAGTACGGCATCCGATTCGCCGACCAGCTCTTTCCAGTCGTTCAGCAATGGGCGGTTGGCGTCGAACGTCATCACCCTGTATTTCGGAGCGCCGTAATTTGTCACCATATAAACAGTTTCCCCGATTACTTCCGACGGATAGTAGGAATATTCCATATCGGTGGTCAGCTGCGTAAATGAAGTATCCGGTTTGCGCAAATCTTTCAGATAGATATTATTCCCGGCTCCGGCTCCCGATTCGTAAAGAAACAGCAGGGTTTCGTCTTCATTAACCGATACGTTATAAAAACGCTTAGGCTCCCCGGGATTGGAATAGATCAGCACGTCGGCAGATTGCGGCTGCCCGATCGTGTGATAATAAACCTTGTGGCCCTCGTTCATGCCGGAATATTCTTTTCCTGCTTCCGGAGCGTCGTAGGCACTGTAATAGAATCCGGCACCTTTCCATGATGCGCCTCCGAACTTGCACCAGAGGATATGATCTTCCAGCAATTTTCCGGAAGCAATGTCCATTACGTATATCTCGTTCCAGTCGGATCCGCTTCGCGCGATAGAGTAAGCCAGGTATTTCCCGTCGCGGGAAAAAGAAACTTCGGTGAGGGCAACCGTGCCGTCGGCCGACAGTCCGTTAGGGTCGAGCATCACGCGGGCTTCGCCGTCCGGTGTATCCTTCACGTACAGGACACTTTGGTTTTGCAGTCCGTCATTTTTGTAGAAGTAATACTTCCCATGCTTTTTAAACGGACTGCCGATCTTTTCATAATCGGTCAGCTCCGTCATGCGCTGCTTTATCCTGTCGCGGAAAGGAATTTGCGCCAGATAGTCGGCCGTTACTTTGTTTTCGGCTTCCACCCATGCCAGTGTTGCCCGGGAGGTATCGTTTTCCAACCAGCGATAAGGGTCTGCCACTTCCACACCGAAATAGGTATCTTTCACGTTCTCTTTCACGGTTGCCGGATACCGGTTTGCCGTACATGCTCCAAGAATTGCCATGCTGCTTAGTAAAATCAATAGTTTAGTATTCATAATTTAATATCTATATGGCGCCAAAGGTACGGAAAATCTCTGTTTTCACTGTTGTTAAAAAGTGTTTCTATATATAGTACGCGCTCGTAGTACCTATTCAACGGCGCCGTACTATAGGTAGTACGAAGAAATACTATTAATAGAAAATTATTCAGACTTTCAATTTTTCACCTACCCCGACAATCCGCTGATTCCGGCCGGAAATTTTAACTAAAACAACAGCATGAACGCTTGCCTTTTTTCCGCTTTTATCCGGACTGCTTACAATTTGAAACACAGAGGCACAGAGACACGGAGTTTTTTATTATTCTGATAATGAGCAAAATAAAAAAACTCCGTGCCTCTGTGCCTCTGTGTTTAATCTCTTTAAAACGGAGCAAAAAAATGAAAATTCAGCGAAAAAAGAGCGAAAAAGAAGCATTTTTACCCTGTTTTTTGCATTTCCGCGCCTGAAAAAAGGCGAAAAA
>JAITVG010000196.1 GCA_031285925.1 Tannerellaceae bacterium
TCGAGCGTATGCTGGATGCAATCTTTGATCTGCATCGTGAGGCGCTCCTGTATTTGCAGGCGGCGGGCGAATATGTCCACGATGCGGGGAATCTTGCTCAATCCGGTGATGTAATGGCGTGGAATGTAGGCTACGTGCGCCTTGCCGAAGAACGGCAACAGGTGGTGTTCGCACAGGGAGAAGAAGTCGATATCCTTTACGATGACCATCTGCTTGTATCCTTCTTCTTTGAACATGGCTGAACGCAACACGGCTTCCGGGTCTTCGCCGTATCCCTTCGTAAGGAACTGCATGGCTTTGGCTACGCGCTCGGGCGTTTTTTGCAGTCCTTCCCTGTCGGCATCTTCTCCCAGCAGGGTGATAATTTCCGCATAGCGGCGAACAAGTTCTTCGTTGGCTTCGATTGTCTTTTCTGTTACTCTCATGTGTGAATGGGGGGGGAAGGTAGAATTAATGAAGCGGCATGCGGATTTTTTCCTTTACTATATACATTTCTTTGGCAAAGGCGGGGAAAGCTTCGGAGAGTTGGCGGAGCACGTGGTAGGCTTCCTCGTGCGTCCGGTAATCTCCCACGCGCAGCCTCCAGAACGGGGCGGTGTACGTTACGTAGGTGGTCAGTTCCGGAAACTGTTCTTTGATCTGTTTTTCCTTGTCGAACGCTTCGTCTTTGGACAGCCGCTGATTGTTTCCGGAGAATACCTGGGCGCGGAAACCTTCGAGAACGAGAAACGTGTCGCCATCGGTCTCTTCCACATTGGCACCATGCTTGCGCGCTCCTACCAATTGGCGGATCGCGTCCGACTGACGAACTACTACGTTTCCTTTTCCCGCTCCGGGTTCTTGCAGCGAATCAAAGATTGTTTTTACCTGTTCATTCTGAGCGAACAACAGGCAGGGGAAGAGTAATAATATGAAAAACAGCGGCTTCATAATTCACAACTCCAGGCTTGTCCGGTTAAAACGCTTCGATGATCGGCATGAATTTGTCTACGCTCAGAGAGGCGCCTCCGATCAGACCGCCGTCTACGTTCGGTTTGGAAACAAGTTCCTTTGCATTCGCGCCGTTCATGCTGCCGCCGTAAAGGATGGTGCAATTGTCGGCGATTTCTTCTCCGTAGCGTGCGGCGATTGTGCAGCGGATATGTACGTGAATTTCTTCTGCTTCATCAGCCGTGGCGGTTACTCCCGTACCGATAGCCCATACCGGCTCGTAGGCGATGACCAGCTTGGCGAAGTCTTCCGCGGAAAGATCGAACAGAGAGTCTTTCACCTGCCCGTCTACTACGTCGAAATGCTTGCCGGCTTTTCTTTCTTCCAGCACTTCGCCGATGCAGAAGATCGGGGTCAGTCCATTTGCCAGTGCGAGGTTTACTTTTGTTTTCAGGATTTCGGCCGTTTCATGGTAGTAGGCGCGCCGTTCGGAGTGTCCGAGGATCACGTATTTGGCGCCCGTCGAAGCTACCATTGCGGCGGAGACTTCACCGGTGTATGCTCCTTTATCCTTGTCGGCGCAGTTTTGTGCAGCAACGCCGATTACGTTTGTATCAATAGCGTCCGCGATGCAGGCAAGATGCGTGAAGGGAGTTCCTATCACTACGTCGCATTTCAGTGTTTTGCCTTTCAATGCTTCATTCAAACCTTTTGCCAGTTCCATTCCTTCTTCAAAGGTGGTGTTCATTTTCCAGTTTCCTGCGATAATATTCTTTCTCATAAGATATAAATTATATATTGTAAATTATTAATTCTCCATTCTCTTCCGTCGGCGGTTGCGAAGATGATCGTATCCCCAAACGAGCAGCAAAGGTATGCTAAATGTCAATAGGTTGGTTACTACCCATGTATCTTCTTTCTCTACGGCACGGCTGCGCTGCCTGTAATCGTCCATCACCGCCTTTACTTCTTCCATTTCCGGTATGTCGCGAAAGTGCCATTTCGCCCAGACGGTTCCGCCTTTCAGCAGGATAAGGCCGGGATTGGATCGGATCATCGTTTTCAACAGCACATCGTCGGCCTGCAGGAAGGTATATTCGGCTCCCGTGTAGTCTATCCAGCGGCTGATCTCTTCTTCGGGCGATCCCGTCACTCCGTAGAAATCGATCCCGGCTTCCTGCGAATAATCGAAAACCCCGTTTATATGGTCTATATATTCATCATTGGCCGCGGCCAAATCGGGAGCGATCAAGAGAAAGACTTCTTTATCCGGTTGAAGAATCTCGTCCGTCACGTCCCGGTCGTTTGAATCATATAAATTGAAAGTGGCGATCAGAGGAATATACCCTTGTTTAATTAATGTAGTCTGCGATTCCACAAACGCCCATCCGCTTCCCTCCGAAGGCAGATCATCGAGGCCGAAAACCTTTTGCTTTCCATCCTTTTCATAGATAAAGGAATAAGCATATTCATCTTCGGGCATTCCTTCGGGAATAGACATCGCTTCCGGGATATTAGCCCCGACCTTGTACGGACGAAAGTCGAGCACCGGTAGATGCCGGTAATTCCACCACGCAAAAGAACTGCAAACCGCAAATGAAAACAGCGCAACGAACCAGTAGACTTTATAGGTATAAAATGCGGATATGCGTTGATTATTGATGAACAGGAAAACAGCAGCGGCAAGCAATACCACGTTTTTCCCAAACGTTTCCCAATTGGTCAGTATAAGCGCGTCCCCGAAGCAACCGCAATCGGATACCGGATCGAAAAGCGCCAGATAAAGCGTCAGCGGCGTCATAAAAACCATAAAAGCCAACACGAAGAACGAGGAATATCTGCGGTAAACGCCCAAAAGGACACAAGCCCCCAGCATGAACTCGACAGCAATCAGATTAAATCCAAGGATAAGAGAAACGGACTGAAAGCGGTCCAAACCGAAAGCAATCAGGTAGTCGCCGATCTTTATCGCAAACCCCACCGGATCGACCGCCTTTACGAAGCCTGAAAAAACGAACACTGTCCCGATCAGCAGGCGGCAGCACTCCGTCAGCACTTTTATGACCGAATCCTTGCTTTTCATCAAACAGATTCTCCTTCTTCTTCCAGCTTGATCAAACCGAAAAGGGCGTAATTGATCATATCCATGTAATTGGCGTCTATCCCTTCGGAAACAAGGGTTTTGCCGGCATTGCTTTCGATCTGTTTCGTCCGGTAGATCTTCGTCAGTATCAAATCCGTGTACGAACTGATCCGCATACTGCGCCAGGCTTCGCCGTAGTCATGATTCTTGGCGTACATCAGTTCCTTTGTTTCCGTGATATATTTGTCGTACAGCGACAGGGCTTCTTCGTTCGTTATATCTGTTGTGTCGGAAAATCCCAGCGCCAACTGGATAAGCCCAACTACTCCGTAATTGACGATGGCCGTAAACTCCGGGCGGATGCCTTCGTTCACCTTGCTGATCCCCTTGATTTCCAAAGAGCGTATCCGGTTCGCTTTGATAAACAACTGATCGGTGACCGACTCCGGGCGCAAAATCCTCCAGGAAGGGCCATAATCCTTCAGCTTTTTCTCAAATAACTCCCTGCATTGGGCGATCGTACTCTCAAATTGCCTGTTCGTATCAGCCATATATTTATATTCTTTGCAATAATAAATGATGAGGCAAACTTACATAAAAAT
>JAITVG010000251.1 GCA_031285925.1 Tannerellaceae bacterium
CATCTGGATGGCAACTATACGGTATTCGGCGAAGTGATAAGCGGCATGAAAGTGGTGGAGAAGATGCAGTTTGTCCCGACGAACCAGGAGGATCGCCCGCTGAAGAATATCCGCATAAAATCAATGTCTATTCTGTCCGACTGACGGGGGCGAAGGCCTGCCAGAGATTATCTTCCGGAACCGGTGCAATGATCTGCACCGGTTTTTTTGTTACCGGATGCAGAAACTCCACCCGGCGGGCGTGCAGACTAATGCCGCCGTCTTTGTTGGAACGGTCGAAGCCGTATTTCAGGTCGCCCCTGATCGGGCAGCCCATTTTGGCTAACTGTGCCCGGATTTGATGATGGCGGCCGGTCTTCAGGTCGATCTCCAGCAGGTTGTAATTCTCTGATGCGGCGATCAGTTTGTAGTGGAGGATGGCTTTTTTGGCGTCCGGCTTTTCCTTGTCATAAGCATAGCTCTTGTTTTGTTTTTCGTTGCGCATGAGCCAGTGTGTCAGTTCTCCTTCTTCCTGCGGCGGACGCTTTTTGACAATCGCCCAATAGGTCTTCTTCACTTCACCCAGACGAAACATTTCATTCATTCGCGCCAGGGCTTTGCCGGTTTTGGCAAACAGCACCACTCCCGTTACCGGACGATCCAGGCGGTGCGTTACGCCTAAAAAAACATTGCCCGGTTTCTGATATTTATCTTTCAACCAGGCTTTCACTGTTTCCGACAGAGGTTCGTCACCCGTCCTGTCGCCCTGCACGATTTCCCGGCAGGTCTTCCCGACAGCAATTATATGATTGTCTTCGTAGAGAACAGTCATATAATTACATGTTCATTCCTCCATCGACAAGCAGGACTTGTCCTGTTACGTAGGCCGACATGTCGGAAGCGAGGAAGGTAGCTACGTTGGCCACATCTTCGGTCGTTCCTCCGCGGCGCAGGGGGATTTGCTTTGCCCATTCCGCTTTCACTTCTTCCGACAGTACGTCGGTCATTTCCGTCATGATAAAGCCCGGAGCAATTGCGTTTGCACGGATACCGCGCGATCCCAGTTCCTTGGCCACACTCTTGGCAAGGCCGATCATACCGGCTTTGGAGGCGGAATAGTTTGCCTGCCCCGCATTGCCCGATACACCTACAACGGACGCCATATTGATGATGCTTCCGCTCTTTTGCTTCATCATCACGGGGGTTAGCGCGTGGATAAAGTTGAATGCGGACTTGAGGTTTACGTTTATCACCATATCCCACTGCTGTTCGGACATGCGCATCATCAGGCCGTCGCGGGTGATACCGGCGTTGTTCACCAGCACATTCACCCTGCCGAAGTCCTTGATAATCTCGGCAACCACCGCATGTGCTTCTTCAAAGTTGGCTGCGTTAGAAGCATAACCCTTTGCCTTTACGCCCAAAGCTTCAATTTCTTTCTGAGTAGCCAGGCCATTTTCATCGATAGCCAGGTCTGTAAACGCGATATTTGCGCCTTCGGCTGCGAACTTCAATGCGATCGCTTTCCCGATTCCGCGGGCAGCACCTGTAACGATCGCTACTTTACCTTCCAATAATTTCATAATATAATTGTTAATTGATAATTACAATTTTATCAAACACGCCCCGGCAGAATACCCGCCTCCAAACACCGTAATCGCAATCAGGTCGCCCTTTTTAAACTGATCCGCATTCTGCGCATAGACCAGCGCGGAGCTGACCGAACCGGTATTCCCCAATTCTTCGATATTCTGAAGGAACTTTTCATCCGGCAGATCCAATTGTTTGGCAATATTGGACATGATGCGCATATTGGCCTGATGGCCGATAAAATAGGTCAGTTCATCCAGACCGTATCCGTTTTGCTCCAACAGGTAAAGAACGTTTTTAGGCATATAGGTACAAGCCTGTATGAAGACGTCGCGCCCTTCCGGCATCATGATTCCGCCGTCGCGCGGACGCAACTGCACGGCATCCGGCCCTTTTCCGATATGCCCCAGTCCCTGCGTTACAATCGACAAGATTTCGGCATCCGTATCTTTCATTCTTTCTTTTGATATAAAATATGCCGCTGCCGCATCTCCCCACAAATGCCCGGCCTTCGTATCCGTTTCATTCGAATAAGCCGAGTTTTTATCCGCGGAAATAATCAGCGCTTTGGATGCTTTCCCCATGCAAAAATAACCTTCCACCACTTCCAGCGCATTCAGAAAGGAAGAACAGGCAGAGGAAAGATACAGCGCTTTGGCGTTTTCAATATTAAATTCCCGCTGGGCTATGTGCGCCCCGGTCGCAACCGTGTCGTAGGGAGAATAGGAAGCCAGGATGATCAGGTCTACTTCCGTAATGTCATAAGGCAATTGAGGTAAAGCCCGGCGGATCGCTTCCAGTCCCATCGTGTTGATATTCTCTTCAGGCCCGGCTTTCGAGCGGGTTTTTATTCCCGTACGTTGCTCGATCCATTCGCTTGTCAATCCGTTCAGTGCCAAAAAATGTTGGTTATCTACACGCTCTTCGGGTATATAATAACCTGATGTATTGATGTACATAGTTCCTTAACTATTTCTTTATTTTTATTCCGTTGAATATCAAATTGATCACATTGTCCCTGCGCCCGATACGCTGATGGATCGTATTGCTCATCGCTCCGCGGATGTAGGGAACTTCCAGCCCTTTCAGACTGTGATGAAGGACTAATGCGGTGATGTCCGTGTCGGGCATTTGAAAGATACCTTCCCTGACACCATCGTCCAATATGCTCTTTATCATGTCCACTTCACGCAAGTCGAAGTTCTTGCGCACTTTCTCAACCCTCCATATATCGCGGAAAAACGTAGCCTTTAACGTTCCGTTCCGGAAAACCAAGGCTTTTATCGTGTCCAACCGCGTATAGATGAAGTTTATAAGCTTCTCGTCTGCCGGCAATTCTTTCCCCGCTACGTCAAGCAACATCATATAGAGTTTGTTTAATTCGGATTCGATCACTGCCAGATAGATTTCATTCTTACTTTTAAAATAAGTGTACAGCGTTCTTCTTCCTTTCTGCGAGGCATGTGCAATATCGTTCATCGTAGTGTTGTCCACCCCCATACGGGCAAACAATTGCCTGGCCACATCCACTAACATTTCCCTTGTTTTCGATACTGTCATAAAAC
>JAITVG010000258.1 GCA_031285925.1 Tannerellaceae bacterium
GAGCGCGACCTGGCCGAAGTATTGTCCATATACTGCCGCCCGACATACCGGGAGGTGAAGGAGGCGGAAAAGCCTTTCAGGTTCAGGTCGAAAATGCTGTTGGCGATAATCTCCGGCGAGAAGGCGATGTCGGTGTCGCCCAGGCGGTTCTCGATCACTTCCTTGCCGGGAACGGGCGCCCATGAGGCATCGTAGTTCTCGATCACTTCCGTGAAGTTTTTGATCCTGTTGCGGCTTAGCGTCGCATTGGCGCTCCACGACAGCCGGTCGGTTATCTTCACTCCGCCACTCAGTTCAACGCCCATGCGGTAGCTGTTCTTAATATTACTTGTCAATGCCTCTCCTATCTCGCTGATCTTTCCGGTGAGGATCAACTGGTTTACGTAGTCCATGTAATACAGATTCACGCCGAGGCGGAAACGGGGATGGGTGAAATCGTAGCCCGCTTCGTAGTCGTAGAGCGTTTCGTGCGTGGGGCGTTCGCCGATGCCCGCCTCCGTGAAGTTGTCGCGGTTAGGCTCGCGGTTGGCCACGGCGAAGGAAGCAAAGGCGCTGTGACCGCCACGGCGGAAGTTCAATCCCGCTTTCGGGTTGAAGAAGTTCCATCGCTTGTCCACGTGCAGGTTATCACCCGCCTTGTCGTCGCTGCCATCGATGGTGTAGTCGATGCCGCGGTATTGCAGGTCGAGGAAAGCGTTGAATGCGGACGTGATCCTGTAATTGGCCTTCACATAGAGGTTGTAATCCAGTTTGTCGCCCGTGTTGCGGTAATATTCATAATCCGGTTCGGGCAGCAAGTCCGATGCCTTCGCCCAGATAATCCGCCCGAAATGGTCGCATACGTAGCGGTTGATGCCGCCTCCCAGTGTGGCATGCAGGTTTTCGCGCAAGTAGTTCAAGCCGAATATGCCGCCGTAGAAATCACCCTTCAGCCACTTGCGGCGCACGAGATCGGTTTCTCCGTTGCCGAAGTCGTCATCTTCCCTGTAATCTTCGTAATATCCTTCGCCGGGGGTGTAATGAAGGGTTGCGTTCGCGTTCCAGTAATCCCCCAGCCGTTGGGTAAGGATCAGGTGATAATGCTGCTGACGGTAATTATCCGTCTGGTTGTCGTAATATTTCACCACGTCGCCGTCTTCATATTCTCCGCAGGGATTGTACCTGCGGTCGCCGTTCAGCATCGAAGAAGGTACGCCCGTCCAGGCCTGGTAGGTCTTTTCGTTGCTTCCGAATGTCTGAAACCTGATCAGCGAATTGTCCCCGTAGTAAGCAGCCGAAAGAAAATAAGAACTCATGTCGGCGGAAGCGCGGCGTACAAATCCGTCGCTACGCACGTGGGAGTAACGGGCGTCTATCACGAAATGGCCATGCAACAGCCCTGTCCCTCCTTTCACCATATTCTTTACGGTACCGAACGAACCGGCTGAAAGCTGATATTCCGCGTATGGCTTCAATTCCGGCTTTTGTGTCTGCATGGCGACGGTCGCCCCGAAAGCGGCAGCTCCGTTCGTCGATGTGCCTGCCCCGCGTTGAATTTGTATGTTATCGACGGAAGAAGCGAAGTCGGGCATGTTCACCCAGAACACCGAGTGCGACTCCGAGTCGTTTACCGGCACACCGTTTACCGTCACATTGATCCGGTTCGCATCCGTTCCCCGGATACGGAATCCGGAATAACCGATTCCCGTGCCGTCGTCGGAAGTCATAGTCACGGAAGGGGTCAATGAAATCAGGTAAGGGATTCCCTGTCCGTCGTTGCGGCTGTTAAGTTCCTTTCCTGAGAGTTCGCTGAAAGCGACAGGCATTTCCCCGGTAGCCCTGGTGGCGCTTACCGTTACTTCATCCAATGCCACATCTCTCGCAATTTTCAGCGAATCGGCCGGTTCGGGATCCGAACCGTACGCATTAAAAACCAGCAGCAAGGCTGCTAACGACAATGATTCTCTTTTCATTTTTGAATTTATTTATATCCGTTTCTTTTGAGTTTGTTTTAGCGAGCGCAGCTCGTGGCCGCAGGCCTGTCTTTTGCCGTCAATTTCAATTGACGGTTAATTATTTCCGGCTTCAAGGCCGGTTCCTCTGTGGGTTTTAACCCCTTTACCTCTCTCAAACCTCTCCCCCGTCCCCTTTCGCAAGAGAGGGGGGAAGAAGAGAAGGGGAAAGAGGGAGCAATAAACCGTCAGCTAAAGCAGACGGCAAAAGACAGGCCTGCGGCCACTCGCTATGCTCGCTTTGCAAAATAATAAATTAATGAATAAGAGGAGTTTTGTATGAAAAGTATACCATGAACGCCGGCCGGCTTGTTCATTCATTCCCTACGGCGGCATTACCCGCGTCAGGTTCTATGGGTATCATCTCAGCCCGGCGTGCGCTCTTCTGAAAAGCGTTGCCCGAGCACCCCTGTATATTCAGACGCAAAGGAACGGAAAAATGTTGGATAATTGTAAATTATAAATTATAAATTTTCACCTCTCTCTATATACGGCCAACACCTTCGCGGCGATATGATCCCAGTCGTAAGCGGAGAGATCGTAGTCGGCAGCCTTCTCCTTTTCGTTCAGCCGCTGGTTGAGCTTGCGGATGAAGTCGGACGGATCCCCCAGTTCAAAGTAGCAGTCGGCAGGGAGTCCTACCGCCAGGTTGGCCGGTATGTTGCTTGCCAGCACTTTCCGGCGATGGCTCATTGCCTCCAGAAGCGTGATAGGCAGCCCTTCGTGTGAGGAGGGGAGAACGAAAAGGGCGGCATTGCCGTAGAGCTGACTTAGCTTCTCCCCCTTTACGATGCCGGTAAGGATCACCTGGTTCTCTTCGGCGAAATGTTTCAGGTAGTAACTGTATGAGGTTTCGTAGTCGGAATCGCCGACCAAAACCAGATTATAGTCCGTGCAATTGGCTTTGACATACGCCTCGATCAGCTTGTCGAACCGCTTTTCTTCCACGAAGCGACCGACGGCCAGGATGTATTTATCCGGCTTCAGACCCATACTCTCGATATAGTCGGTAGAGAGGGAGGGGAGAGGAATGTTTACACCGTTGTAGATAAGGTTTACGCCTTTCGTCCGCTTGTATTTCTTTTCCAGTATGCCGGTGATAACGGTGGAGATGGCAATGATCCGGTCGGCCAGTTTAGCGGTGAAGTATTCTCCCATGCGGATAATGGCGCGGGCGAAGAATCCCCATTTCTCCCGGTCGTAATCGGGGCCGTGATGGGTAACAACCACTTTCAATCCCAAGAGTTTGGCTATGGGAACGCAGATCGCCGGGCCGATGGCATGGATATGAATAATATCGGCCTTGCATCTCGCGGCGTACAGGATGCTTGAAAAGGTATGTAGCGCTGCCTCCAGTCCGGTTATCCCCGGCGATTTGATGTCTTTGAACTTAACGCCCCTGTATTCCTTCAGTACCGGATCCTCACGAACAAACCCTTTTCGGCGCACCACCGTAACGTCGCATCCCAGCCGTGCCAGGCGGGGATACAGTTCCTCGCAATGGGTTTCAACGCCTCCCTGCATATCGGGGAAGCCTCGCAGGCCGGTAACTACTATTTTCATGGGGGTCATTCTCCGGGTTTTCTTAAATTACCCTGTTCGGGCGATTGCCCTACGTCGTACCACTTCCTTTCCGGGCATAGCGGTTTGTTCAGCAGGCTGCTCATCTTGTTTCGTATTACCCATTTCAGGGGATGCCGTATGTACTTCTTCATCACGGGAGCGGCCGTACCGACCATCCAACAGTTTTTCGGACAAGTCCTAACCATTTCCCTTACTTTCTCCGCCCGGCTGCCCAGCCAAATGTCGTCAAAGTGTTTCGTCTGCATGATATTTCCCATGCTTTCCTTCCAATAGGCTTCTTCCAACCCGTTGCACGGATATACTTCGCCGCAGGGATCGACGAAGAAGTTTACCAGCCCGGCTTCGCAGGGGAGCATCCGGCGGTTTCCTTCGATATAATTGATAAGCCCGCTGTTGAAGAAGGCGCGAAACCAGGATTTGGGATGATTTTCCTTCATCTGCATTTCGATGATCTTCTCGAAATTACCGATCACCTCTTCCCTGTTCGTGATCACGTTGTCGTATTTATGGAAGTAGTAGGAGTTATGGAAGGCGGCTGTCGCAAATTCCATGTTCAACCCCTTGGCCAACCGGTAGAGGTCGATCATGTCATTTGAATTGTTGTTGGAAACCGTAATGCCGAAGCCAATGTCCTTTACTCCCATTTCCCGCAGTTTCAACAGTGTTCTCAACCCCTTATCGAAACCTCCTTGCCGGCCTCTCAACTCATCATTCCTTTCCGACAGCCCTTCGATGCTGACGCGTATACCGATCTTCGGGTATTTCCTTGCCAAAGCGATGATCCGCTCTTCATACCAGGCGGAAGTAGATATGACTACCCGCGGCGACTTTTGAAACATCACATCGACAATATCCTCCAGGTCTTCCCTCACAAAAGGCTCTCCGCCGGTGATATTTACGAATTTCACTTTGGGAAGGATTTCTAGGTCTTTGGCCTTGATCTCTTTATTTTTATCCGTAGGATTATTCCATATATCACACATCTTGCAGCGCATCGGACAACGGTAGGTCGTGATGATGCACATATCGGTAGGTGGGGGGGTATGTTTGTTTATGCTCATACTTTCAGATTACTTTCTGCTTTTAATTAGTTTCGCGGGCGATCCGCCGACAATGGCGTAAGGGGGCACATCCTTATTGACGACACTTCCGGCGGCGATAATCGCGTTTTCACCAATCGTAACGCCATCCAGAATAATAGCGCCGGCGCCAACCCAAACGCCGTCGCCCACTTTTACACCTTTGCGCGTTGCTCCCTGATTGATGATATAGTCATCCGTCCGGTCATAGTTATGATTTTCGGAGAAAAGAGATACTCCCGGCCCGAAAATAACGTGCGAGCCTATTTCTACCTTCCCTCTCACCTGGATGAAACAATTCTGCGATATGCCCACATTATCGCCGATCGTCAGGCCTTCACCCAAATCACGGATCACACCGGTACATTCTATAATTGTATTTTTAAGGATGGATACATTATTCCCTATAATTATTCCATTGCGCGACAACGCATTAATTTCCACATCGTCGCCCAGTGTCAGCGTTTTCCCTACGCATATTTTCCTTTTTGAACTGATCCGTACTCTTTTCCCCATGAAAATAATACCGCCGGACTGTTTCAGGAAAAGTTTCAGAAAAAAGAATCCTCGCAAAGCACACCGGGCTTTCTCCCGGATAATCCGCATAAGATCGCGGGAAGTGAGAGAGTCGTCCAAACGATAATTCTCTTTACCCAGGCGATGTATTATATATGTAATGATCTTTTTCATCTAATTGTAGGATTACAGGTCTTGGATATTGTAAATTTTTCTCAGTTGTTCGTAAAATACGTCGGCGGAGAATCTCTGTTGCGCCCTCTCTGCTATTTCCCGGTAAGGATACGAATCGTCAAAGGTATGAATAGCGGCTGCTATTTTTCCTTTCAATTCCCCCGTTGATCCGGGTGTAAAGAGAAATCCATTATTCCCTTCTTTTATCAATTCGGGAATACCGCCGATACGGGCGCCGATCACCGGAGTGCCTGCACAAAGAGATTCTATAACACTTAACGGATTATTATCATACCAGATGGAAGGGATGACCGTGAAGCGTGCGTTCCCGATCATTTCGATAACTTTATCGTGGGTCTGAAAGCCTGAAAAGTGAATGTATTCGGATTCGTATTCCTTTTTCAATGGATTAAAATCCGGGCCTCCTCCAATGATATAAAGGGGTAAACGAAAATCTTTTGCGGCTTTCAGCAGCGTGTCGATGCCTTTTTCTGATGAAATCCTGCCTACGTAACAGTAGTAATCCTGCTTTTTACGGTCATTGGGCAAAGGCGATTGCCGGATGAAATTGGGAATTACCGCTATCCGGTCGCTGTCGTATGAAGCCGAAACCATTCTGGATTTTAAGAATTGACTGGGACTGATGAATTTGTAGACGTATCGTTCCAGCCTTTTCCTGTTCCAGCAGACCGCTTCCAAATAAGCTAAAAGGCTTCCCTTGAAACTGTTCTTCACACAATTGTATTTCATGACTTTCCATTTCTGTGTGTAACACATCTCGCAGGGTATGTTATCTCGCAGACAGTCTGACCGGTGGCACAGTAATTTATAGTCGTGCAATGTCCAGATCACTTTTATATGTCTTTTGTATGCGATTTCCGCTAAAACAGGCGACAAGTGCGTGTGGATATTATGAAGATGTACGATTTCCGGTTGAAAGTCATCCAGTATTTGCGTGAATTTTCGCTTGACTTCTTTTTCTCCGAACGGACGAATGGCGGCTTTCAACCTGTTGTTTGTGCGGCCACTCGAATAGGAAACTTCGGAAGGGAAGTAGCTGTCGTATTTATTCGGTAAATTCTCCGGGTGCTGCATGGAGAAGACTGCAACTTCATGGCCTTTCTCGCGCAATAGATTTTCGAGCGATAACGTCGCTGTGCAATCTCCTCCGCGAGGATAATAGAATTTATTTGCTAATAGAATCTTGGCCATTTCCGAGTTTTTAGTTGTGTGTTGCAGTTAACAGTAATGTTTATATAACGTAACGGGGAAATGCCTGTTTTATTACGCAGCCGATGCGCTTTGCTTTCATACGGAAATTTCCGCCCTTACGCAGCCAAATTTCCGTAAGGTGAGCGCAAAATTTCTATAAGGTGGGAAGTTTCGCGCTCACCTTATGAAAATTTCGCGCTCACCTTATGGGAAATTTGACGGATAATGAAAGGCCAGTTAAATTTCAGCCTTGTCGGTCTTCCTCCGAACAGTTACGTTGAAATACGAGGTCAGGAAATAGAGCAGTATCGGGCATATAATTCCCGTAGCATTAACGATCAGTATAGATGCCGCGAATGAAATATCTACACCCGGCAAGTCAGCGATTGAAAGCTTGACAAGTATTGATTTCGCCAATCCCTGGAATGTGGTATGGAAAAGGTAAACTGTAAAGGAAAAGGCAGCCATTCGGATAAAGAATTTCCGAAGAGAAACACTTCCTGTATCTATCAAGCGTGATATTTGCATTACGAAAGCAATACCCGAAACCGCCATTCCCAAGGATAATACTTTTGCCGGAATCATATTCCCGGATACGGCAGGCAGGGATGCAGCGACGTACAGGACTATAAACCCTGCGGCTATAACCCATGCCGGAATTGATTTTATTTTCTCGCTCAATGAAGATTGCCGACAGACGAAGCATCCCAATACAAAGAAGAATAAATGGTTTTTGAATTGTTCAAGACAGAATATCCCGGTTATTTTAAAAGGGATCAGCACCAAGATAAGCGAAAACAGCAAAAGATATCCAATCTTGCGTGGCGAATTGAAAAAAGGAATGATAAGAAAGATAAGGAACAGGACATAGATGAACCAAAGAAAATAGCCGGCGGCAGGGGAATAAAATATTTCCAATAAGGAAGATAGAGTGACCGGGTTCTGTACATACATGGCTTTTCCGGCTAAAAGTTTTAGTCCGATAATCAGAATGGAAACTAAGAAATAAGGGATCATCAGCCGCCTGAATTTTTTAGAAATAAAATCCTTGTATGCTATCGGCTTCCTGAAGTTCATATATATATAGCCACTCACATACATAAATAAAGGCATGTGGAAGCAGTATATTATATTGACAAACTGCATGTACCAGGGCGGAGTGCCGACAGGCTGGTAGTGCCCGATGACTACAAGTATAAT
>JAITVG010000275.1 GCA_031285925.1 Tannerellaceae bacterium
TTGTCTTCGCTGCTTACATAACATCCAAAAGTTTCTGCGCCTGTGGATGTTTCCGGCGGCATAAGCATTTCTTCATCTTTATCACAATCACAGGAAAAAAATGTTGCCAGAATAGTGGAGAAGATTATAAATTTTGACAGCATAATATTTTGTATGTATTTTAGAGCCTGCATAAACATTTCTATTGAATATTTAGAGCAGAGCCTGAATGGACTTCAAACGTACCATTGATTGAAACGTGGCCTGAAGCATTTAGGGTCAGGGTTGCGTTACCAGTTACAGTTACGTTCTGAAGAGACAGAGTGCTGCATCCGGTAACCGTTTGACTGGAGCGAACTGTTTTATTGGTAAATGTACTCACGCAAGCTACTTCTCCAATACCGTTTAGTGTAGATACTCCGGTATTCTTAGGGTCGAGCCAGTCTCGCAATCGCCGCCGACTGTCTGTTGCATTATTACCCGTCCATGAAACACTGAGTTTGCCGTACATCATAGAATAAGCAGTATTGCAGATAGCCCTGTTTTTACTTCCTTGCAATTGCCCTATAACCTGTCTGTTGTTATTTATCAAAGGAGAACCTGAAGATCCGTGTTCTATCAGGCCACTGGAAAAGACCGCTCTCCAATGCATATTGGGTAAAAGTGTTGTTGTTCCGAATGACCAACTAATTTGATTAGGGTTGTTTACGATTTTATGCGCTTGACTTATCTTTTTTATATCACCCCTTGGATGATGTATACCAACGCCACTTGTTCCTGCATTTCCCGAACGATCCCAGCCGAGGTAATAGGGAGTAACGCCGGTTTTATCGCGTGGGTCCTCCGTTAACAAGAGCAAGGCAAAATCGGAAACACTGTTATTGGCAACAAGCGTAGCTCCGGATGTGGATCGTATTACCGCCGGTTGAGCGTTTGTACAATCCGGTGATTCATAATGCCAGTAAAACGACCAGTGGCTTAAATTGGTGCGACCAATAACATCGGTGCCACTTAAACAATGATCAGCCGTTAAAAATAAAGGGCGGTTATCATTTGCGGTGGTATTAATTAATGAACCTGTACACGCTCTGATTCCGTCAATCAGGATCATGGCAACCGCATTCTTCTCATTTTGCCAATCTTGGCCCGGGGGACAATTGATATTTATATTGCAACTTTGGGAATCACCATAACTCCTGGTTCCATTATCCGACAGATAAATAAATCTGTAACCATGCACTACATGGGCAATAGAAACAACGCCTGTTTCCTTTACTCCTCTAGGCAAATAATATTCCAATGTTACTTGATCGCCATATACCAGTCCTGTCGCAAATTCCTGCATATCCTTTTCCTCTCCGGTATTATTCGCAGAGGTAAAAGCCCCGATACTGTGTTTCCGGTCATTACTATAAATAAAGAGTTTCGCGCCATCAGGCAGCCAAAACTTATCATACAGAAGATTGATGGACAAAGCATTAGGACAGGATATGACAAGCCGCCACATTCTGTTTCCGTCGGGCAAAGTAGTCCATTCACCGGAATTTTCCAGGTTGTAACTTACTCTATGAGGAAAACCAAAACGGGGAGGTATCCCATTTACTTCATCTTCTCTGTCTTCCTGTTCAAGTTTTTTCATATCAAGCAATGGAAGAGTTTTTTGTGCTTTCTCGCTTCTCGTCAATGTCGGAATATTCATCCGAAAACTTACCGGTTCTTCTTCCGTACTGATCTGCCCCAAAACAGGAGAGCAAACCAAAAGCAATAGAGTCGCTGCTAAAAGATTTCGTTTCATGGCTGCTGTAATTTGAATAATAAAGTATAATATTTACTGTATAAAGTTAACTCATTATGAGTTGCAGCATAAGATTTAGTTGTAATAATAGAACGGCGGAAGTCATCACCGTTTATATAATACTTCCCGTCTTTATCATATAACTCCAACCAAAGGTCATAATTCATCCCTATATCAGGATTCAAATTTTGCAAGCCAAAAGTAAATGTGTTGTGATCTATGCTGCGAACGGTAGCCATATAGTCTGTAAAAAACGTAAGCGTAAAACATTCCTCGCAGTCTTTCGGTTCAAGTACTTTCAAGGCGCCTGTTTCATCTACAATACCTTCCAGTTTCCATTTGGTACCTCTTAACGTTTCGAGTTTGATGTCTTTTTCTTCCTTTGTTTTTTCACAGCCACAAAATAAAAGGACAACGGAAAACAAAAGGCACAGTCTGATACTTTCTTTCATATCCGGTCCCTCCTAATTCGTTAAAATCATTTTCTTCGTATCGACTTTTTGACCATCGACCACGAGGGTATAGAGATATGTCCCTGCAGCAAATTCGCCTGCTGCGATGTTCACGGATTTGGAAGAAGCAGACATGGTATAATTCTTGATCTGGCTGCCTGACATGCTGTATATATACAGGCGGGCAGATGTACAGTCTTCCGGCAGTTCACAGTTGATAACTGTACCCGTAGAAGATGGATTCGGGACGTTTTGATACAGCACGGCTCCGGAAACGGAAACAGGTTCGTTTCCTGTTTCTCCCGATGCACGGGACGAAATCTTACCGAAAGCCACTTGATTTTTCAGTTCAGCTACCTGGTTCTGCAAATCCTTGATGCTTTCGACAAGCAACGGGATCAGCCCGATATAGTTAACCGCCAATACTCCATCGGCGTTTTCTTCTACCAATTCGGGAAACTGCTCCCTCACTTCCTGGGCAATAAAGCCAAACTCTTTTTTGTAGATTTCCGGGTTACTTTTATTCAGGTCTGCCAAAGCAGCCGAAGCATCTTCCTGCCTAATTTTACCCTGTTCGACCATTTGGGCGACCGCTTTGGAATTGGCATCCCGGGTTGAAAGCTGTTTCTCGTATGATTTGGCATTCAATTTTAACAGCCTGTCTATATAAGCACTTTTATTATCGCTGATACCGATGATATTCTTTTTGAGCGTTCCATCAGATGTAATCAGCAGGCCTGCCGATGTCCATACCTGTCCGTTCACTTCTAGGGCATAACTGACCGGCTGGCGTCCTATACCGACTCTTCCATTTGCAGCAATAAACATTTTATAATTACCAAAACCCGCAACAGGGTACGGGCGCCAAACGTTAAAACCACCCTGAAAGGATTCAATGCTCCAATCGGCGCCAAGATGCAATTGCGGGTCTGGGCCGGTGCCTTGCCAGTTGGAAGTTTTGGGGCCGAGAAACAAGTGGCTGTTTTGATAAAACATCTGCGCTTTCACGATGGAAAAGTTTCCAATGATAAGGATTGCTGCGATGAGCACGGATTTAAAACAATTTGTTTTCATAATAGGAATGTTTTTAATGGACTTCTGAGATTAATTTTTACATTATTGATTTTTACAAAATAACTGAAGTCCGGTAGCCCTCCGAAAAATCTATTTGACTTGTGTATTTTATTCTCACAAGTACCTGTCAGCCAATAACACGAGCGCTCATCGTTTTTAGCTGCGGTAAAATTATATACAAAATTCTTTGGTAATGCAAAAATTACAACTACATTGTATGGACATGAATGTGGATAAAAACTTACTGAAAATTAGATGATTGCGGAAAATGCAAAGAAAAAATATCACTACATTTCATTCAAGCATATAAATCCAGGCATTCAAAGAGGGGTATTTTTCCCATATACCGGGCTGTTCGGTCTCTATTTTTTTCCAGATGCGGCGCTTGCGTATGCTAACAGATGCTGCCGCTATGCCGGTAATGATTGCGATATTGGAAATAGAGAAGCGCAGCTTTATCAGGCAGCATGTCAGTAACTCATTGAAAGTCAGTTTTAGCGAC
>JAITVG010000254.1 GCA_031285925.1 Tannerellaceae bacterium
AATACGGTAAGCAATTTAAGTTCGAGCCGTGCCCTGCGCGACGTCACCGAGTCTTATGGCGGACAATATAATGCCGCCGCCGTGGGCGAAGTAAACGTGGTGGCGAAAATGAAAGAAACAAATGCCGTGATTGGCGGCGAAGGAAACGGCGGAATAATCTATCCGGCAAGCCATTACGGACGCGACGCCTTGGTCGGCATAGCCCTTTTCCTTACCCTGCTGGCGAAAAAGAAAATGAAAGTAAGCGAACTTCGCGCCACTTATCCTCCGTATTTTATTTCCAAACAGAAAGTGGAATTAACGCCGGAAATAGATATCGACGCGATTTTACACGGAGTAAAAGAAAAGTTTGCAGCTTACGACATAACGGATATTGACGGTGTGAAAATAGATTTCCCGGATAAATGGGTACACCTTCGCAAGAGCAATACAGAACCGATCATCCGGATCTATTCCGAAGCACATACGCCGGAAGAAGCCGAATTACTCGGTAACGAATTGATTCGGATTATAAAAAGCATCTAAAGAACAAAAATGAGATTTGACGAATTAAAGCTCGAAGACAACGTGCTCGACGGGCTTGAAGCAATGAACTTCCGGGAAACAACTCCGGTGCAGGAGCTGACTATTCCGGTTATCCTGGAAGGAAAAGACATTATTGCCTGTGCCCAGACCGGTACGGGAAAAACGGCAGCATACGTATTGCCGGTGATCAACGAATTAAGCAAAGGCGCTCATCCGGATAGTCATGTGAACGCAGTCATAATGGCGCCTACCCGTGAACTGGCGCAGCAAATCGACCAGCAAATAGAAGGATTTTCCTATTTTCTGCCCGTTTCGGCCGTCGCCGTGTACGGAGGAACCGACGGTATCGCATGGGAACAGCAAAAACGCGGTATGCAAATGGGGGCGGATATCGTAATCGCAACGCCCGGCCGACTGCTGTCGCACATAAAAATGGGTACGGCCGACCTCTCGCATGTATCATTCTTTATACTGGACGAAGCAGACCGGATGCTCGATATGGGCTTCAATGAAGACATAATGATGATATACAAACTGCTGCCGCCCGATTGCCAAACGATTATGTTTTCGGCTACCATGCCTCCCAAGATACGCACGCTTGCCAAAAGTATATTGAAAAATCCGGAAGAGATAAGAATCGCCATCTCACGCCCGCCGGAATCCATCATGCAAACGGCCTATATCTGCTACGAACCGCAGAAGATCAGAATATTGGAAAACCTTTTCTTGAAGAGCCGCCCACAGCGTGTGCTCATCTTTTCGTCTTCAAAGCTAAAGGTAAAGGATCTGAACGCTATTCTGCGACGTATGAAGTTCAACGTTGCGGCTATGCACTCCGACCTTGAACAGTCGCAGCGGGAAGAAGTGATGAAGGACTTCAAAAACGGGCACATCGACATACTTGTGGCAACAGACGTCGTATCGAGAGGCATCGATATTAACGACATCAAACTTGTCATCAACTACGACATTCCGCATGACCCCGAAGACTACGTGCACCGCATAGGCCGCACTGCCCGGGGAACCAACGGAGCCGGACTGGCGATCACCTTCGTTTCCATAGAAGAGCAGGCCGCATTCAAGCGCATTGAAAATTTTCTGGAAAAAGAAGTATACAAAATACCGGTAGACCCTGCATTGGGTGATGCTCCGCTTTACGAACCCGAAAAGCATGTAATGAGGAACAGAGGCAGAAGAGTCCCTCCCAAAGGAAGAAACCCTAAGGGAAGAAACCCGCAGAGAAGAAGCTCTTAAACTTCCGCCGAAAAATTCAAAACAGTTTCTTAAACGAGTGAAAGGTACTTTCGCGAGGCTCTCCTCCTTGGATAAGGAGGAGTACGGCGAGGTACGAGCCGGGAGGTGGTTGGATAATTAACAATTTATAATTAACAATTATCTTTCCAACCACCTCCCCCTTACTTCGTGCGGGTACTCCTCCTTATCCAAGGAGGAGAGCCTCGCGAAAGTGCCTTTCGCTCGGTTAAGAATGAATAATACAGGCTAATTGATTCCCCAAAAACATCTAATTGGTTTTCCGAAAATCGTTTAAATGGTTTTCCGAAAGCGTCTAAATGGTTTTAAAAATCATCTAAACGCCTTTGGAAAGGCAATTAGATGATTTTACGCTTCCTTCATTTTCACGATGAAAACGACTGTGCTACCGGAATGAGTGTGGTCGGGAAAGATTTCTTTTACCGCTTCGCCGGATTGGGTAAAACAAAAGGTTTGGTTTTCGATATCCATTGCTTTCAAATCCGAAATGAGGCCGGTATTATAATAATCGTCGGTAAAGCCTTTTCCGATATTCCGGTATGCGTGCGTTTGCGTGTCGTAGCAAAAAGTAAAGTTCATTTCGTCGTCGTCAAACCGCGATGAGGATGAAATCCGGAAACGTCCGGCAGGCCTGACGGGAAGAACCGGAATGGTTTGCCGCTCATAGGCCGTTCCCGCATATTGATTCCATGAAAACGTCAGGCGTAGCGTATCCTGCAACAAAAAATCGTCTGTCTTCGGCGGATTATACACGTACAGGGCGCCCGTGTCGGGATTGACACACAATTGCGGCTGACTGAAAGACGTTATATAACGGGCACGGCCGAAATCGACAAACGCCAGCTTCCGGGATCCTGTTCTTTGAAATGAAGTATCGTAAGTCACCAATTCTTTTTCCACCAGCACCTCCTGTGTGTCGGGATTAAGGTAGCAGTTCTCTTCCACGGAAAATATCCGGTTATTGTGCAGAGATACAGATAAAATACGACGGTCAGGCAATTCATTTTCCAGCTTCTTTTTTTCAATCAAATCGCCGTTATAGTTGTAATAAAAAACGTCATTCGTGTTGCCCAATACGATCAATTCTTCATTGCCGGGATTAATCAGATAGCCGGCCACCTTCATTTCCTCGCTGTCCGTGATCCGGCAAATAAACCGTCCGTCTTTATTGTAGCGGTAAAGCATATCGTCGCTGATCAGAAATAAATCATTCCCTTCCTTTTTGATATCCCTTGCTTTTTCAATTGTTTTTCCGTCGGCAGGCTGCAAAGGTATGGCCGTCACTTCCGTTGCAATATCCGATAATATTCCGGTAATCCGTTCTTTACTATGATAGGCCGACAAATAGGTATCGTAGCCTTCATGGGCATATAAAAGAATAAGTCCAAAAAGCAAAACAACAAAGACACGTTTCATAATCTATTTATGATTGCGGTAAACTGAATTCAACTCCAGAATAATTACCATTTGTAAAAATGGTGTAATTATCAATTAGATATGGTAATACATTATTGATAGTTTGATTATCATTCTTGCTTTCCTGTTCTGAAAATAAGTTAGGCATTTCCTGTTTTTCTTCTTTTTTGTTGCGAATTTGTTCATCAAGCGTTTGTGTGCCATTTTGAAAGCGGTGAAGAATAACCTTGATGGCTTCATTACCCATATCAACCCCAATCCAATTTCTATTAAGTTCATTAGCAGCTACAAGTGTTGTACCTGAACCTGCAAAACAATCCATAACCAAATCGTTTTCGTTTGAAGAAGCGAGAATAATTCGTTTTAGCATATCAATATTTTTTTCTGTCGGATAACCTGTGGTGTGTGTATTTTGATTGTTTATATCCAAATAATCAAGCCAAATATCCTGCAATGCAATACCTTCACTTTGGTCTAAATAGACTTTTCGGCGAGGATTTCCGTTGCTGCTCCAATAAATTTCACCATTGTTGTCTAATTCATCTAACTTGGCAGGTGTAAATTGCCAATGTTTCCCTTCGGGAGGCATCATACCTTTCCACATTTTTCCAGTTTCGCCATTGCGAGTTCCAGGTGCGTGAATGGGAACTCTTTTGTGTCTCCTGCCTGTATTTTCTTCAATAAATGGATATTCTTTCAACATTTTATCATTTGTCCATTTTTCAAATTGCTTATTCCATACATAATTATTTGATTTAGTGTAAAATAGAATGTAATCAGAAATATTTCCAAAAGAGTTTTTCGTAAAATTCTTTGTTTTACATTTCTTTCTTGTAATCATGCTCCGAAAATTATCTATTCCAAAAATTTCGTCCATCAATACTTTTATATGAAAAACCATTTTATTATCTAAATGAACATAAATAGAACCGTCATCAGCCAAAAGATCTTTCATTAGCAGAAGCCTTTCTTGCATAAAATCAACATACTCTTTGCCAATTAGCAAATCAGTATAAGCATCCTGTTGCTTTCGTGTTTGAAAAACACTGTTTGTGGCATATGGTGGGTCAATGTATATCAAACGGATTTTCCCTTTTACTCTTTTATCTTTCAATAAATCTTTCATAACGGAAAGATTATCGCCATAGTATAAACGATTTTCAGAATTTCCTTTTTCCCATATAGGGCGAAATATAAATTGCCCATTTTCACAAGAACTTACTTGTAAATCTCCATTCCATTTAGTTTTAGAAATGCCTGTTGCCATAAAGTTAAATTTTAGTGTTCAACCATTCTTTACTAATTCGTTCTGTTACCATTCTCAACGTAAGCACCATAATTTCACCTTTCCAACTTTTTTCCAAAGTAGCATAGTCATTCCACATTGAACCCAATAATAGACCGGGGCCATCATTGATAAAAATAAGTTTGGTTTTTAATTCTTTCTTTTTCGTGTACTCTAAAAACTCGTTGGCACAATTTGAATAACCTTCTGTGCGGTCGTCTTCTTGTGCTCCCCCTCTATCAGAATCATAACGAGCCAATCCAATAGCAAGAATTTCGTTTTTGTCTTTTATCACAAAATCTATTGGACGGTTGGGGTTTGGATAATCAGCAAAAATATCTTTCATCAAAATATCTTTTCCCGCTCTTTCTGGTCCGGTTATTTGCAATTCGCTAAAATTGCTACGGAAAAGTTCAAAAAAACGTTCCGTTAAATCATATCCCTTCTTACCCCTATCCTTGTATTCCCAAAGCAATGCACACATTACTTCATCCCGTAAAGGACGGCTATTAAACGCTTTTTGCACTTCATTGATTGGTCTAAATTTGTTGTTAAATTCTTTTTCAAATTCTGCGGCTTTAGTTTTTCGTTTTGTCATTTCCACAGGTAGAACAGGACAAACATACCTTTTAAAAACTCGTAATAGTTGTACTCTCAACCAAGACTCTGGTACATCCATGATACCAAAGAATAAACGAGAGGAAGACTCCGAAGATTTTACAAGTTGTCCAAACAGCACCAATACAGGTTTATACAAAGTACAAGCATCTTTTAAAATATCCGGATAATATTCTCCACCAGCCAATGTGATCCAATTGGAAGCATCTGATTTATAGTCCGAAAAAGATTTTATTTCCATATTTTTCATTTTTCTTTTTGGTTTGATTATTTTATACTTCTCGATCTGCTTGAATCCATTCAGAAAGTCAGTGATATTCATTTGTTTCTTTCCGGCTAATTGAACCGATATTAACTGAAGGAAACCATCTCTGACAGCAACGTTCAAATAGCTTTTCCCGTCTGTTCGTATCGTTCCGACAGAAAACGGATGAGTGTCGTATATCTTTTTCGCTTCGTAAATCTTGAGTGTGTACATGTTTCCGTCAATGCTTTCCAACTCCGTCCAGGCGGCGGGATACGGCGAAAGCCCGCGAATGAAATCATAGATCCGTTTCAATGGTTGCATCCAGTCGATCCGGCATGTATCCTTAAATATTTTAGGAGCAGGCAGCAGTTTTTCCGGATCAGTATACAGCGTGTTCTGTTCAATAGCCTCGATTTGACCGTTTAATAGAAGATCGACCGTTTCGAGTACGAGTTTCGCTCCGGCATTCATCAGTTTGTCGTGAACAATTCCGGCATTATCGGTATCTTCTACATTTATTTTTATTTGCTTGATGATCTTTCCCGTATCGATCTCGTGCGCCAGGAAGAAAGTGGTAACTCCCGTTTCCGTATCCCCATTGATAATCGCCCGGTTGATCGGCGCCGCGCCGCGGTATTGCGGAAGAAGCGAGCCGTGGAGATTGAATGTGCCCAACGGAGGCATGTTCCACACTACTTCGGGAAGCATACGGAATGCGACCACGATTTGCAAATCGGCTTTCAACGCTTTCAGCTCTTCCAGAAAAGATTCATCTTTGAGCCTGACCGGCTGAAGTACGGGCAATCCCACGGAAACGGCATACTGCTTGACGTCGCTTGCCTGCAATACACTGCCGTGACGCCCTACCGGTTTGTCGGGCATCGTAACGACTCCCACTACGTTATACCCTCCTTCCACCAAAGCGCGCAGGCTACCGACGGCAAATTCCGGCGTACCCATATAAACTATACGCAAATCCTCTTTCTTCATTTCTAATCTTCTGAAAAGTTATCGACCAATACCTCGCGGTAAGAATTAAATATCTTTGATTTCGACATAAAGCCGATGTAATGCCCTTCGGTATCGACCACAGGCAGGTTCCATGCTTTGGTGTCGTCGAATATTTTCATAATCTGCTCCATCGGCATGTTCAGTTCAATCCTTGCAGGCGCCGACACCATAAACTTGGCTACGTGGAAACGGTTGTAAAGCTCCGGGCGGAACATGATATTACGTATGTTATCCAGCAAGACTACTCCCTGCAACATGCCTTTGCCGTCGACTACCGGAAACATGTTGCGGCTGCTTTTGGCGATCACCTTTACCACATCGCCCAGCGACATTTCCGGCGATACCGTTTGAAAGTCTTTCTCTATCACACTGTTTCGATCCAGCAGGGTCAATACGGCCTTGTCCTTATGGTGGGTCATCAATTCGCCTTTCTGCGCCAGACGCATGGAGTAAAGACTGTGAGGTTCGAACATCATGATCGTCAGGTAAGCGCTTATCGAAACGATCATCAGGGGAAGGAACATTTCATAACCGCCCGTAAGTTCGGCAATCAGAAACACACCGGTCAGCGGCGCGTGCATCACGGCCGACATTACTCCGGCCATGCCCAGCAATGCAAAGTTTTTCTCCGGCAGGAAACGGGTAAATGCAAAGTAATTGGAAGTGTGGGCAAATACAAATCCGGAAATACATCCCAGGTATAAACTCGGCGCGAATATTCCACCGCATCCGCCGCCGGCATTCGTTCCTCCGGAAGCAAATACTTTAGTCAGCAGGATAAGTCCGAGAAAAATCACTATACCCCAGTAGTTCTCGTTCCATTGATAAAACAGGCTGGCGTCCATAAGATGATCATACTGTCCGTTCAGGAGGGAACCGATGGTGTCGTAGCCTTCGCCGTAGAGAGGAGGGAATAGAAATATCAATATACTTAGCGTAGCACCGCCCAGAAGAAACTTCTTCCAGTAATCGCCAAGCCTGCGATAGATTCCTTCCACTTTATTCATCACGCGCGTAAAGTAAAGCGAAACCAGTCCGCAAAAGATTCCCAACAACAGGACGTAAGGTATACGCGCCATTTCAAACACATCGGTTTGCAAATATTTAAACATGGCATCCGTTCCCGTAAACACGTATGAAACAGTGGCCGCCGTTACGGAGGTGATGAGCAAAGGCATGATGGAAGTCATGGTCAGGTCTAACAGTAATACTTCAATCACGAAAACCAACCCGGCGATCGGCGCTTTGAAAATACCGGCGATAGCGCCTGCCGCTCCGCAACCGACTAACAGCATCAGCGTTTTCTGTTCCATCCGGAAAAGACGCCCCAGATTGGATCCGATAGCAGCTCCCGTCAATACGATCGGAGCTTCCGCACCGACTGATCCGCCGAAGCCGATCGTAACGGAACTTGCCGCCAGCGACGACCATATATTATGCGGTTTTATCCGGCTTTTTCTTTGCGATATGGCATAAAGTATCTTCGTCACTCCATGACTTATATCGTCGCGGACTACATATCTGACTAACAGTCCGGCAAGAAGGATCCCGACGACCGGATAGAGCAGGTAAAGCCAGTTCGCACCCGAATCCGTAAAGTTGCCGGTCAGCAAATGTTGAATAAGATGGATCGTGTTCTTCAACAGAATAGCCGCAGCAGCAGTGAGCAGTCCGACCATAAAACTAAGGATCAGAATAAAGTGCTTCTCCTTTATTTTCCTTTCACGCCACAGTAAAAAACGATAAAACCAGCCTTGCTGTTCCATTTCAAATACCTTTACCTGTTAATACAGTCCTGACTGTATACACTAATATCATCAAATCCAGTTCCAAAGACATGTTTTCGTAATAAACCATATCATACTTCAGCCGTTCGATCATCTGATCTATATCCGCCGCATACCCGTATTTGACCATTCCCAGCGAAGTGATGCCCGGACGTACATTGTGGAGCAGATAATAATAGGGTGCTTTCTTTACGATACGGTCGATATAATATTTTCTTTCCGGCCGCGGGCCGACCAGCGACATGTCGCCTTTCAGCACATTCCAAAACTGCGGCAATTCATCCAAACGGTACTTGCGCATGATTATACCGAAGGGAGTGATCCGCGGGTCGTTCTCCACCGAAAGTAACGGGCCGTTCTCTTCGGCATTGGTATACATCGTACGGAATTTATAAATCATAAACGGCTTTCCCATATAGCCGATGCGTTCCTGCTTAAAGAACAATGGGCCTTTGGAATCTTTCTTCACCCGCAAAGCGATATATAGAAAAAAAGGTGACAGCAGGATTAGCGACAACAAGGAAAACAATTTATCCGAAAACCATTTAATATTCTTTCCCGACGAGGAGAAATTATTATCGGAAACATCTATCAGCGGTATGCCCTGAATTGTTTTCAGATTCACCTTTGCCAGCATGTTGGAGCCGTCGGCCAATACTTTTATCGGCCGCTTATAGCGATAAAGGGAATAGAGCAGAGTCAGTTCGCTCTCCGGTTTCTCCACGGCTATCACCAGTTCGTCCACCCGGATAGAAACCATAATGCCGGGCAGGGCATCGACCGATCCCAATACAAGTTCGCCGCCAACCGCTATATCCGCATCGTCAGTATCCTTTACAAAGCCGGCAATCGTATATCCCAGGTTATAAAGGCCTTCCGCCGTTTTTTTGGCTTTCATTCCGGTTCCTATCAAAAGTATATGCCGTGACCATTTTCTTCGCTTGATGTTGGTGATTCCCTGTTGCGTAATAATCAGTCGGGGAATATAGGTCAGGAAGAACTGAAGAAGCAATAACGAGAAAAACAATTCGTAGTAGATTTCAAAAGAATCGGGCAAGTCATTGAGTACGATCGCGAAGAAAATAAAAACCGTGCCGATGATCACCGTAAGCCAGGTGGAGAAAAATTCTACCAAGCGGGATTTACCGAACGGCTTGTTATAATAGCCGGAAAAATAATACAGGATCAACCAAAGAAACGGCACCAGCAACTGTCCTTTCAACACCTGTCCGGATAACAAAAAAGACTCCAATGAAGTGAAACCTTCATGAATGGCTACTTCGCCATATCTTATAATATTGAACAGCAGCCAGGCAATCGAAGCCGACAGGAAGTCGGCGACGAGATATTTCGTTATCTGCGCGTTTCTGTTCATTATTTCATCTGATGACCTTGACTACTCCGCCGGCGCTCAGTTTGATAATGGAAGAAGGTTGTGCCTCCGCCCTATCGTCTTGCCGGTAACGGACAATATAATCGACTCCTTTCCGTATTTCTTCCGTTATCTCGTGAAAACAGGACGGGAATGCTTCCCCGGTTATATTGGCGGAGGTTGAAACCAGCGGTTTGCGGAAGCGTTCGCACAAGCGGCGCGAAAATTCTTCCCGGGTTACACGGATACCTACGCTTCCGTCTTCGCCCAATAGTTTTACGGAAAGGTTTTTCGCTCCGGAGAAAATAATCGTCAGCGGATTATCGCTTACTTCAATCAAGTCCCAGGTAATTTCCGGAACTTCGGAGATATACGTTTCCAGCTTCACCGGATTATCAATCATGACGAGCATCGCTTTGTTGTCCGTCCTTCTTTTCAGATCATAAATCTTTTGAACCGCGGCGTCGTTCGTCGCGTCGCAACCGATCCCCCATATCGTATCCGTGGGGTAAAGGATCAAACCTCCGGCCTTCAGCACTTCGCAAGCCTTTTGAATATCTTCTGTCATGTCCGTCATTCTATAATAATATATACGCAAAAGTAGGGAAAAAATTGTATTCCTCTTTATATACAACTCCATTCCCATCCTGATAACGTTTGATTGGGTCTTCGGTTATCACAAACTTCTGAAAGCAGTCATCAATGTTCCTGAGCGAACGGAGTTCCTGCTCACGCTTTTCTTCTGTCGGCAAGCGCAGGGCCGACTGGATATAGCAACGCTTACTTCCCTGATTACATACAAAATCCACTTCAAGCTGTTTGCGCTGGCTGTTGCCATTTCCGTCTTTTGTATTCATCACTACCACGCCCAGATTTTTGCCAGTTCGAGCAGGTTCGTAACGTAGAACCCGCGCCCGAAATCTCTCTGCATTCCACCCATCGAGAGGTCTATTTTTTCGATGGCAGTGTAGCTGCCATGATACACCTTCGCTTCCATCATCGCATTCCTCCATTATTGCGGCAGACAAGATACATGTCGTGCACGGCATATACCGGATTGTCGATATGTAGCGCCCACCAGCATTCATTCAGGAAATCCATCCCGCCATACTGTTTCAGGTATAGGTAGGCTTTCGGCCCGCTCATTTTGTAGGCGCGGGCGAACATTTGGATGATAAATGTCATAAACACCACCTTGTCCTTTGTTTCGCGGTCGAGCACTCGTGGCTCTTTTAGCGGCTTCAATGTTTCCATATCCTTGCGTTTTAAATTCCACTCGCAAAGTTAGAAAATTAAACGTATAAACCTATATGTCAAGAAACGTTACCGTCATCAGGGGGTGTGTGCCCACTCGCTGCCTTCGAGCGCGGTAGCGTTTGCGTTCGTCCCGTATGTTCTGAACGGATTGGTGATCTTGTACCAGCCGCCGCTGAAGATCGGAAGATCATTATACCAGCCTACAAGACAGTCGTCCAGGATGGACTGATCGTCGGCTTGCTGCTCAATCGTGTAAAAATTGGAATATCCGCCCAGGTTGTTATTCCTCCCAAAAGCAGAATAAGCCGCCTGACGGATGTAGGCCGTTTTCGCAGTCAGCGTGCGTGGAGATTCCGCGTCGGGAGTGAACCGGATCGCAACCCCCGTGCAGTAACCGCCCTTGCCCGAAATGACGCGCATGGATGACGTTTCGTTGGCATCGGTCGTCCTCTCCCCCGACAGGGTGACGTTGCCGGAGGCGACAATTGCCGATCCTCCCGTACCTCCCGTGGTGACGGATGGGAAATAATCCTCGGCGCCGGCGCCGCGCCCACCGGTGATAAAGCAGCCTCCTGTCACTGTCAGGTCTCCCATAACGACGATCGCGTCGCCCCCGTTGCCTCCTTCGCCGAATCCGTCGCCGCCGGAAATATGCGCTTTATCGGTCGGTACCCCATCAATAATCACAAATCCTCCCGTTATCGTAACGTTGCCGAATGCTTCGATGCCTATGCCGCCTTTCGCTTCCGACCCGGTCGTTGAACAGCCTGCAACAGAGCCGCCATCTATCGTTACATTGTGGGCGCGGATGCTGGCCGCGGGGTTTCTGCCGTCGATATCTATGCCGCTGGCTCCGACAAACGAAGTAAAATTGAGGTTGCCATTCCGCAGCTTTGCTATGGTGCCGCGTACGGTTACGTCCCCATCTACATAAATGGCGCTAAACGGACTGCCGGCCTGGATGATCTGCGATTCATCCACTATGACGTTGCCCTCGCCCGATATAAGCGAATTCAGATTAGTACTGAAATTTAACTCCACATGGCGGAAGGTCACGGTGGGATTGTCCGCCAGCACAAAATTGACGTTGTGGAACGGAACGTAATCGGTTCCGTCGCCGAACTTTCCCAACACCGGATCCATCTGCGCGGTTATCGTGATGTCTTCGGAAATGGTGATCGTCTTCGTTACAACTGAAGCGGGATTGTTGTCGGGAAACTGCGTAAGCCCCGACAGGTCGAGAATCTCATCGTCGAGCATTCCGTCCACAACAGACTGTACTTCATCCCAGCTCGTGGGGGCATAGGTCTGTGGCATTCGCACCTCCGCGCTCAACACGAACGTGGACGAGGAAACAAGCCCCGGGTTTTCGGCGTCGCCCGCGCCGGTGTTGAGCACCAGCGCCATGGCGTACTCGGCGATGTTTGCGTCGTGCGTGAGGCACTCGATGGTGGCAACGTACTGTCCGGGCTTACCTTCTTCCTTTAGGACGCTCGCCAGCGCGAAGTTGGTCGGGGGGGTGACGTAGCTCGCGCGGGTTTCGCGGGTGCCCGTCTGGTTAAGTTGCCACTTGCCATCGAGTGCTGTGCCCGTGCCCGTGGGGACGTAGGCGTTTGAGGGATTGACGACGAAACGGATCTGCCCCGTTGCGCCTTCGGTGATCGTAACCTTGTCGTTGAAACCGATCAGTTCGAAGCGTACCGCGCCCGAAGCTTTGGGAAATTCGTAGCTCTTATGCGGGTCGTTGTCGTCGTTCATCGTGATGGTGACGGTGCCCAAGGCCTCGTTATCGACGATGTCGAGGATGGCCCCGTCGTCCGCGTTGCTGCCGAGGGAGATGGCGTCGCCTGCGTTCACCCAGCCGCTCGCGGGATAGCCGGCGGTGATGTTGTACTGGATCGTCAACATGTTGTCTTCGTTGACCAATGCCCGCACCTTCGGGCTGATGCCGGAGTCGCCCTTCGGGCCTGCGGGGCCGGTGTCTCCTGTGCCTCC
>JAITVG010000220.1 GCA_031285925.1 Tannerellaceae bacterium
CTTCAAAGACACCCGACGCATCGTAGTCTACCTTCCCCCTGTTGCAGGAAACCAATCCGCCGATTAATACTATGGATACAATAATAAGTTGTTTCATGATTGATGATTTATTTGTGTAATTTCTTCTGTTCTTTGTTTCTTTCCACCTTGCGACTACCTTCCTGTTGAACTGTTGCAAAATATGCAACAGTTGAATCCGGATTTAATTCCCCTGAATCAAAGGTGTTCTTCACATGACGTGAAATGGTAGACTTATTGCGTTGAAACAGTTCTGCCATTTGGTCCGTAGTGAGCCAAACTGTGTCATTAGCCAATGTAACTTCTATCTTGGATTCTCCATCTTCTGTCTGATAGAGTAATATATTTCCTTTGTTTATCTCTTCCATAAATGAAAATTTAGCTGTGCAAATTACTTATTTTAATCATTAAATAATCCTTTATCTCTTAATCCCTTTCTCCTTCCTGTTGAACTATCTGAATTTTTCTAATAGTTGCCTCTTCTTTCAACTCACCGGATTCATATATCTGCCCTAAATGATAGTTGTCAACCTTGCGATATGCACCGGAACCTACTTGCACCATTTCTACCGTAAGGTAAAAATGGTTATTCATATCCATCCCTTTTTCTTGAACTACCTTCATCGCTTTGTTTATTACAGATACAAATTTGTAATAGGTGGTATAACCCAAAGCTCCGCACAGGTCACGCGAAGTCCAGTATTCATTCCCGTTCTCGCCTGATTTCTTTATTAGCTCAAGTTGAGGCTTCATTTCCGGTATGTTATTTTCATCCATAAGTACTATTGATAATTTACAATTTACAATTTCTCCCCTCCCTTAGTCGTCAAGTACGCATACACCGACATCAGATACTGAACCTTCCTTGCCGCTGCCGTTTGCCTGGCACGGTCTTCGGCATTGATCTCCCGGATTAAATCCGTGGCGGAGATGATTCCGTTTTCCAGTTTCACTTCGGCCGATTTTTTTATGCTGCCGCGCAAACGAATGATTTCCTCATCCGCCTGTATCTGATCGCTTATCTGCTGTATTTCGGCATCCTGCTGTATGAGTTGCAGGCGGGTATTGAAAAGAAATGTTTCCCGCTGAACGGTAATTTTGCGGACATTCGCCTCGATCTTCCGGCGATCGTTCTTCATCGTATACAAATTTCCGAGGTTCCATGAAAATCGCAGTCCGGCAATATAGAAAGGATTGAAGCTGTTTTCCAGCATATTCAAACCCGGACGGCCATATCCTCCCTGTATAAAAGCGCCCAAACGGGGCATCAGTCCGGCATCTACCTGCCTGTTGCGGGCATTCAACAGCAAGCTGCGCGCATCCAGCGCATTCAGTTCCGGGCGATTAATTACCATCGTTGAACGGTCGAAGCCCGGAATAACAGGAGTGTCCAATACCGTATCATCCAACGGTTTCCCGGTGAAAGCAGCCAGCATCCGCAGGTAGGCATGGCGGGATGTCTTTATCTCGATCGCCCTTTGCTTCGTGTTCAGCAATTCCACTTCGAGGCTTTCCCTGTCGGACTGATTCGCTATTCCGTTTGCGATCATAGCCTCTATCCGTTCGATGTTCACACCAAGTTCACGTTGCAATAAATCATTCTGTTTCAAGAGTTCATCCTGCAGCAGAATACCGAAATAAAGCCGGTCTACCCGGTCGTTCAACGCGTAAAGATCGCTTTCGAGCTGTTCCCTTTCGGCAGTTGCTTCCGCACGGACTATTTCGCGAGCGGAACGAGCCACGCCCCCATCCCAGATCGACTGGCTCACTTCGGCCGTAACCTTATACTGATCCTTACTGACGGAAGGAACACTAAAGCCGGGTATCACGGAAGATATGGCTTCCGCATCGAAAGGCAATTGGGTTACGTCGCTCTGATAAGTAGCCTGGGCATTCACTGCAAATTGAGGAAGCAGGCTTTTTGCGGCATTCGACAGATTATACTGCTCTGTCCTGTCGATTAATCCGTATTGATGAACAAGCGGAAAATTAGCGCGCGCCCATTCCCGGCATTGCTCCAGCGTCACTCTTTGCTGTGCCGCCAGCGGAAACACAACAAAAAGGAAAACAAAAACAAACAGACGTCCTCTCATAATCTACAATTTACAATTTATAATTCAGTAACATTCTCCTTGCCAGATCCTTTACAAACGCTCCGCGCTCTGCTATATAATCCCTGTACCTGTCCATATCCCCGTCCATGAAAACCATGGAGAAAGGATTTTGCAGTAAAATGGGAAACACCACAGCGCCGATCAACACGGAAAGCACTTCGACTAACGGTATTTTCCTCAGGTTTCCCCTGTTCATCTCTTCTTCGATCTCCTTCCGCAATTGCACAACCGGGCATATCTTGTCGGGATCTTTCAACAACACCTGATACAGATGTTCGGGATCGCGGTTTACTTCCGAAATCACAAAAACGGGGAAAAGCAAATTCTCTTTCAGTATCGCGATATACTGGTCGATCACCTTTTCTATCTTCTCCATCACAGGGATGTCTTCCTCCACTATCCTTTTTATGTTCGGAAGTATGATCCCCATCAACTGCCCGAATATGGCGCTGAAAAGCATTTCCTTGGTGCGGTAGTAATAATGCAGCGCCGTCCGCCCGATGCCCGCTTCATTCGCTATGTCACTCATAGTCGCCTGATTGTATCCCTTCCGGATAAAAACGACTTTTGCCGCTTCCAGAATACGATATTCCATGTTCATTAGTTCCTGCTCGCTCATACTTTTATTCATTGTTATTAATTGTTTTGTCACATACGTCTGACATCGGTGTCAAAAGTAGATAAAAAAAATAGAGGCAAGCGTAATTGCCTCTATTTTAACGTTATTTATGCTATGTTTAATGCTTAATCAGATGCGCGGCTACCCCTTCGAATGTAATCTTCACCGGATTGATAAAGCCATTTTCATCGAAGGTCATCCGGTCGATACACGTTTCCCGGTGGTCGCGCGCGGTAACGTCTTTCGGGCGGCGGTGGTATACAATATAATAGTCCTCCGTTCCGGGCACGTGCATTATGGAATGATGCCCGGCGCTTGTAGCTACATTTTCGTCCTGTTCCAGTATCTTGCCGATGCGCTTGAACGGGCCGAGCGGCGAGTCGGCAATGGCATAAGCGACACAGTAATTGGGGCCTCCCCATCCGCCTTCGCTCCACATAAAGTAGTATTTACCGTTTTTCTTGAACATGAAAGGCCCTTCCACGTAGTTCTCCGGAGTTACTTCCTTATACAGTTCCCCGTCGGGGAAAGGGCGCAAAGCGGTGAAATCGTCATTCAGAAGCACAACGTTGCAATGTCGCCAGCCTCCGTAATACATATAATAAGTGTTGTCGTCGTCGCGAAATACAAACTGGTCGATAGGTTGAGCGCCATTTACGTTTTCATTGATCAGCGGCCGGCCGATCAGGTCTTTATAAGGGCCTTCCGGACGATCGCCGACGGCAACACCAATCCCTCCCGTTTCACCCGGATGTACATCGTTTGCTCCAAAGAACAGATAATATCTGTTATCCTTGCTGATCACCGAAGGAGCCCACATGGCGCGCTTTGCCCATTTCACCGCCGCAGTGTCCAGAATATGGGAATGTTTCTCCCAGTTCACCAGGTCTTTGGATGAAAAACAGTCGAAGAACACCTGATTTTCATACTTGTCGCTCCAAGTGGGATATATCCAGTACGTATCATCGTAGATAATACCTTCGGGATCGGCATACCAGCCTTCAAATACCGGATTCCCACTCATTTGCGCCGCGGCAGGTTCCTGTTTCTTTTGCGCACAGGCGGCAGACACAAGCAGGGCTGCCATCAGATAAAAAAAATGTTTCATAAAATGCAGATTGTTATTTGAACAATTAATAAAAAATTATTGCGCAAATATAGGCGAAAAAAGTTGTTTAACACGGCTGCGCCCCGCGTGCACTCCGATAGCTCTCGCTGTTTAACAGCGGATGTATGTGCGTTAAACAACGGATTCGCGCTGTTTAACAGCCTTGCGGCATCCGAAGTTGCGCTTTTTCCCGCTTTCCGCTTTTTTTCAGGTACAGAAATGCAAAAAACGGGGAAATGAAAACTGTATAGGTAGTACGAGCGCGTAGTACCTATAGTACGGCGCCGTTGTATAGGTACTACGAGCGCGTACTATATATAGAAACACTTTTTAACATCCCACAATATACTGTGTGTTAGGCTTATTCATATTTCGCCTATTTTTTCTATATTTGTCGGAAAAACACAAAATCTCATACATACGGAGGAAGATATTATGAAAGTAGAGGAGCTATATGAATTATTTGTTAAGCATCCGGCCGTTACGACCGATAGCCGGAACTGCCCGGAAGGTTCCATTTTTTTCGCCCTGAAAGGCGAGCATTTCGACGGTAACCGGTTTGCGGAAAAAGCGCTGGCGTCAGGTTGTAGTTATGCGGTTATCGACGATCCCGCCTGTTTCACAGGAGAACGGACTATTCAGGTGGAGAATGTATTGGATATGCTTCAACGATTAGCCCTTTATCACAGAATGACGTTGAACATTCCGGTACTGGCCATCACGGGTACTAACGGGAAAACAACAACGAAAGAACTTGTTGCCGCCGTATTGTCCACCCGGTTTAACGTGCTGTATACGGAAGGGAATTTGAATAATCAAATCGGTGTTCCCCTGACTTTGCTGCGATTGAACGATACGCATGAAATGGCCGTTATCGAAATGGGAGCCAGCCGCCCCGGAGATATAAATGAACTGACGGGAATCGCCCAACCCGATTATGGGATGATCACGAACGTGGGACAGGCGCATCTGGAAGGCTTCAAGTCGTTCGGCAACGTACTGAAAACGAAAGGAGAACTTTTCGACTATCTCCGCTACATTGACGGTACCGCATTTTTGAAAAAGGAAGACCTGCAACTGCAATCCATTGCCGATGGGATAAATAAAATTACGTACGGCAGTGATAAAAACGCTTTCGTTTCAGGGCAAATCGCCGGCAACGATCCATTTCTTGTATTCCGTTGGAAGTTGCAGCAGGGAGAAACACATACCGTGAAAACGCGCCTCATCGGAGGTTACAATATCGACAATGTTCTGGCGGCCGTTACTATCGGCAGCTACTTCAACATACCGCCGGCGGAGATCAACCGCGCAATCGAATCCTACACGCCATCCAACAACCGGTCGCAATGGAAGAAGACATACCGCAACCACCTGATCGTGGATGCCTACAACGCCAATCCCACCAGCATGAAAATAGCCCTGGAGAATTTTGCCGCGCTACCGCGTTTGCCCAAAGCGGTGATACTTGGCGACATGCTCGAATTGGGAAGATCGGGCAAAAGGATGCACATGGAAATTGCCGGCCTGCTCAAAACCCTCAGATTCCATGAAGTGCTCCTTTGCGGCGATCTATTCTTTCATTCCACAAAACACTTTCGGGTTTTCCGCACCACCGACGATCTGGCCGACTACCTGAAAGAACATCCTCTGAAAGGCTACAACATCCTCCTCAAAGGTTCCCGCGGAATGGCACTCGAAACGGTGTTGAAATATTTATAATTATCACACACAATAAAATACTACATACCATGAGATTTTTTACATTCTTTCTTTGTTTCTTTTGTTTGCAGGCGACGGGGATCGCGCAACAGCAAAACTATGATATTGTTATTGTCGGCGGAACTCCGGGCGGAATCATGACTGCCATTGCTGCCGCCCGCGAAGGAAAAACGTCAGTCATACTGGAACGGACGGCGCATATCGGCGGATTGCCGGCCAACGGATTGGGTGCGACGGATATTGCAACCCGTAATGCGACCACCGGATTGTTCAGGGAATTTGTCGATCGTGTAAAACAACATTATATCGACACGTACGGGAAGGATTCGGAGCAGGTAAAACTTTGCAGCGACGGATATCATTTCGAACCTTCCGTCGGCGCCCATGTATTTGACGATATGCTGGCCGGGTATGAAAATAAAATCACCATTCTCCACATGCGTCAGTTCGATGCCGAATCCCGGAATATGGATTTGGAAAATGACCGCATTACGGCCATACGCATTCTGAACCGCACGACAAAAGCGATGGAGACTTACACGGGGAAGGTATTCGTGGACGCAACATACGAAGGCGATCTTGGAGCTGCCGCCAAATTGCCTTTCCGAATAGGCCGCGAAGGGAAAAGCGAATTCGGAGAACCCGGAGCCGGACAGGTATACAAGCTTTGGTCAGGCCCCGAACAGGATTACAGCACTTTTGAACCGGACAACGCGGTGCAGGCATACAACTATCGTCTGTGTCTTACCAACAATCCGGCAAACCGGGTGAGTATTAAAAAGCCGGAGAATTATAACCGGGAAGAGTATGTTTCCATGATTGAAGATGTATGGACGGGGCGAACTACCAACGTGAAGATGCTGAGTATAACCCCTGAAATGGTGGAAGAGAATCGCCGCAACATCAAAGCCGGAAACCGTTCAACTCTACCGGGCGACCTCTGGGGAATTGCCCGCGTAACCAATATTGTGCATCTTCCAAACATGAAGACGGATGCGAACAACCAGCACGATGCTTTCATTTCGACCGACCTTCCGGAAGAAAACTGGCCGTGGCCGACATCCGGATGGGATTGGCGCGACCGTTATGCGAAACGCTTGAAGGACTATATTCTGGGCTTGCTCTGGTTTGCCCAAAACGATAAGGCGTTGCCCGAACATTTCCGCAGGGAATGCCTTGAATGGGGATTAGCCAAAGATGAATATACCGATAATGAAAACTTTCCGCGCCAGGCTTATGTCCGCGAAGGACGCCGCTTTGAGGGCGAATACTTTTTTACGGCAAACGATGCTACACCTGTCGCGCCGGGACAGCGTCCGCCTCTGCACAAAAGCAGCATCACTGCCAGCCATTATGCTTTAGACTCACATGCCGTTCGTAAGAGAGAACCCGGAAAAGCGCATTTGGATGGATTCATCAGTTATCCGGCGGCTGTATATACCGTTCCGTATGGAGTGATCGTTCCGCAAAGAGTGGACAACCTGTTGTTACCGGTTCCGGTATCGGGCAGTCATATCGGATTTTCAACATTGCGTATGGAACCTTGCTGGATGGCTATGGGTGAAGCCGCGGGCATTGCAGCCTCCCTGGCAATCGACACGGATTGCAAAATAAAAAATGTCGAGATGGAGACATTGCAGGCAAAGCTAATCGAACAAAAATCTACTTTGATCTATTTTCGCGATATAAATATAAATGATCCTGATTTCGCCATGGTGCAATATATGGGATTACGCGGTTATCTGCCCGACTGGAATGCTCGCCTAAATGATGCGGTTGATGACACAACCGTTTATTTATGGAGATCTTTATCGCGTATGGATATAAAAAAAGAATCGGACAGGCGGGAAACGCTAAGACGTATTTATTCACAACTCTCCGCTTCCTCCAAAAAATAATGAACGCAGCTTGACGAGCGAGCGATGGAGCATATTCTTGCTGGATTGGTAGTTTATTCCCAAAAGGCCGGCGATGTCATCATGCCCCATTTTGCAGATGTAATAAAGATAAATGATTCTTTTTTGCTTGACGGACAGTTTCTTGAATGCTTTATACATACAGGTTATATCATTGTCTGATGTATGCAGTTCCTCTTCCGCGCCGAATACTTCAGGCATATCCGAAAGGTCGTCGATGAAAACAATTTGTTTCTCTTTATTCGCGTCGAACAAACGTCGGCGAAAAGCCAGGAAAAGATACCCGTTTACATTCTCAAGCAAAGGCAGCTTCTTGTGATCGGCAATGATTTTCACAAACAAATCTTGGATGATATTTTGAACCATATCCCTGTCTGTTGTCATTTTGCAGCCGTAGGCGTAGAGCCGGGGATAATATCTCCGGTACAACTGTTCGATAGCATCGTTGTCGCCTTTCAAGCAGTTTTCCCATAATATGTTGTCACTAAGGCTGCTCATTATTAAAAGTTCTGCCCAAAGCGGGCAGAACTTTGGTAAAACAACATAAGAAGGTTAATAGTTCTCCCAACCGGGAGATTGTATCAAATTCGTATTCAACTGCAATTGGTGTTTCGGAATGGGGATGTAATAGAAGCGACTTTCCCATTTCCGGTTTTCGCTTGTTACAAACTCCATGTATCCGGATTTTCCGTCGGCCGAATTCAGATAAATACTTGTTCTGTTTCCATTGCCGTCGTACAGATATTCCTTTTCAATTTTAGCCTGAACGTCGGCCGGCAGATGCGTTATCGGACTCAAATCGTTCGCATCGTGAAGAATGGCTACATCCGGCTCACCGTCGCCGGTCACGTCGAATGCTCCATAACCGCGGATATAGATTCCTTGCGGCTTCTTTCCCATCAATTCTTCTCCTTTCGCCCAGCGTTTGAGGTCGTCCAGACGAAAACCCTCGCAAGCCAGTTCGATCCTTCTTTCCCTCCGGATATCTTCGAGTATGTTGCCCGACAGATTGATGCCCGGCATACCTGCGCGCTCTCTTATCCGGTTTACGGACTTGTCCAGATCAGCCTGCGTTAATGAGCCTTTTTCCGCCAAGGCTTCGGCATAGATCAACAATATTTCCGCATATCTGAATAAGGGCAGCGAGGTGTAATTCATATTCCAGCCTTTGCGCTGAGAGGTTTCCTTCGGATAGAATTTAATCTGATCGAGGCCTCCGAACGTAGTTTTGGGTATATAATCGCTATTTCCTGAAATCTCAGGCGAAATATTGAATCCCGGATAAGCGAACGTCACCATAAAACGCGGATCCCGGTCTTCAAACAGTTCCGGATAGGTTTTATGCGTCCCGTCTGCTTTCAGCGGATTGAAAGCGGTACCGTCTTTCATCTGATAGTCTTCCATCAGCGAACGGGTAAGCCCCCAGTACATTCCCAACACTATATGCGTGTTGTTTCCCTTACCCAACGTTTCGTCGCATTCCATGAACATAAGTATCTCCTTATTGTCCCTCAATTTTGGGGAACAAAATAAGGCGGCATAGTCGTCTGCGCTCGAACCGTAAACGCCGAATTGGCCGGAATTCATGATCTGTTCGCAGGCAGCTATCGCCTTGTCGAAGAATGTACCGGCAGAAGCGGTCAAGCCCAATTCGGTATGATACTTGCGATAAGTCGCTTCGTGCAGGCAAACCCTCGCCAGCAAAGCGAGCGCAGCATATTGATTCAGGCGCGTACGTTGTCCGATCGCCGGTTTGATATGAGTCGCGGCATATTCAAGATCGCTTATAACGGCATCGACCACCACTTCTCTTGAGTCCGAAGTTTTATAGAGATCCTCGTCCGTATCACTCATCGCCTTGTTGTAGAAAGGTACGGCGGAATAATCTTTTACCTTCTTGTAGTAGTAATCGCCGCGGAAGAACTTCGCGATACCGAGATAATGATTCAGGTCTGCCTCCGCGATTGTCATTTTTTCGGGATAGATATTATCCAGCATATAGTTGATCAGGCGCAGCTTTTCCCAGTCTGCTCTGTCCCAACCGCCCACGTTGCTTGACGAAATACCGTTACTATTGACCATCGTGTACATCGTATTGGCATTCGTACTGATTGTTACATTATCGGAACCGACGTCGTCGATCGGCGCGGAAATGAATGTCTGGTAAAACCTGTTGGTATATGTTTCCAGATCGGATGCTGTTTTGAAGTAATCTTTGGCCGTGACTTCCGTCAAGGGACTCCTGTCCAGAAAATCTTCACAGGAAGTGAACGCCAGGAAGGATATTAATCCGAAAATTCCCAATATATTCTTTTTCATATTATCAATTGCTATAATTACACATTAAGTATTTACACACGATCAGAATGTCAGGTTTACTCCCATGGAATAAACCCGTTGCATCGGATATGTTCCACTATTGAAGCCGTTATATCTGTCGATGATTTCGGGGTCGAGATCGATTCCCTTATCCAATTTGCTTATAGTAAAGAGATTTTCAGCGCTCAGATAAAAACGCAGATAGGATATTTTCAGTTTATCCAGTGTGCTTTTCGGCAAAGTATAGCCGATCGTCAGGTTCTTCATGCGCAAGTAGGAAGCATCCTGCAAATATTTGGTTTGCGCGGCCGCAAGCTCCATATTCGCATCTTCCGCCGCGTAAGCTTTTATGCGTGGGAAGTAGGCGTTCGTATTATCCTCCGTCCAATGATCCATATTCTTATTTGTCACATTCGTCCAGGGTTGTGCGTATATCCCCCAGAAGTAGATACTGGCACTCCCCGGATACCAGTCACGTTTGCCTACTCCCTGGAAGAAAGCGCGCACGTCGAAAGCTTTCCAGTCAGCTGTCAATTCAAAACTGTACGGGAAACGGGTGGAGGTATTACCTATTATCTTTCTGTCGCCCGGATTAGCCAGCGTGTTATCCCCGAAAGTAATCTTGTTGTCGCCATCCAGGTCTTTCATCTTGATGTCACCTACCTGAAACACATAACCCACGTCGTCCGTACCGATGTCCCTCTGATTCAGCGCGTCCACTTCATCCTGAGTTTTGAAATACCCGTCGGTCATAAATCCCCATATCTCGCCGATCCTTTTCCCTTCATAATAAGAGTTACCGCTCTTCCCGAAGTTATAATTGGCGTTGTCGTATTTCGTTATGGTAGACCGGCTGTCTGAAATCATGAATTTGACAGACCAATTGAAAGGAGAATCCTGCAACAGGAAGCGGTCGCGGTAACCCAGCGACAATTCCCATCCGGTAGTTTTAAGATCAGCGGCGTTGGTTTGGGGAGGTGTGGAGCCGAATACAGCCGGCAATTCCTTGCTCTGGGTCAGCATATCGTCGGTATAGCGGGTATAATAGTCGAAGTTCAAATCGAATTTATTGAATAACCCCAGGTCGATACCGGCGTTGATCGTTCTCACGTTTTCCCAGGTCAATGTCGGCGAAACGACACCCGGCTGATTCATCATCATGGGTTGGGAACCATCCAAAATATAGCTTGTTTTGCCTGATGACATATAAGGAATGGACGGATAATAAAGCGGATTGCCTCCGGAATCTACCAGCACCTGATTACCCAGAGCACCATAGGAACCTCTCAGTTTCAGGTTCGTAACATTTAGCTTTTCCGCCGTATTTTCAAAGAAACGCTCATTGACAATCGACCACGCTACCGACGCGGAAGGGAAGAATCCATAGCGATCGCCTTTCGGGAAACGGGAAGAACCGTCGTAGCGTCCGTTCACTTCAAAGATGTAACGATTGTCGTAAATATAGTTCAGCCGGCCGAATATCCCTTCCAAAGCCAGTTCTCTGCGGGTATTAACCGTACTCGCATCGCCTGTCGAGAGGTTGATTTCCGGGAGGGCGGTCGTTATCAAGCCGGTTTTCACCATTTCGTAATAGTAGTTGCGCACATATTCGCGGTTATATCCGACCATTGCGTTGAGGTAGTGTTTGTCGGCAAAAGTCTTTGTGAAATTGGTGTAAACATTGAACACATTATAGAGGTTTTCCCAACTGTAATAGCGAATGTTGTTTACGGAGTTATTGCCGGAACCACCCCGCTCTCCGAAAGTCGAACGTATCGGTTGGTTGGGGCCTTCGCGGTATTGCGCCGCCAGGTTTTGCTGGTCGCGCCCTTTGTTGGTGAAGCGGATGTTCACGTCGGCGTTTACCCGCCATATATCCTTGATAATATCCAGTTGGGTGGTGAAAGACGACTGTATTTCGTTCGTCCGGTCAATGCGTCGGCCGCCTTCGTTCAACACGCCGATCAAGTTTGCTCCGGATGCCGTCCATGTACCGTCCGGGTTTCTGGGCATATCCAGCGAACTTGTTCTGTTTACCTGCCAGTAGAAATAGCCGTCCAGAAAAGTAGGCGAGTCGTAATCCACGTGTGTATACGAGATATTGGCGCCCAGCTGCCACCAATCCGTCAGTTTAATATCCGCCTTTGAGCGGAAGTTGTACCGTTTTAATTTGTCGTTTCCGTATTTAAGCAAACCATCCTGTTGGAAGTAGCCGCCTGATACATAATAGGAAAGATTCTCCGTCTTCTTGGATATATTCAGGTTTGCGGTGTAGGTAGCCGCCGTGTTGTTGTGTGTTTCTCCGAACCAGTCGGTTTCGCCATAATATTGCCAGGCATTCGGATTGGCGGGGTTGGTAATAATCCGGTCGAGGGCAGGATTGGCCGTGATCTGCCGGGCGTATTCGAGTTGCTGGGCGGTGAACATCGCCGACAGGGGATACCGTGCCGCCGCTTTCATGTTCATAACCGTTTCCACATCCGTTTCAATTCCCGGCTGTATTCCTCTGTCCCTGATCGCGTAGTTTCCGCTGAAATTGATCTGAAGCTCACCGTTCTTCGCCGCCTTGGTCGTGATCAGCACAACCCCGAACGCGGCACGCGCACCATAGATTGCCGCCGCCGAAGCATCTTTCAACACCGAAACGCTTTCGATGTCGTCAGGGTTCAACCTGGCTAACTCTTCGCGCGACACCGGCATATTGTCCACAAGTATAAAAGCCTCCCCATTGGTGTCGTTGATGGAGGTGAAACCGCGTATATTGATCACAGGTGCATCGTCGGCGCGGCCGCTGCCTACCTTGATATTAAGGTTGGGAACTGTTCCCTGCAAGCCGGCTCCCACATTAACGATGGGGCGGTTTGCCAACACCTCCCCTCCTACCGCCTGCACGGCGCCGGAAAGATTTACTTTCTTCTGAACGCCGTATCCCACTACGACGACTTCTTCCAGTGTCCCGACGTCTTCCTTCATCTTCACCGTCAGCGTGGTTTCGCCTTTAAGCAGAATCTCTTGGGTCAGGTATCCGATGTAGGTAAAAACCAGAACCGCATTGGGGCCGGACACCTTTAGGGCGAAAGAACCGGTTGCATCGGTAATCGTGCCGTTTGTCGTGTTCTTTTCCATAATGTTCAGCCCGATAAGCGGTTCGCCGGCGGTATCGGTCACGGTTCCTCTTACGGTTGCCGCCTGCTGAGGCTGCGGGTTGGTAGCTTCGGGGGCAGTTTCCCTTTCTTCCCTGTGGAGAATGATTTGGCGGTCTTTTATCGTATAGACAGTAGAGGAGCCTTTGAACAGGGCATCGAGCACGCCCTGCACGTGGCTGTCCGTCAGGTCGATGTTCACTTTCCTGTTCACGTCGATCTCGTTCTTCCGGTAGAGGAAGATAAATTCACTCTGCTTTTCCACCATTTCCAGTACTTGTTTCAGCGTGTAATCGTTTGCCTTGATTGTAAATGTAGCCTGTTCGGCATAGACAGACAGTTGCGGATTGGCGTAAGTGGCGCTTTCTCCGAACAGTAACATCATTGCCGCTGCCAGGCAGCAGAGCAGTATGTTCCTGCTTCTAAAGGTTGCATTTTTCATAAATTCCAAAATTTTGTTTTTTAAATTAGTTGTATTAAATAACGAGTTCTTTCTTACTGTTTCTTTATTCTCATAGGCTTGTCTGTTTTATTGGGGTGAATAATTTATTTTGAGCGGATATGATAAACGCCGTCCTCAAAGACGTAGGTAAAGGCTACCGATACGCTCAGTATGTCGAGGGCGTCTTCGATCCGTTCGCACAGGTCGAGTTTCCCGCTGACGGGTATGTCGCGGATGTTTTCGTCGTATTCAATGGTCACGTTGTAGAAGCGGGCGAGTGTGTTGAGTATTTCGCCGCAGTTTTTGTAATTCCCCAGATAGAGGATGTTGTCTTTCCAGAGGATATATTCATCCACGTCTACTTCGTCGATGGACACTTCGTCGTCGTCTACGGTCAGTTTCTGTCCGGGAAGTAGCCGGATGCTTTCGTTCTTTTTACTGATCATTTCCACCGATCCTTCTACAAGGACGACGGAGGCTTCCGTGTCTTCCCTATAGGCGCTTACGTTGAAGGAGGTGCCGGTTACTTTTATGTCGAAATTTTCGGTCTTCACGTAGAACGGGCGTTCCGATTCAGGCGCCACGCGGATATAGACTTCACCTTGAACGTAGATTTCTCTTTTGTCGGTGGCAAAGGCAACGGGATAGACGATACGCGTTCCGGAGTTGATCGACAGCTTTGTGCCGTCGGTGAATACCAGCGAGGAGCGTTTGCCTTTGGGCACGATGATTTGGTTATATTGTATTTCGTGCGCCTTTTCCTGCTTTTCCCTGTCGGGGGCAACGACCTTTTCGTTGATTTTGACGCATCCTTCCGTGCCGTATTCTATTTTGGCGTCATTTTCCAGCGTCATGTTTTCGGCATGGGTAAGGAGTGTTATTTCCTTTACATTCGGCATGGAGTCAAGGTTGAACAGGCCGGCGAAGTCGGTATGCCCCGGCGCCGTAGCCCGGTGGATGAAGTAGCCGGCAAAAACGATCCCGCACAACATGGCGGCGGCGCTATACATTATTATATATGTGCGTTTCCGGCGGCGTGCGGCCGCTGTGCGCTTCATTATTTCCTCCCATCCCCTGTCCGTTTCGGACTCGGCCGGCGCCGGCCTGCTTTCCAGCAGGGAAAGAAGTTCTTCCCCTGCCTGTTTGAATCTTTCTCTGTCCATGTTTTTTTTCATTTGATGCTTTTTGCTGCGGGCGAACGCCGCCCGCTTCATATATAAGACAGGGAATCGGCAAAAGGTACTCAAAAAAACGAGCAAAAGGAGAGAACTAATCGGCGACGCGCCCTACGGACTTGATGTTCTTTATCCTGGAAAGGGTGACGCACATGCGCTGGAGGTCTTCCACGTCGTGCACTTTCATTTTGATTTTTCCCTCGAACATGCCGCCGTTGGCTTCGATCGAGAGGCGCTGAATGTTTACGTTGTATTCCGAGATGGTCTTGGAAATGTCGTTGAGCACGCCCACGGAGTCGATCCCCTTGACCGAGAGGGTGGCGTCGAAGGTGGACGATTCGTGGCTGCTCCATTGCGTGTTGAGGATGCGCTCGCCGAAACTGCTTTTCAGCCGCATGGCGATGGGGCAGGAACGCTTGTGGACTACCACGTTGCCATCGTCGTTGATGAATCCCAGCGCGTCGTCGCCGGGGATCGGCTTGCAACATTCGGCGATGACGTAGTTTCGCACGAAGCTTTCTTCCCGCAGGGTGTAGGGTTTCGACTTGTCGAATTTCGGTTTTTCTCCCTCGTCCGCTTTCGCCTGCTTCTTACCCTTGTTTTTTTTCTCGTTCCGGTTTCCTCCGCCGAAGGCTTGTTTTACGTACTTGAACAGCACGTTGCTGCTCTTTTCCCTGATCAGTTTTTTGATGTTGTCGGGCAACGCTATTTCTTCTTTCTCTACTGCGTAATAAAATTCCTCGCGCCGCGGAAATCCGAAATACATCGCGAGCTTGTCCAGATTGGAGGTGCTCGTTTCGAGCTCGGCCTTTCTGAAGGCGGCCACTACCTTTTCTTCGCCGGCTTTTGTGGCTTCCTTGCGTGCTTTCTTCAGCACGGCGTCGATCCGGGCATGGGCGCGTGCGGTGGTCACAAAGTTGAGCCATTCCGGCAGAGGCTCTTGCGAGCGCGAGTTTAATATCTCTACCTGATCTCCGCTTTTCAGCGGATGGCTCAGCGGCACGAGGCGGTGATTCACTTTCGCGCCGATGCAATGGTTGCCGATGTCGGTGTGGAGCGCATAGGCGAAGTCGAGGGCGGTAGCCCGGTGGGGCAAGGTTTTCATGTCGCCCTTGGGCGTGAAGACGAATATCTCGGAGGAGAAAAGGTTTAGCTTGATCGTATCCAGAAAGTCGAGGGCATTCGGATCGGGGTTTTCAAGGATTTCGGTGATGGTTTGCAGCCATTTGTCGAGTTCCGTGTCTTCTTCCACGGCACTTTCCTTGTATTTCCAGTGGGCGGCAAATCCTTTTTCGGCGATGTCATCCATGCGCCGGCTGCGGATTTGTATCTCCACCCATTCGCCTGTCGGCCCCATGACGGTGAGATGCAGCGCCTGATAGCCGTTTGCTTTCGGGCGGCTCACCCAGTCGCGCAGACGGTCGGGGCGAATGCCGTAAATGTCCGTGATGACGGAATAAATGTCCCAGCACTGATTCTTCTCGTCGAGGCCGGGCTGCGGATCGAAGATCACGCGGACGGCATATATATCGTAGATGTCTTCAAAACTTACATTCTTTGCTTCCATCTTGTTCCAGATCGAATAGACAGACTTCACACGGGCTTTCATCTCGTAGTCGAGTCCCTTTGCTTTCAGCTTTTCGTCGATCGGCGCACGAAAGAGGGCGAACAGGCGGTTGCGCTGTTCTTCGGTTGCTTTCAGTTTCTCGCTTATCGACTTGTATTCCTCCGGATGTTCATACTTGAAGCTCAGGTCTTCCAGTTCGGTCTTGATGGTGAACAGTCCCAGTCGGTGGGCAAGTGGGGCGTAGATATAGAGTGTTTCACCGGCGATCTTGTACTGTTTGGCGGGCGGCATCGAGCCCAGGGTACGCATGTTGTGCAGACGGTCGGCTATTTTGATTAGGATCACCCGTATGTCGTCGCTCATGGTGAGCAACAGTTTGCGGAAGTTCTCCGCCTGCGCCGAAGCCTGCTCGCCAAAAATTCCGCCGGCTATCTTGGTCAGTCCGTCCACGATCTGGGCGATCTTGGCGCCGAACATGTTCTTCATATCCTCCACGGTGTATTCCGTGTCTTCCACCACGTCGTGCAGCAGGGCGGCACAGATGGATGTCGAGCCCAGCCCCATTTCGCCGCAAACGATACGCGCCACGGCCAGCGGATGGATGATGTATGGCTCGCCGGAACGCCGCTTGGCTCCCGCATGTGCCTGGTCGGCCAGATTAAAAGCTTTCGTGATGCGTTCTACTTTGCGCCGGTGGTTCGATTGCAGGTATTCTTGCAGAAGAGCGTCGAATTCCGCCCGTATCGCCTGTTCGTCGGCCGTCTTTGTTTCTTGCATGGTATTACTCATGGATGTTCGCCTTCTATTATAAAAACATGCTAACCCACCGGTACTTTAAGCTTCTGCCCCGGACGGATCATTGAATCGGACAGATTGTTTTCCCGTTGCAGGATTTTCGCGGTAACTCCCGGATATTTCAGGGAGATCGAATACAGGGAATCGCCCGACTGCACGGTATAGGTGATGTAGCCGTTCGCCGGTTTGTCGCCGGCTTCCGCCTGTTCCGTTCGGGCGGCGCCTGTCACTTTACTTGCCGAAGCAAAGGCAACGCCTCCGTTGTCCACATACAAAACAATACGCCTGCCCTTGCCGATGCGGTTACTGCCCAGGCCGTTCCAGCGGCGTATTTCGCGTGCCGTCACACCGTATTGATCGGCAATCGTGTACAGGTTTTCCCCGGATTTGGCCACGTGCGTAATCTTTTCCCGCGTGGCGGACTGCCCTGTGGTAATCGCATTGTAGGGAATAGTGTTCGTCAGCAACTCGTCTACCCGGTGGGCATAAATGGAATCTTCCTGCTCCACAAAGGAATATGTATCGAGCGCCGGAAGTTTAAGTGCGGACGGCTTGCTGTTTCCCGGAATAATATCCCGTCTGTACTGCGGGTTAAGCGCCCGGATCAGTTCGATGTCTATATCGACAAGGGCAGTTACCTGCTCAAAGTGCAGCATTCGGTTTACCATAATCGTATCAGTAGCTAGGGGAAGGTCGGTTTGCACCGGGCACAGATTGTGTTCGCAGTAATAATTCATAATATAATTGGCTGCAATATAGAGCGGAACATACGAGCGGGTTTCCCGGGGCAGATAAGGGAAAATATCCCAGAAGTCCGTCTTCCCTCCCGCACGGCGGATCGCCTTGTTCACGCCTCCGGGACCGCAGTTATAAGAGGCCAGCACCAAATTCCAGTCGCCGTATATATTATACATATCCTTGAAATAACGGCAGGCGGCATGAGTCGCGGCAACCGGATCTCTCCTTTCGTCCACAAGGCTGTTGATCTCCAGTCCGTAAATCTTGCCTGTCGGAAGCATAAACTGCCAAAGCCCGCAAGCTCCGACACGCGAAAGGGCAACAGGGTTCAGTGCACTTTCCACCACGGCCAGATACTTCAATTCATCGGGCAGTCCGTGCTCATCCAGTATTGGTTCGATGATGGGGAAATAAACGTCGGCCATTCCCAACATGTAGCGCACCAACCCGCGGCGTTTTTCCGCATACAGGTTAATACAGTCCTTTACCGTTTTATTATAAGTCATCGGGATAATATGGTAAAGACTTTCCAGCCTGAGCCTGTAAATGGAATCGGGCGTAAGGACATTCTCCTCATCGTCGTGGCAGTATTCGTCTACTTTGGCGAAATACCGAACGTGCCACGAGCGCAGCAAACTGTCGATATCGGTATTCAAACTTTCGGGTATATCTCCTGCTTCAAAGAAAAGAGAATCATTTGTTTCAATGGAAAGGGAATCAATTGCCCGGGCATAAGCATACGAAACCGGACAAGAGAGGCAAATGAAGATAAGTATCCGTTTTATCATGGCTCAATTAGAATTTTATGCTGCAATTCACTCCGTATACTTGCGGAGTATATGCTGTTTTCGGTGTAACCGCAGGCTCTATCCGCATGGACAAGTCGGGCGATATGTCGAAATCGAACAACTGCGCATCCACGTAAGCGTCCAAAACACTTATCAGGTAAACGCCCGCAGAGATGATTATACTCAAGTCCCGGTAACGGCGGAAATAGTCGCGTCGGCTTTTGTACACGTTATCCCGGTTGTTTTGCGCCCAAGAAAGTTTCTCCTCATCCGTCTGATAGGCAGAGGGTACCATGTCCATCCACCGCGTATTCTTCAGCGGATCGGCCGACATCAAATCCTTATACGCATCCCCGTAATCCCGGTAATTGCGATTATTCCAGGTTACCGCATACGTACAACCCATAAACGCGCCGTACACGATGGGCAATTTCCAGTACATACGATTATATATTTGTCCCATCCCGGGAACAAGTGCGAAAAGCATCGCCTTGTTCGGATTGGGTTTAAATTCGATATTCGCCGGTTCCGGGGCTTGAAATACGGAATCGGCCGCAACAAGTACGGATTGCACCGTCGAATCCGGAGCGCCGGCTAAAGCAGTATCCACCCGTTCTCCCTGTGCTTTTCCCGAAAAAGGAAAACACAACCACACAAGCAGAAAGAAGATAACGCCGTTCTTCATTTTATTTTATCCAAAAGGCCGATCACCTTTTCCAGTTCTTCTTCCGAACGAAAGGGGATAGTAATCTTCCCTTTTCCCTTTTTATTATATGTCAATTCCACTTCCGTATGGAAAAAGAGAGAGAGATGTGCTTTCAGCGCATTGTATTCTTCCGGCAGCCTGACCTTTTCTTTCCTTTCTTTCGGTGCTTCTTCCGTGCTTTCCTGTTTCTCCGCGTTATTGCGCACAAGTTCTTCCACATTGCGCACGGAAAGCCCGTCGATCAGCACCTGTTCGTAAAGTGCAAGCTGCACTTCCGGATCGTCGACGGAGATCAGCGCACGGGCATGACCCATGTCGATTTTCTTGTCTTTAAGCCCCATCTGAACTTCGGCTGGAAGTTTCAACAGGCGCAGGTAATTGGCTATCGTTGTTCTTTTCTTTCCTACCCGTTCGCTCAAGCGTTCCTGCGTGAGGCCATACGTATCGATCAGTTTTTGATAGGCAAGGGCTATTTCTATTGAGTTAAGGTCTTCGCGCTGTATGTTTTCTATCAGCGCCATTTCCATCACATTATCGTCTTCGGCGGTTTTTATGTAAGCAGGTATTCGCTCCAGTCCGGCCATCAAAGAAGCCCTGTAACGGCGTTCTCCGGAGATGATCATATAGCTGTTCCTGCTGATCTCCTTCAGGGTGATCGGCTGAATAACGCCAAGGGAACGGATGGACGTAGCCAATTCCTCCAGCGCCTCATCATCAAAGACGGAACGGGGCTGGTCGGGGTTGGGTTGTATTTTGTTCAGTTCGATCTCGCTGATAGACGATGATCCGCCGGGATTCAGGTCGTCCATCGTGATCAAAGCGTCCAATCCGCGTCCCAGAACCGATTTTTTCATTGCTGAGCACATACATTAATTGTTCTTTGTTATTATTTCTTTCGCCAGTTGCATGTGGTTAAGCGCTCCCTTGGATTCCGCGTCATAGAGGAGTACGGGTTTTCCGTAACTGGAGGCTTCACTCAGTTTAACATTCCGCTGGATGACCGTATTAAAAACGAGGTCTTGAAACGGGCGTTTCACCTCTTCGTAGATTTGATTGGCCAGGCGCAGACGCGCGTCGTACATCGTAAGCAGAAAACCTTCTATCTCCAACTCGGGATTCAGTTTCGACTTGATGATCTTGATCGTGTTCAACAGCTTACTGATGCCTTCCAGAGCGAAATATTCACATTGCACGGGAATCAAAACGGAATCGGCGGCCGTAAGGGCGTTTACCGTGATAAGCCCCAGCGACGGGGAACAGTCGATCAGAATGTAATCGTACTGCCCTTTCAGCGGTTGCAGTATTTTCTTCAGAATACGCTCCCTCTCCGCCATGTTGAGCATTTCTATTTCCGCCCCAACCAGGTCGATATGGGAAGGGATGATTTCCATCCGGTCGATCTCCGTAGGGATGACGGCTTTGGCTGCGTCGTCGCCATTGACAAGACATTCGTAAATGGAAAGTCCCGTTTCGCGGATATTAATACCCAATCCCGACGAGGCATTGGCTTGCGGATCGGCGTCCACGACCAATACTTTTTTCTCCAGAACAGCCAGTGATGCGGCTAAATTTATCGTTGTTGTCGTCTTTCCGACGCCACCTTTCTGATTTGCTAAAGCAATAATTTTTCCCATTGTATGTTGCTAATTTCGGGTCAAAACGAATGGTCTTCCTCCCGTTTCCCGCAAAGGTAGACAGTTTTTTTGAATGGCGAAATATTAGTATAGTCAATTCAACGCGGAGGACACGGGGATTAAACACAGAGGCACGGAGAACAATATGGAGAACAATATAAAAACTCTGTGTCCTCCCTGTCTCTGTGTTTAATCTCTTAACTACTCTGACTACTTTGACTACTAAGCCTGAAAGGCTGATAACTACTTTTTTCAACATTTAAATTATTAAAAATCCATAATTCAGTCAGCGTTTCACTCACTGTTTTTCTGTCGCTTTCATAAAAAAAGTGTGATAATATGTAAACAAACTGAACAGTTTTTCACATAAAATCGGGGAAAAGGCCCCTGACTTCGAAACTTTCTTTCGTCTATTTTGTAACACTTTGTAATTTAATTAATTATAAATTTTGCGGCACCAATTTGGGTGTCGCGTCCCAAAAAGGTGTCATTTTTGTGCTATGTATGTACGCAAAAAAAGCAATAGATCCGGTAGCACAAGTATTGTGATTGTAGATAAAAGTAGTGGGAAGATACGCTACCTCAAGACCATCGGTGTCAGTTCGGACGAGCAAGAGATAGCTGCTTTCTTTGAACAAGGCAAAAAGTGGATCGACATGCACTGCGGCCATCGGGATATGTTTCTTGAGTCAGAGCGTCAGCGTGAAGAAAAGCAAGTAACCGAGCATTTGCTGAACAATGTTGAAAATATCCTGCTCAACGGCACACAGCTAATCCTGAACGAAGTGTTTAGACTTGTTGGTTTTGATGCCATCAATGATGATATCTTAAGACACCTGGTTGTAGCCCGACTGTGTCAACCGGCGAGTAAAGCAGGCACAGTTGATTATTTAAAATCCTACTTTGACGAAGATGTAGAGCTTCATAAGGTCTACCGCTATTTAGACCGTTTACACAACAGCTTGCAGGATAAAATCCAACGAATCAGTGTAGAACATACCCGCCGTATTTTAGGAGGTCACATCGGGCTTGTGTTTTACGATGTAACTACGCTTTATTTTGAAAGCGACCACAGCGATGAATTACGCGAAAGAGGCTTTTCTAAAGACGGTAAACACAGCCAACCACAGGTGGTACTCGGTCTATTGGTCAGTCGCGATGGCTATCCGCTGTCGTATTCGCTATTCAATGAGGAAAACGGAATAATGAAATATTTGTTAGAAGCCGAATTCGATATTTCAAATGAGATACCACTCTTGCGTTCCGGCTATTCGGCAACGGCGGAGATAATATTAAACCATCGGGAAAATGTGCTTTCCATCGAAGAAAAACACATCGCTTATCAGAAAGATTCAACCTGTATATATGTGTTGGATAAAAACCGAAAGAAAGCGTTGAGGAAAAATATCGAATTGGGAGTTTCTGACGGCGTATATACTGAAATCGTTAATGGAGTCTGTAGAGATGAACAAATAGTGATAAATTACGATTGATTTGTTACTGTACAGGAAAAAATTACAACCCGATATTTTCCAGCCCTAATCTAATACAAATACTTCACTTCCATCCCTCGCACAGCGGGGTTGATCTTGTCTTCACTGTATGCCTCCTGTCCGTTCACGAATGTTTTCCGGATTTTATGCCCGAAGGTAAACCCTTCAAAGGGAGACCAGCCGCATTTATACAAAAGATTATCCTTATCTACCGTCCATTGGCTTTGCGGATCAATCAGGACAAGGTCGGCATAATAGCCGCGGCGTATGTATCCACGACGGTCGATCCGGAACAGTTCGGCCGGCGAGTGTGCCATTTTGTCGATTACTTTCTCATACGTGAAATGACCCTGCGAAACCATTTCGAGCATAGCTACTAAGGAATGTTGTACCAATGGCCCGCCTGAGGCGGCTTTCAGGCAACTCCCTTCTTTCTCTACGGGCAAATGCGGTGCATGGTCGGTGGCGATAATGTCGAGTTTATCGGAATTGACTGCGTTGCGGAGAGCCGTCCGGTCGTTCGGCGTCTTTATGGCCGGGTTCCATTTGATGCGGTTGCCGAAGCGAGCGTAGTCTTCTTCCGCGAACCACAGGTGATGCACGCAAACTTCCCCCGTGATTTTCTTTTCTTTTAGAGGAAGAGAGGCAGAGAGCAATGTCATTTCTCTCGCCGTGGAGAGGTGGAGAAGATGCAGGCGCGTGTTCAAGCGCACAGCAAGTTCCACCGCTTCCGCCGAAGATGCGTAGCAGGCTTCCTCGCTCCGTATCTTCGGGTGGAAAGAGATGTCCAAATCTTCTCCATACAAATGGGTATAATATTGTATGTTTCGCTGAATAATATCTTCCTTTTCCGTATGGACGGCAATCAGCATATCCGCTTCACCGAATATCTTCTCCAGACTTTCCTTGCGGTCTATCAACATATTCCCGGTAGAAGAACCCAGGAAAAGTTTAAGCCCCGGAACCCGGCTTTTATCCAGTTTCCTTATTTCATCCATATTGTCATTGGTTCCACCGAAAAAGAAAGAATAATTGGCTGCGGATACTTCCGCTCCCCGCTTGAGTTTGTTGTTCAAAGCTTCCGACGTAACCGTCTGCGGTTTTGTATTGGGCATATCCATAAAGGTGGTCACTCCTCCGGCAACGGCTGCGCGGCTTTCCGTTTCGATATCGCCCTTATGCGTTAATCCCGGATCACGGAAATGAACCTGATCGTCGATCACACCGGGAATCAAATATTTACCTTTTGCGTCGATCACTTCGCCGGCTTCCGCTTCCGCGGGAATATCGCCTTCAAACACATCCCGGATAAAGCTCCCCTCAATCCATACAGCTCCGGCATACATGCGCCCTTCGTTTATGATGCAGGCGTTCTTTATTAACTTTCCGGCCATAGACTCAAGCTCCTATCCTTTTCTTCCTTTGCGGATATGCGCGGAAGAGGCTGTTCCATTTCAGTTTAAGAACGCCGAAGAGCGCTTCGCCGAAGATCGATGTGTTCATTTTGGATACGCCGTGCAGCCGGTTTACGAAAATGATCGGAACTTCTTTTAAGGCAAAACCGCATTTATAGGCGGTAAACTTCATTTCCACCTGAAAGGCATATCCTTTGAAATGAATGTCGTCGAGTTCCAGCGTTTCGAGCACTTCCCTGCGGTAGCATTTAAAGCCGGCTGTCGTGTCCTTAATGTTCATTCCCGTAACAAGCCGCACATACATGGAAGCGAAATAAGACATCAGCACCCGTCCCAAAGGCCAGTTCACCACATTCACACCTTTAATATAACGTGAACCGATCGCCACATCCGCCCCTCCCACCGAGCAGGATTCATACAAACGGAGCAAATCCTCCGGGTTATGGCTGAAATCGGCATCCATTTCGAATATATAATAATAGGAATGTTCCAGTGCCCGGCGAAATCCGCAGATATAAGCCGTTCCCAAACCCTGCTTCCCTTCGCGCTCGATGAGGAAAAGGCTGTCCGGAAACTCCTGCTGCAACCGCTTCACGATAGCGCCTGTTCCGTCGGGCGAACCGTCGTCTATTATTAATATATGAAACGCTTTCGGCAGGGCGAAAACGGTACGGATCATATTCTCGATATTCTCCTTTTCATTGTAAGTCGGGATAATAACAACGCTGTCTGACATATTCTTCTTTTTCCAATTGGTTTATTTCCGGGTAAATGTAGGTATTAAAATTTATATTGCAAGCGAAGAGTGAACACATCGTCGTCCACGTTTTCGTTCATTCCCGCTATCGCGGAAGCCTTTTCGTTGTCCTTAAACTCATAGTATGCCTGAAGGCGAAGCGCCTTATTGATGTCCCAGAGAACGCCTGTGCCCCAGGTGGAACGGGCGAGGTCGGTTGCAGTCGTTTCATTCAGCCCAACATTATCTCCGGATACGTCCGTGTTCGGATCGTACCAATCGTATTTTACCACTGCCGCAAGAGGGCTTTTGCCGATATAGTGCGTGAGCATGGCGTATCCTCCGCGGAAATTTCGGATGTATGTATCGTAGCCCGACAGCAGGGAATAAGCGGGCGTTTTGCTTCCTGTCGGCGTTCCCGGCTGTTGGCCGAGTAGATATTCAGCCTGCAATTTGGTCTTTCCCAACAAGCCGGCGAAAGAGATTTGGGCGTCTACTCCGTAATATTCCCGTTTGGCAAAGCTGCCGAGGTTGGAAGCGTTGGTGTGCAGCACAAAAGTATTTCCTTCCATCCGGTATACGTTCTCCGTTCCCTGATAAGCAAACCCGTTGTAGAGCGAGATACCCAAAGTGAAAGAGAATCCGTGCGTTAAACTTTTGGAGGCGGAAAGGCGGCCGGCAAAATCTCTCTTGCTGTCCGTTTCCTGCCGTATACCGTTGCCGGAAAACAATCCTGCTTCCAGTTTCAGGAAGCGCAAGGGAGAAGATTCGGCCGGTTGCAGCACCAGCATCGCACCCAGATCCTGTTCTTCCGGAAAGAGGCTTTGAGAAATGGCCGAACGTTCCGGCGATTCCCTGGAGGAAGCCGAATAGCTGTTCTCGTATCCGAATGGGCTGTTAAACAGGCCGGCCTGCAAGGAATTAGTCCTAAGCCACGGATCCTTTATCTTCAGATGAGCATCCTTGATGCCCAGGCCTTTTTCGGTCAAATCAAGTTGAAACACTGCGGATGCGATGTTTTCCGTATATTCCAGCTTGATGCGTCCGCGGCGTATACCTGTGCGGCTGAATGATTTGTCCGGATCGGTATTCCCTTTTCCGACCAACAGCGACGCACTTTTCCCGCCGTACTGATATTCTCCCTGAATATAACCGGAAAGCGTCAGATTTTTTAACCGGGAATTATCTCCTTCCTGCGCATAAGCAGTGGTAAAACCCAATAGAAGGCAAAGGCCAACAACAATCTGTCTTGTTTTCATATATATATGCTTCAATTTGTTTGCAAATATAGTATTTTCCCCGGAATTTGGGCTATTGTTAAAAAGTGTTTCTATATATAGTACGAGCGCGTAGTACCTATTCCGCGGCGCCGTAGTATAGGTAGTACGCGCGCGTACTACCTATACTAATTTCGGGCGCACGCGCAGGTTTTCGGGCGCACACGCAGGTGCGCCCCTACTCTGACCGGTTTTTGTCCAAAGAATACCTCAAATTAATATTTCGTCAAGGGTAGTGCTTGCAAAAAGTTTTGTATGTTTGTCGGGAAATGATTAAACCTTAAAAACGGCAACTACCATGAATAAAGTAAAAACACTCGACGACCTTCGCAAGATACGGGAATCCTTTCGTGCCGAGATCGATTTGCGGGAGAAAAGCAGCAATCCGGAGCAAATGCCTCAGATAAAGGTATCCATGGCTACATGCGGCATCGCTTCGGGCGCGAAAGAAATCATGAATTACTTCATCGAAACGCTTAACCTGCGGAAAATTGACGCTCTGGTCACTCAAACCGGATGTATGGGATATTGCTACGCCGAACCGACCGTAGAGATCACCCTGCCCGGAAAGGAACCGCTGGTTTTCGGCTATCTTACGCGGGAAAAGGCGGACGAACTTATCAACGAATATATCCGTAAGGGAGTGATGGTAGACGGTATCATGCCTGTTACATACGATGCGGTGGAACCGGAGTAAAAGAGAAAAATAAAAAATGATATGACAACATTTACGGATTATATTCTGGTATGTGCAGGCACGGGCTGCCGTGCATCTCAAAGTGAACAGATCATCAGTTCGTTTAAGTCGGCGATTTTACAACACGGATTAAAGAAAAAAGTACAGGTCGTCCGTACCGGCTGTTTCGGATTTTGCGAAATGGGGCCGGTCATTAAAATGGTACCCGACAATACATTCTATGTTCAGGTATCTCCTTCCGACGCAGACGAAATCGTGCGCGAACATTTGATAAAAGGGCGCAGGGTGGAACGCCTGCTGTATGTCAATCCGGATACGAAACAACAGGTTTCGGATTCCAAGCATATCGGCTTCTACAAGAAACAGTACCGTATCGCTTTGCGCAATTGCGGGTTTATCAATCCGGAGAATATAGACGAATACATTGCGCGCGACGGATATGTGGCGCTGGGCAAGGCGCTTACGGAAATGACTCCGGAAAGTGTCATCCGGGAGATTATGAACAGCGGACTGAGAGGCCGTGGCGGCGGTGGCTTTCCTACGGGATTGAAGTGGGACATTACCCGCAAGGCGCAGTCCGGCCGGAAGTATGTAGTCTGTAATGCCGATGAAGGCGATCCGGGAGCGTTTATGGACCGTTCCATCCTCGAAGGCGATCCTCACTCGATACTGGAAGCGATGGCGATCAACGGATATTGTACCGGAGCGGACAGGGGATTGATCTATATCCGTGCCGAATACCCGCTTGCCGTCGAACGTTTGAAGATCGCAATCAGGCAGGCAACCGAATACGGCTTGCTGGGCGAGAATATTTTCGGCACCGATTTCTCTTTCCGGATAGAAATACGCTACGGTGCCGGCGCTTTTGTATGCGGAGAGGAAACCGCCTTGATCCACAGTATGGAAGGCCTGCGCGGAGAAGCGACGATCAAACCTCCTTTCCCAAGCGAACAGGGATACAAGGGGTATCCGACCAATGTAAATAACGTGGAAACCTACGCCAACATACCTGTCATATTGCTAAAGGGTGCCGAATGGTTCGCCGGTATCGGCACGGAAAAGAGCAAGGGTACGAAAGTCTTCGCCCTGGCCGGCAAGGTAAATAATGTAGGCTTGATAGAAGTGCCGATGGGAATCACGCTGCGCGAGGTGATCTTCGGGATCGGAGGCGGAATAAAAGACGGTAAGAAATTTAAATCCGTGCAGACAGGAGGCCCTTCGGGTGGCTGCCTGACGGAGAAGCATCTGGATTTGCCGATCGATTACGACAATCTTTTGGCTTCCGGCTCGATGATGGGTTCCGGCGGGATGATCGTCATGGACGAAGATGACTGCATGGTTGCCGTGGCTAAATTCTATCTCGACTTCACCGTAGAGGAATCTTGCGGAAAATGCACACCGTGCCGTGTAGGAAACAGACGGATGCTGGAGATATTGACCCGCCTGACCGAAGGAAAGGGAGAAATGGAAGACCTGCAAACGTTGAAGGATCTCGGAGCGGCGATAAAAGACACCGCACTGTGCGGCCTGGGGCAAACGTCGCCCAACCCGGTGTTGTCCACGATGGAGCATTTCGAGGACGAATACCTGGCGCATGTCAATAAAACCTGTCCGTCACACCGTTGCACGAAGCTGACACAGTATTGCATCAATCCCGAAAACTGCAAGGGATGCACGGTTTGCGCCCGTATATGCCCGGTACATGCGATTATCGGTGAGCGCAAAGTGCCTCATGTGATCAATTTCGCGGAATGTATCCGCTGCGGTTCGTGCATGGAGAAATGCAAGTTCAATGCTATTTATGTCATCTGAATATAAAATAATGACGTATGGAAACAATCAAATTAATTATAGATACAAAGCCTGTTGAAGTAGAAAAGGGAGCGACTATTCTGGACGCAGCCGGGAAGTTGGGCATACGGATCCCGACGCTTTGCCACCTGAACCTGCATGAGTTTAATTACAGGAACGAACCTGCCGCCTGCCGTATCTGTGTGGTGGAAGTGGAAGGTAGGCGCAATCTGGCGCCTGCGTGCAAGACGGCGTGTACGGAGGGGATGGTGGTGAAAACATACAGCCCGCGCGTGGTGAACGCCCGGCAGATCGTGATGGAACTGATCCTTTCCAACCATCCGAGCGATTGCCTGGTATGCAGCAAGAACGAAAAATGCGAATTGCAGAAAGTAGCCTACGACCTGAACATGCGCAACGTCCGCTTTGAAGGGAAAAAGATCGCGAGCCGCAAAGACCGCTCGGTATCCATCGTACGCGACATGAGCAAATGTATCATGTGCCGCCGTTGCGAAACCATGTGTAATTCCATCCAGACGGTCGGAGCGCTGTCGGCTTCCAATCGCGGTTTTGAATCGACGGTACAGACGGCTTTCGACAGGAATATTGCCGACAGCAGTTGCGTGTATTGCGGGCAGTGCGTGGCCGTTTGTCCCGTCGGGGCGTTGAGCGGGCGCAATCATACGCAGTTCGTGCTGGATGCGATCTCGGATTCGTCGAAGACGGTTATCGTACAGACAGCTCCGGCGGTGCGTACGGCGCTGGGGAATGATTTCGGCTTCCTTCCGGGCACGCAGGTGACAGGTAAAATGGTTTCCGCCCTCCGCCTCCTGGGTTTCGATTATGTTTTCGATACGGATTTCGCCGCCGACCTCACCATCATGGAAGAAGGCACGGAGTTGTTGCACCGTCTGGGCAGTCATCTCCACGGAAACGGCGAATTGAAGATACCTTTGATGACAAGCTGCTGTCCGGGATGGGTCAATTTCGTGGAGAAGAATTATCCGGAGCAGAAGGAACACCTCTCGACTGCGAAAAGCCCTCAGCAGATGTTCGGCTCGGTGGCGAAGAGTTACTTTGCCGAAAAGTTGGGCATCAGGCGCGAAGACCTGATCGTCGTGTCCGTGATGCCCTGCCTGGCAAAGAAATACGAAGCAAGCCGACCGGAATTTGTGATCGACGGTAATCCGGATGTGGATGTATCCATCTATACGCGCGAACTGGCACGCCTGATCCGCTTTGCCAATATTGATTTCAGGAATCTGCCCGATGGCGACTTCGATCCGCCGCTGGGCGAGTCTACCGGCGCATCGGTCATCTTCGGCGCCACCGGAGGCGTAATGGAAGCAGCCTGCCGCACGGCCTACGAAGTGCATACGAAGAAGACGCTCGACGACGTAAACTTTGAATCCCTCCGAGGCCTGGAGGGAATAAAGACGGCGACGGTGGATTTCGACGGACTGCCGGTAAGGTTGGCCGTAGTCAATGGTTTGGGTAACGCCCGGAAACTGATGGAAGAAGTGAAGAACGGCACGTCGCCCTATCATGCCATCGAGATCATGGCCTGTCCGGGAGGCTGCATCAATGGGGGCGGACAACCATTCCACCACGGCGACATCAACGTGATCCAACGCCGTGCATCGGCACTCTACAAGGAAGACGCGGACAAGGCGCGCCGCAAGAGCCACGAGAACCCGTACATTGTTTCCCTCTACAAGGAATACCTCGGAGAGCCGTGTGGCGCCATGTCGCACAAACTGCTGCATACGCATTACGCCGACCGCCGGCCGCATCTCCCCGAAAACAAGGCGGAGGAACTGCTGGCCGTCTGTGCGCAACACAATAACGACCCGGGCGAGCTGATCAACGTGCTCCACGCCGCGCAGGGACTTCTGGGGTATATCCCGGAGGAGGCGCAGGAAGTCATTGCATCCGGCCTGAACCTTCCCGTGTCGAAAGTCTACGGCGTAGTATCCTTTTATTCCTTCTTCACGATGAAGCCCAAGGGCAAATATCCGGTTTCCGTGTGTATGGGAACGGCCTGTTACGTGCGCGGAGCAGAGAAAGTACTGGATGAATTTCAGCGTCAGCTGGATATAAAGGTAGGCGAAACGACCAAAGACGGCCTCTTCTCCATTGATTGCCTGCGTTGCGTGGGCGCCTGCGGACTGGCTCCGGTAGCGATGATCGGCGACAGGGTGTATGGCCGCATCACACCCGAAAAGGTAGGTGATATATTGAGTGAATACTACACGAAAGAAGGATAAGGAAAGTAAAAAAGGATGGAACAGAAGTTTATCGGGATTATTCCGGCGCGTTATGCGTCGAGCCGCTTTCCGGGAAAGCCTTTAGCCGATATGAAGGGGAAGCCCATGATCCGGCGGGTGTACGAACAGGTGTGCGGCGTATTGGATAAAGTCTGTGTGGCTACCGACGACCAAAGGATTGCCGACGCCGTAAATGCCTTCGGCGGAGAAGCGGTGCTCACGTCCGACAAGCATCGCAGCGGCACGGATCGCTGCTATGAAGCCTGGTGCAAGGTGGGCGAAGGATACAATATTATTATCAACATACAGGGGGACGAGCCTTTTATCCGGCCGGAACAGATAGAAACGCTGAAAGCCTGCTTTGCGGACGAAACGGTGGACATAGCTACGCTGGTGAAACCTTTCCGGGCGGATGATGATTTTGAAACGGCGCTGTTTAATCCGAACTCTCCCAAGGTAGTGCTGAACAAAAACGGGGAAGCGATGTACTTCAGCCGTTCCGTGATTCCTTATATAAGGGGGGAAAAGCATACGGAGTGGCTTAAAGCGCATACCTTTTACAAACATATCGGACTTTATGCCTACCGGGCGGATGTGTTGCGGGATATAACCCAGCTCTCCCCCTCTTCGCTTGAAACGGCGGAAAGTCTTGAACAGTTGCGGTGGTTGGAGAACGGGTATAAAATAAAGGCAGGCATCACCCACCGGGAAACGATCGGCATCGATACGCCCGAAGATATGGAGAGGGCGTTGAGAAACTGTTTCTAAGGCAATTCCGATTCCGAAATGGACAGGATGTGCATAAAGGAGATGGTTTCTCCCTTTTTCAACAAAACACTTATCTTTTCATCGGCGGGATTGAACTCGTGCCCGCCCAAGTTATTCAAGGCAAACAATCCGTAACCGCGCGCGTGTGCCCAGGCGGGATAATACGGGTTGCCCGGAACGTCATACAGCGTGACGGTGATTTCTCTTTCTTCCTTTTTTCCGGTCAGCGACACCCAGGGCGCACGTTTTCCCCAAACATCATCTCCCCGGTCGCCGTTCGCGTTCCGGTAGACGCCGCTCGCCGACGATTCAAAGTTGCGATCCATCCTCAGGCCGATCAGTCCTTCCTTGTTCCCTTTCAGGCGGATATCCTTATTTGCCGTTAATACCGTTTGCCGCCTGATCGTTCTCGAATCCGACGAACCGTCGAAATGGAAAACGGTCTTTTCCCGGAGAAGAATTTCGTTCCGGTGATTCACCCAGTCCGCGTTTACCGTGATACCGGCCTGTGAAACATCCGCATGTGGAGGTTCCGCCACGCGAATGGTTCCGTATTTATGCCGCTCTTCCGGTAGACGGGCGGATGAATTGTTCCAGAAATCAATGCCGTCTACATCACCGAACGTGAACCACAATCCAATCTGATGCGGATGATCCGTCTGCTCGCCTGCGCGCGGATTCAGCGGGTATCCTCTGGTAATCTCAATACCCGACGCGGTATACAGGGGATAGAGGACATACTTGGTCAGTGAATCCGGATAGAGCAGCCGGGCAAACAGCTGCCCATCCAGATAAACCTCTATTTCTTTTTTCTCCGGAGAAGATTGAAAGTCTACCGACAGGAATTGCGCCCACAGGGAAAGTGGGAGCAATCCTGCAATCAATGTTATCAGTATTCGCATCGCTACGTACTTTACCAAAAAGCTGTTTTAAACTCTTCTGTATTCTTTTTTCGCCTGCGGCACGATGGAAGTAAGGTCGGCGATATTGACCGGTTTACCTGTTTCGATACTGTTGCGGGCAGCAATACCGACCAGGCAAGCCAGGGCGCCGTCGCGTATGCCGGCACATTGCCGGAAGGGATCTTCGATGTTCGGAAGGAAGATTTGATCTTTCAGTAACCGGTCTCCGCCTCCGTGGCCAGAAGTTCCGAAAGGCACCTGTATATACTCGCGCCGTCCGAAGTTGCGGAAAAGAATGATCTCATCGTAATTCACATCCGAAACCGGGCGCGACTCCTGTATCCAGGCATCAATGCGTCCTTTCGTTCCGTTAAAAGCGATGCGATACCCTTCGTAAGGGGAATAGGCAGTCAGGGAATAGGACACCTGCACGCCGTTTTTATATTTAATGGATGCGCCCATCTTGTCATAAATATTCACATCGTTCTTAAATACACAACCGTCGCGCAGATAGCCGTCGTATTTTTCATTATCCACATATAACTTCACATACGTGGAGTTTTTCATGATATCCCAGTAGAACTTGCAGTTTTTCGTATGCGGACAGGTACGGCAGTTTTCCGCACGCTCCGTTCCGTTCTTTCCGTAATGGTTCAAGGCGCCCAGACCGAACACCGTTTCGGGATCGCTGTCGATCCACCAGTTCAGCAGGTCGAAATGATGGCTGGCCTTATGCACCCAAAGCGATCCGCCGCATTCTTTCAGGCGGTGCCAGCGGCGGAAGTAATCCGCACCGTGTGAAGTGTCCAGATACCAGTGGAAATCAACGGATGTCAGTTCACCGATTTCTCCGTTGCGCAACAGCTCCCACATTTTGGCGCGATGGGGCGAATAGCGATAGTTAAACGTTATGCGGCAATTCTTTCCCGTCCGCTTTTCTGCGTCCAGAATGGCCTGCACCTTCATTTCATCGGTAGTCAATGGCTTTTCGGTAATCACATCCGCACCCATTTCCATTCCTTTGATGATAAACTCATGATGCGTGCTGTCCATCGTGGTGACGATCAGCAGATCCGGTTTTGTTTCCCGCATCATCTTCTCGAAGTCGGTAAATGTGGGACAGTC
>JAITVG010000253.1 GCA_031285925.1 Tannerellaceae bacterium
CGGGTGTGGGAACGGATAGAAGAAACCGGCCTCTATGGGCGTACCGTTACCTTAAAGATCAAGTATGCAGACTTTGAAATCGTTACCCGCAGCCGTACACTGCCCGGTAAAATCACTGATTTCCGTGATTTTCTGACTGTTTCCAAGGAATTGCTTCATCAGGTCGATACATCGGGGAAGAAGATCCGCCTGGCCGGATTATCCATAAGTAATATGAACGAAGGAGGACAATGGGGCGGCCCTGTTCAACTGGAATTGAATTTTAGGAATTAAAGAGCGTAGCGAAGACAGGCCTGTGGCCACCCGCAGGCTCTTTTCAAAAAGGCCGCCGCCTTTTAGTAAAAAGATCGCCGCCTTTTTTAAAGAGCTATCGCCCTCGCTATACTTTCCGCATCCATCCCGCAAAGTTTGTATAATTCGGGGATCGATCCGTGGGCGACGAAATGGTCGCCTACTCCGATCCGTTGGATCTGCGGCGTGTATCCGTTGTCGGCCATAAATTCCATCACGGCTGTGCCGAGTCCTCCCCTGATCACGCCATTCTCCACGGTGATTATCCGGGAGAAGCGACGACCGACTTCGTGCAAAAGTTCCTCGTCGATGGGTTTGAGGTAGATCATGTCGTAGTGGGCAACCGACAGGTCTTCATCCCCTGGCAGATTGATCGCGCGTATGACTTCATTCCCGATCGGGCCGATGGAGAGAACCGCAACATCTTTCCCTTCCCGAAGACATCTCCCTTTGCCGACGGGCAGAACTTCCATCCGCTTCTGCCAGTCTTTCATCTCACCCTTGCCTCTCGGGTAGCGGATCACGAAAGGACGGTTCGCCCGGTAGCCTGTGTACATCAAGTTGCGCAGGTCGATCTCGTTCAGGGGGGAGGAAATAATCAGGTTGGGAATGGGGCGAAGGTAAGCCATGTCGAATACGCCGTGATGGGTAGCGCCGTCTTCGCCGACCAGCCCTCCGCGGTCGAGGCAGAGAACTACGTGCAGGTTTTGCAGGGCGACGTCGTGAATGATCATGTCGTAAGCCCGCTGCATGAATGAAGAATAGACATTGCAGAAAGGAATCATCCCCTCCTTTGCCAGCCCTGCGGAGAAGGTCACTGCGTGCCCCTCGGCTATTCCCGCGTCGAACGAACGTTTCGGAAAAGCTTTCATCATAAAACTCATGGAACTTCCGGTAGGCATTGCCGGGGTGATACCTACGATGCGTTCGTCCTGCCCGGCAAGCTCCACCAGCGTATGCCCGAAAACATCCTGATACAGTTGCGGCTCGTTCAGGTTTTGAGGAATAATCCGCTCTCCGGTTTCCTTGTTGAACTTGCCCGGCGCGTGCCATTCCGTAGCCGACTCCTCGGCGGGCTTGAATCCCTTTCCTTTTTTGGTTTTTATATGGAGAAGTGTTGGCCCCTGAAGATCTTTAATATCGTTGAGCACCTTGATCAGGTAGTTCACGTTATGCCCGTCGACCGGGCCGAAGTAGCGGATACTGAAACCCTCGAACAGGTTGTGCTGCCTGGTGAGCAATGCTTTCAGGCTGTTGTTGAAGCGCAGGATGTTTCCCCGGCGGTCGTCGCTGATCAGGTGCATCCGCTTCATTGCCCGGAAGGTATCGTAACGCAGTTTGTTGTACGCCTTGCTGCTGGTTATATCTACCAGATACTGGCTCATGCCGCCGACGCTGTGATCTATCGCCATGTCGTTGTCGTTCAGTATGATCAGCAGGTTGTTGGGATTGGAAGAAGCGTTGTTCAGTCCCTCGAAGGCCAGCCCTCCGGTCATAGCCCCGTCGCCGATAACGGCAACAACCTTGCGGTTTTCGTCCTTTTTAAGGTTGGAAGCCACCGACATGCCCAACGCCGCGGATATGGAAGTGGAAGCGTGCCCGGCAATGAATGCATCGTATTCGCTTTCTTCGGGGTTCGGAAAACCGCTGATCCCGCCCAGGGTGCGCAGTGTATGGAATGTTTTCCGGCGTCCGGTCAGTATCTTGTGCCCGTAGGCCTGATGCCCCACGTCCCATACGATACGATCGTAAGGCGTATTGAACACATAATGCAATGCCACGGTTAATTCCACGGTTCCCAGGCTGGCGCCCAAATGTCCGGGATGTTCCGACAATACATCTATAATATATCGGCGCAATTCCTCGCACACCTGCGGCAATTCGGTTACGTCCAAACGGCGTAGGTCGTCCGGCTCATCTATATTTTCCGGCAGATTATTGATTTGCATAACTTGTACTGTTTAGTTTATCGATGATCATGCAGTCTTTTCTCCGCCAGCGCCTCATATTTCGTGCCCGGCCGTCCGTAGTTTGCATACGGATAGATGCTGATTCCTCCGCGGGGAGTGAACAGGCCGGTTACTTCTATATATTTGGGATTCATCAGGCGGATTAGGTCTTTCATGATGATGTTGATGCAATCTTCATGGAAAGCCCCGTGGTTGCGGAAGCTGAAAAGGTAAAGTTTCAGGCTTTTGCTTTCCACCATTTTCATGTCCGGGATATAGTCGATATGGATAGTCGCGAAATCCGGTTGCCCGGTGATGGGGCAAAGGCTTGTAAACTCAGGACAATTAAACCTTACCCAATAATCATTCTCCGGGTGTTTGTTCGTAAAGGTTTCCAGCACCTCAGGGGCGTAATCCTGCCGGTATACGGTTTTGCTTCCAAGCAGGCTTAGGCCTTCTTCTTCTCTCTTAATATCCATCTTTCTTTAATTGTAAATTATAAATTGTAAATCACCGGCTTGTGCGCCTGCGCAGATACTTATCCAAGCCTTCGCGCCGCAGTTTGCAGGCCGGGCAATGGCCGCAGCCGTCGGCGGGGATACCGTTGTAGCAGGTAATCGTTTCGTTGCGCACCAAATCAAACACACCCAGTTCGTCGGCCAATTCCCACACTTCGCTTTTATCCCGGCTCATCAATGGAGTATGGAGTTCGAACCGTTCATCCATCGCCAGATTTAAAGTAACGTTCAACGAGCGGATAAAAGTATCCCGACAATCCGGATAACCGCTATAATCGGCTTCGGACACACCGGTTACAATATTGTATATCCCCCTGCTCCGTGCCAGAACAGCGGCGAAGGTGAGGAATATCAGGTTGCGTCCGGGTACGAATGTATTGGGATAACTTTCATCCGGCTTATCATTATCCATGACAATTGATGAATCCGTTAATGAGTTGGGCGCCAATTGCCCCAAAAGGGAAACGTCGAGCAGATGGAAAGGAATATTCCGCTTCTCCGCGATACTGCATGCATAATCTACCTCAATCGAATGCTTCTGCCCGTAGGTGAAACAAACCGTTTCCACTTCAGTGAAGTTCCTTAGCGCCCAAAAGAGGCATGTCGTCGAATCCTGCCCGCCGGAAAAGCAAACCAATGCTGCATTTTTGTTCTTCATATTTCCTGTTTTAATGTGTAGCTAAACAAGCCACACGGAAAGAGGCGACCCTTTCGGGGGACAAAGGTAGGACTTTGTTGCATCTGCAAATAAAAAAGGCGCCCGAAAGCGCCTTTTTTTATATTGTATCGCGGCCTTAACTTAGGAATCCCAATAGAATACCGGCGGCTACGGCCGATCCGATCACGCCGGCAACATTCGGCCCCATCGCGTGCATCAACAGGTAGTTGGTCGGGTCGTATTGCAAACCGACGTGCTGCGAGATACGTGCCGAGTCGGGAACGGCGGATACGCCGGAGTTACCGATCAACGGATTGATCTTGTTGCCTTCTTTAAGGAACAGGTTGAAGAACTTCACGAACAGGATACCCGCACAGGTTGCAATCACGAAAGAAAGCGCTCCCAACGCGAAGATCTTGAGCGAATTGACCGTAATAAACTGTGTGGCCTGCGTGGAAGCTCCCACGGTTATTCCCAAAAGGATCGTGATCGTGTCGATCAGCGGCCCACGTGCCGTTTCCGCCAGACGGCGGGTTACGCCGCTTTCCTTCAGCAAATTGCCGAAGAACAGCATACCCAGCAACGGAAGCCCGGAAGGAACAAGGAAACAAGTCAGCAGCAAACCGATAATCGGGAAGATAATCTTTTCCGTAGAAGACACCACGCGCGGCGGTTTCATTCGGATCACCCGTTCTTTGGATGTCGTCAGCCAACGCATGAAAGGCGGTTGAATAATCGGCACCAGCGCCATGTAGGAATAGGCCGACACCGCAATAGCCCCCATCAGGTTGGGCGCCAGCTTGGACGAAAGGAAGATAGCCGTCGGGCCGTCGGCGCCGCCGATAATACCGATAGCACCTGCCTGATTCGGCTCAAATCCCATCTGAAGGGCGATAATATACGCACCGAAGATACCGAACTGGGCGGCAGCTCCTACCAGCAACAGCTTCGGATTGGCAATCAACGCCGAAAAGTCGGTCATCGCCCCGATCCCAAGGAATATCAATGGCGGATACCATCCCTGCGTTACCCCCTGATAGAGGATGTTCAACACCGATCCTTCCTCGTAAATCCCTACCTGCAAGCCTGCATCCTTGAAGGGTATGTTACCTATAAGCATACCAAACCCGATAGGGATCAGCAGCATAGGTTCAAATTCATATCTAACGGCCAGGAATATGAAACACAAACCGACCACGATCATGGCCAGATGCCCCGGCGTTACGTTATAAAATCCTGTATAGGTTAAGAACAGTTGCAGGTTCTCACCCAGGAATGTCAAAAAACCTTCGTGCATATCATTATCCGATTACTACGAGTTCCGCACCTTCCAGTACAGAATCGCCTTTGTTTACTTTTATCTCGATGATGCTTCCGTCACGGTCGGCATTGATGCTGTTTTCCATTTTCATGGCTTCAAGGATCACTACGGTTTGTCCTCTTTTTACCGTATCACCCACTTTGCATTTCACGTCCAGGATAACTCCGGGCAGCGGAGAACGCAACGCTCCCGCAGTAGCGGCAGCCACAGGGCGCGAAACGACCGGTGCACCCGAAGCGGTAGTAGGCGCCTGTGCCGGCCTTTTCAGCGTTACGACCTGCTTCTTGGCCGGTTTTTCCATTTTTACATTATAAGGCATGCCGTTTACTTCTACTTCGGCAATATCTTCTACCACTGAATTGATATGCACCTTATATACGTTACCGTTGATTGTATATTTAAAACTTTTCATTCTTCGTTTATGTTATTGGATAATTACTTTCTTGGAAGTTCGCGTAAACCATATATCTTGGAACTCCACGGTGAATAGGTACGTTTTACTTTCTGAATCGTCAGCACAGTGTTTTCATAATCATGCACGTCTTGATCCAGTTCGTAAAGCGCCATACCGATAGCAACCAGTACCTCGCCCGATATTTCTCCCGTTTCGACGCCCGCATCCGTTCCTCCGGAAGCCTTTCTGGCGCGCCGCAAACTTGCGGCAACCGCTGATTTGCCCACCTGTTTGAATACAAGGTAAAGCAGGATCAATCCGGTGAAAACCACAGCCATGGCAGTGATCGTCATACCTACACCGATAGAGTCGTTCAGTTTCAGGTTGTCGATCTTCTCGTTGGAATCCAGCGTGAGGTTATTCGTGCTTGGAGTTACTTTTGTAAATTGAGCCCATTCCGCTTCACCGTCGATCACCCGGCCGTAGCTCACATCCGTCTTTTGCGTGGGAGGAATCGTGATCTCGTCGATCAGCGTTTTCCTGTCCACATCGTAAAGTGCGATGTAATTTTCTTTCGTCGGGTCTAACGTGAAATTCAAATGGAAAGTTCCGCGCGAAGGTTGTCCGTCAGCCCAAAACAGTATGTGCTGTCCGGGAGGGATCTTCGTCAAAACGTCCCCTTTGGGTATCGGATACTTGGCCGGATCGTTTTTGTCGTTCGTCAGGAAACATCCGCTGATATTGACCGTACCGGCCGAATTGTTGAACAATTCTATCCAGCCGCTTCTTTTTCCGTAATCATCCACAAAATTATCTTCGTTGATGACCAGCACTTCGTTTATGCGCATGGAAGTCGCACTTTGCGCCCCGGCTCCGAATGAAAAGAGCAAAGAGAACAACACTGCGATTCCCGCGTTTCTTTTTATTCTGTTATACATAATATGACTACTTCTAAATTCTTATTTTCTTGCTACGCCTGTCCATAAGAATTACAGAGGCATGTTATCGTGTTTCTTCGCCGGGTTCACCAGTTTCTTGGTGTGCAACTGTTGCAGTGCGCGGATCACGCGGAAACGGGTGTTGCGCGGTTCGATCACATCGTCGATGTAGCCATATTGAGCCGCATTGTATGGATTGGCGAATACATTCTTGTATTCTTCTTCCTTTTCGGCAGCAAGCTTAGCCGGTTCTTCGGCGGATGCAACTTCTTTCGCGAAGATTACTTCCACGGCGCCGCTCGGCCCCATTACCGCAATTTCCGCCGTAGGCCATGCGTAGTTCATGTCGCCGCGAAGGTGCTTGGAACTCATCACGCAGTATGCGCCGCCGTAAGATTTGCGCAACGTTACGGTTACTTTCGGCACGGTAGCTTCGCCGTAGGCATAAAGCAATTTGGCGCCGTGAAGGATCACGCCGTTGTATTCCTGTCCTGTTCCGGGAAGGAAACCGGGAACGTCTACAAGTGTAACCAAAGGAATATTGAACGCGTCGCAGAAACGGACGAAACGTGCGCCTTTGCGCGAAGCGTTGCTGTCGAGGCATCCGGCCATGACCTTGGGCTGGTTGGCGATGATCCCCACGGACTGTCCGTTGAAACGGGCAAAGCCTGTGATAATATTCTTCGCGTAGTCAGCGTGAACTTCGAGAAATTCGCTATTGTCTACAATCGTTCCGATCACGTCATACATATCGTAAGCCTGATTTGCGCTGTCGGGAATAATATCGTTCAGGTTGTCGTCCAGGCGGTCGATCGGGTCGTTGCAGGAAATCAGCGGAGTTTCTTCCAGATTGTTTTGCGGCAGGAAGCCGATCAGGCGGCGGATCAGTTGGAAACCATCTTCTTCCGTGTCCACTGCGAAATGGGCTACGCCCGATTTGGTTGTATGTACGCTCGCACCGCCCAACTGTTCCTGGGTAACGTCTTCACCTGTTACAGTTTTTACTACTTTCGGGCCGGTAAGGAACATATAGCTTGTTCCGCGCGTCATGATATTAAAGTCGGTCAAAGCCGGAGAATAAACCGCACCGCCGGCACACGGCCCGAAGATACCGGATATTTGAGGAACAACTCCCGAAGCAAGAATATTGCGCTGGAAAATCTCCGCATAGCCGGCCAAAGCATTGACGCCTTCCTGTATGCGCGCGCCGCCCGAGTCGTTCAAACCGATAACCGGAGCGCCCATTTTCATGGCCTGATCCATTACTTTGCAAATTTTCATTGCCAGTGTTTCCGACAACGCACCGCCGAACACGGTGAAATCCTGTGCATAGATATACACTAAACGTCCATCAATAGTTCCGTAGCCGGTTACTACCCCGTCTCCAAGGAATTTAGTTTTCTCTATACCGAAGTTCGTGCTGCGATGCTGCACAAACATATCGAATTCTTCGAAACTACCTTCGTCGAGCAACATGGCGATACGCTCGCGTGCGGTATACTTGCCTTTTTGGTGCTGAGAATCAATACGTTTTTCTCCACCTCCCATGCGGGCTTTTTCGCGAAGGGCAATAAGCTCTTTTACTTTTTCAAGTTGATTACTCATTGTAAATGTGATTTGTTATATATAATATGTATGTTTTTACTTATCTCCTTCCATGCAGAGTTCCGTAAGGACACCTGCCGTAAACTTCGGATGCAGGAACGCGATATTGAGGCCTTCGGCGCCCCGGCGGGGTTTCTCGTCGATCAGCTTAACCCCTTTGGCGGCCGCTTCGTTTAAGGCTTCCTGCACATTGGGCACGGCAAAAGCGATATGGTGGATTCCTTCACCTTTCTTTTCAATGAATTTGGCAATCGTACTGTCTTCTGCGGTCGGCTCCAGCAGTTCGATTTTCGTTTGTCCCACCTTAAAAAAGGCTGTTTTCACTTTCTGATCCTCTACAACTTCGATGTTGTAGCATTTCAACCCTAAGACACCTTCGTAATAGGGCAAAGAGTCTTCGATACTCTTTACCGCTATCCCCAGATGCTCAATGTGTGTAAGCTCCATGAGTGTATAAATTTATAAGTTTAAGTAAATGTTAATATTGAAATTTGGCGCAAAGGTACAAGCAATTTTCCGATAACAAACGGATTTACCCGTATAATGAGGTTTCAACTTTCAATTTTTACCTGCATCAGAAAAAAAACACACCGATTTGTGTTAAAAAGTGCTTCTGCATAACCTGAAATTACTATAGGTACTACGAGCGCGTACTACCTATAGTACGGCGCCGTTGTATAGGTAGTACGCGCTCGTACTATATATAGAAACACTTTTTAACAACTCGTTAATGCGCTGTGCATTTGTGTGTTAAGGTTATTTCTTCCTTAAAGCTGCTGCCCGGCAAAAAAAAACAAAACAAAACGCATTTCCCATGCCGGTATACAGAATACTTCCTTACCTTTGTGTTGCTTTGTTTGATAGTCATGCATCATATAGAAATTTTTCGGAAAAGCGGATAAGGTTCAGTGGTATTGTCTAATATTTAAAAAATAAGGGGATATGAAATATAACAATTCTTCTTGATTTTCTCTATGCTTTAGAGAATGAAACTTCTTTGCGAATAAGTATTCGCATCTTGAATTTATATGTTCACCACAAGTTATTTATTATGAATGAATTAATTATCAAAGAAAACAAAAAAAAGATCATGGGAAAGTGGCTTTTTTATTTTTTCGTGTCTGTCGGTATGATTATGGCGTCTGCAATGAGCGCCCGGGCACAATCTGTTAAGGCCACAGGTACGGTGTCGGATGCAACCGGCGAAACGATGATTGGTGTTAACATCCTTCAGAAAGGTACAACCAACGGTACCGTTACTGATTTTGATGGAAAATTCAGTCTGGATGTGCCGGCAGGAGCAGTTATCTCAATTAATTATATTGGATATGCTACGCAGGAAATCATCATCAAAGACGCCAACCCGTTAAGGATCACGCTAAGTGAAGATGTTAAGACATTGGATGAGGTGATTGTTATCGGTTACGGTACGACAACACGTAAAAGCGCCGTCGGTGCAGTCGATCAGGTTCGTAAGGAAATGTTGGAAAACCGTCCTGTTGCCAATGCGACTCTGGCATTGCAGGGTGCAGCTCCGAATGTTATCATTCAACGCCGCAATCACGACCCGAATAATGAGAGTACTAATTTCAATATCCGCGGTTTCAATTCCAGTACAGACAACACACCGTTGTTTGTGATCGACGGTTTGGTAATGGACGGAACAGCGTTTAACCGGTTGAACCCGAATGATATTGAAAATATATCTATCCTGAAAGACGCCGGTACAGCCGCCATCTACGGTTCCCGTTCGGCGGCAGGAGTAGTAGTGGTCACAACCAAGAGTGGTTCTAAAAACCAGAAACCCACTGTCAGCCTGAGCAGTATGGTAGGCTGGGATGCTACCAACTATCTGTTTGATGCTGTTCCCGGTTATCAGAATGCTATCCTGGAAAATATGCAGAGCACAAACATAGGAAAGGCTCCGACCCACTCACAGGATGCGATTCAGGATTACTATGATCATTTAGGCGAAGAAAACTGGGCATACAGGCAAATCTATAAAACGACAATGCAACAGATTTACAATGCCAGTGTCAGCGGAGGCACAGACAAGTCTACCTATATGATCTCTGCCGGTTACTTCGATCAGGATAATAATTACAACGTGAGCAACCAAGACCTTGGTGTGAAGCGTTATAACTTCCGCACCAACTTGTCTACGGAAATCGGACGATTGAAAGTGACTGCCATCATGGACTATACCCGCAACAACTCCCGGAAAACTACTGCCGGCAATATTGACATCGATGCTTCCCGTGTGCCCGCCTGGTACACTGAAAAGATTGTGGCCGATGACGGACGCTACCTGTTAACCCCTACTTTGGGTGAATACAACACGCTGGGGGAATTAAACAAAGGGGGGTACGAAAGCAACATTAACAACCATTTGACAGCGAACCTGAACCTTGAGTTCACGATTATGGATGGGTTGAAGTTGCGCGGTGTCTTTGGCGCCAATGTAGTAGGAGAAAGACGTGACAGGCACAACAAGCCTCAGACATACTACCGCAATGAATCGGATACGGAACCGATACCTGTAAGGGAACAGGATAACACGGTAGAAAACTGGAATAGGGACTCTTATCGTTTGAACAGCCAGTTGTTGCTTGATTATCAGAAGGGATTCGGTCTGCACAACATAAATGCCATGATTGGCGTCACCAATGAATCCTATACCTCTGTCGATAATGGAGTTGTAAAAAGATATGTAGATGAATTGGGAAATCCGACTTCCATCACAACCGGTGTGTTGGGAAACATTACCGGCAACACCTTTATTGAGAATAATTCACGTACAAGTATCAACTCTCTTTTAGGTCGTTTGGGATACAACTGGAACGAACGTTACTATGCAGAGTTTACTTTCCGCTACGACGGTTCTTCCAAATTCCACAAAGACTACCGCTGGGGCTTTTTCCCTTCAATGTCTGCCGCATGGCGCCTTTCGGAGGAATCATTCATGGACAGCTACAAGGAAAATGTCGGCGACTTGAAAGTACGTGGTTCTTATGGTATATTGGGTAACCAGGCGGTAGGCAACTATGACCGTTTCACTATTTACAACATCAATGCCAACGGTTATATATTCAACAATTCCGCAGTTTCAAGTGCAGGTTACACACTGGGTATGGACGACTTGACCTGGGAACGTACCAAAACCTTCAACATTGGTGTTGATGCCTCGTTCCTCAACAATAGACTGAGTTTACAAGCCGACTATTACGTTAAGAATACAAGCGACATATTGATGAGTCCCGTTGTGCCTTCCGTATTCGGTACAGGAATGCCGAGAGATAACATCGGTGAAATGAGAAACAGGGGTTGGGAATTTCTTGTAAACTACCGCTTGAATACCGGAGAGTTCCGGCATAACTTCAGTTTCAATATAGGCGACTCAAAGAACGAAGTGATTACGTTTCCCGGACATGAACAAATCAGCGGACACGATGAAATCTATTCTCTGATTCGCGAAGGTGAAACGTATGGCTCTTATTATGGTTGGAAAACGGAAGGACTTTTCCAAAGTTGGGACGAGATTGCAAACTCGGCGCTTCCTTCAGGCTACAGATCGGCGGCCGTAACCGGTAACATGGGCGATATTGCTCCGGGTGATGTAAAGTACAAGGATCAGAACAGCGACGGTATAATCGACGACAAAGACCGTGTTGTTCTCGGTACCGCATACCCGCGCTATACATTTGGCTTCACTTACAATGTCAGCTGGAAAGATTTTGATTTAAGCATGTTCTGGCAAGGCGTAGGCAACCGTTCCATGATGTTGCGCGGTGAAATGGTTGAGCCTTACCATGCCAATTATTCAAAAACCATGTATAAACATCAATTAGACTTTTGGACTGCTACCAACACTGAAGCCCGTTGGCCTCGCCTGACGGAAAGCGGTTCTCCGGCACATACCAACAACTGGGGGCAACCCAGTGGGAATTATATTCTCAACGCTGCATACCTGCGCTTGAAGAACATCGCGATCGGTTATACCTTACCCAAGCGATGGATACAACCGCTTGGCGTAGGAAATGTACGTGTCTATGTGAATGCCCAGGACTTGTTTACATTCACGAAGAATGACTTCATCGATCCTGAAAGTTCGGAAAAAGACTCCAGGATGGGTAACTCGGGTGGTAGTATGTCGGGTAGGCAGTATCAACCTTCACGATACTATGGGGTTGGTTTTAATATTGATTTCTAATTTATATACAACAACAAGATGAAACTAACAAAGTATATTACAGTTTTTGCGGCCTGCGTGGCGCTACTGTGTACCGGTTGTAACGATTTGGAGCAGCCACCTGTAAACAGGTATACGGATGCCAATTTTTGGACGCCGGAAAGGGCTGAATATCTGGTCAATATGGCCTATTCACAAATGTATGACGCGGGTAGAATGTTTCGCGACGAGGCCTTGAGCGACAATCTTACCGACACGCATGGCGGCGACCTGCAAACCATTCGTTCAGGTACGGCCAATCCGGCCATAGGCCGTTTCAGCGATGAATGGAGCAGCATGTACAGGGGCATCAAGACTTGCCATATTTTCCTTGGCAACGTAGAAGCGCAAGATATTGCCGACAGCAGGAAAGCACGTATGATAGCCGAAGTACGCTTCATCCGTGCCTATCTCTACTTCCGTCTGACAAACTTCTACGGTGATGTTCCTTTCTTTACTACCGACATCACTACGGAGGAATCAAACACTATTTCGCGTACTCCGAAAGCCGAAATCATCGCATTCATCCATCAGGAAATGTCGGAAATTATTCCCAATTTACCATCACGCGATGAATTGCCGGCGGCAGAAAACGGCCGCATCACCAAGGCAGCTGCCGCCATGCTGGATGCCCGTGCTTATTTGTACGACAGCCAATGGTCGAATGTCGAAAGTGTATGTAACAGCATCATGAGCGGTGCTTATGGTTCTTACAGCCTGTTCCCTTCTTATGCGGGTTTGTTTGAAACCGAAAATGAATACAACCAAGAGGTAATTCTGGATCGCGGTTATCTGGAAAAGATCATCACTTGGGGAGAAGACCAGCAGGATATGGTACCGCCCAGCATCGGCGGGCGTACGCCTGACCGCCTCCCTGTTCAGAGCCTGGTAGATAACTATCTCATGTTGAGCGGTTATACTATTAATGAAGATGGTTCCGACTACGATCCTGAACAACCTTACAACAATCGCGATCCGCGTTTGACCGCCACGGTCATTTACGATGGTTACAAATGGAATTCCCAGCAGTATTGGGATGGTTTCTTCAATGTGGAAACTATCGCATTCGCAGAAGGTTATCTACAACAATCAGGCACGTTTACAGGAACATTTGATGCCATAACCGGCGGTAACGGTGTCCAAACGGGTTATGCTGTGCGCAAATGGTACTCACCCCAGGCAAGCCTGGATTGGAGTTCCGGTTTGAACATTATCATGATGCGCTATGCCGACGTGCTGCTGATGTATGCCGAAGCCATGCAGGAACAGGGTAAAATGAACGAAGATGTATGGAACAAAACCATTCGTCCGATCCGCCAGCGTGCAGGTTTCACCGCAGCCAAGGCGCTCGACTATCTTCCGACAGGTGTTGATATGCGCCGGGTTATCCGTAACGAACGTCGCACAGAGCTTGCCGTCGAAGGTTTGCGTTATTATGACATCATACGCTGGAAAGTCGGCGCCGAACACCTGAATGTAAATGTCGATGGTGCGGGCTTTACCGGATATTCCTTCAGATATCAATTCGACACAAGTCGTGACTATTTGTGGCCTGTTCCGCAGAGTCAGATTGACTTGAACAAGAACTTGGGTCAAAATGCTAATTATTAAATAGAGGTTAAAACAGCAGATTGAATTATAACAGAAAATTAAAAACATAAGATAGTATGAAAAAGAAAATAGTTAAAGCCCTTGGGCTTATAGCAGGTGTAATGATGATTTCATCCTGTACGGAAGAAATGGAATGGAGAGATTCCGGTGTAAGCGCTCCTGCAGAGTTGTTTGCTCCCACTGACAATCAGTCGATAACATTGCAGTCGTCCGCTACAGCCTCTGTTGTGTTTGATTGGGGTAGCGCTCATTCGGAAGACGGTATAGCTCCGAATTATGAAGTCGTATTTGATAAAGCCGGCGGTGATTTTTCCACGCCGCTTTACAAGGTGACAGCTGACGTAGGAGGTACTTACAACCGGGCTACTATCCTCCACAAGACATTAAATATGATAGCCGGTATGGCCGGTATTGAATCCGGGCAATCAGGTTCATTGCAGTGGACTGTGATTGCTTATCGCGGCTTGAGCAGCGCTAAGGCAACTGTGGCAAATGCGGTTAATTTGACCCGCTTCTTTGGATTCGACGAGATACCGGGTTCACTTTATCTGGTAGGTGATGCCGTAGAAGGCGGATCTATTTCCTGTGTGGCTCCTGCAAATGGCGAATACGAAGTCTTTGTTAAGTTAGAAGGAGGAAAATCATTTACCATGAATAGCGCTGCTGACGGTTCCGGTACTTCTTTCTGCATCGACGGTGACAGGATTAGGGAAGGTAATGACGGTTATACAGTTGGCAAAACCGGTATTTACCGTGTTTCGATGGACTTCAACGTAGCTTCTTTAACCCTTATGAAGGAGGTTCAAAGTATGGGTATGTTCCTTTGCGAAAAGAATGCCATACCTGACGGTTGGGAACTGAATTATGAAGGAAACGGCGTGTGGGCAAACAATATCAAACTTGACCGTGCCGTAACATCCTGGGGTTCTGACGAACGTTACAGATTCCTGATGACTTACGTTGATGGCTCACAAGTGGTCTGGGGGGCAATCGGAACGAACGATTCCAAACCCGGTGGAGCGCCGGCAGGTGATATTTACTATAAACTTTATGAATATTCACCCTCAGATCCGGCCGACCGATGGTCTTTGAAGTGGAAGTGGGATTCTCAATTCGACGGTGTTTTATCCAGAGTCAGTGTAACATTCAATGTACCGGTGTACACTCACTACATTGAACCGCCTAAATAATTAACTCTTTTATGAGGGTGTGTCAAAAATCAACTAAAGAGACTTTTGACACACCCTCTCTTTATATGAAAATGAAAAATATATTTCTTTTATTCTCTCTCTCCGTACTATTTATAGCGTGTGGCAATAATGATGATCCTGACAACGGAGCAGACAAGGAGGGCAAAATTGACTGGAATGCCGCTGCCGACGAAAGCAGTATGGCTTTAGTTCATTCTTTTTGGAACATAAACGGCCGGTATTTCAATTACGACAGTAACGGCAAATCCGACTTTCACTACTGGCCTCAGGCACATGCCCTTGATGTACTGGCCGATGCTTACCTGCGGACGGGAAATAATACCTATAAAAACTATTTTGACCAATGGTTTGAAGGAGTCAGGGTAAAAAACGGAAACACATTCCGAAATGATTACTATGACGACATGGAGTGGAATGCTTTAGCCCTCTTGCGAATTTATCAGATAACCCGCGACACGAAGTATAAAGAAGCTGTGCTTGAGCTTTGGGATTATATCAAGACCGGATGGAATGATCATGCCGGAGGGGGAATTTCCTGGGTGAAAGGGCAGAATTACATGAAGAACGCTTGTTCCAACGGCCCGGCATGTATACTGGCAGCCCGCTTATATCAGGAATTTGGTGATGAGAGCGATAAAGAATGGGCTATAAGTATTTATAATTGGGAAAAAAATACACTCTTCAATGCTGCCAATGGAATGGTTTACGATCATTTCAATGCCCAAACCGGAGAAATAAAAGATTGGATATTTACTTATAATCAGGGAACGTTTATCGGATCTGCCATAGAATTGTTTCGTATTTTCGGCGAAAGTTTCTATATGGATGACACTGTGCTGGCAGCCGACTATACTATAAATTCCTTAGTCATGAACTTTATGCTTAAAGATGAGGGAACAGGCGACGGCGGATTGTTCAAAGGTATATTCGTCCGTTATTTTACCGAGCTGATCCTGTTAGATGAGTTGGAGGAAACAGTAAAGGAGCATTATATTCAATTCCTTGAGCGTAATGCGAAAATTTTGTGGACTGAAGGAACACGCAAGCCTTCTGTTTTTTTTGGTACGAACTGGCGTGCAATGCCCGGTGTTTCAACCGGACTGACAGAACAACTAAGCGGAAACATGCTGATAGAAGCTATGGCTCTTTTAGAAAACGAAGGACTGCTTTTCGAGAGAACTGTGAACTGATTGTAACGGCGTCGGAATTACTTTTTAAAGTAATATGTATCTTTGCAGCTTAAATTCTAAATGATAAATGGCATGAAAACAAATCTCAGTTCACAGATCACGCTAACGCGAATACCAACAAGGTATTACCGTCCGGAAAACGCCTTTGAACATTCCGTTCTCACGCGTCTGGAAAAAATCCATACCGACATTTACGAATCTTCCGACAGAGGCTCGGCAGCCATCGCACAGGACATCGCAGCCCGTATCAGAAGCCGGCAGGAAGCCGGGCAGCGTTTCGTTCTCGCCTTGCCGGGCGGACGTTCGCCGGAAACCGTTTACCGGGAACTGATTCGGATGCACCGGGAAGAGGGGCTTAGCTTCGGAAACGTAACCGTCTTCGTGGAGTACGAATTTTTTCCGCTGCAAAACACATCGGCAGGCAACGCGCAACGCCTTAAAACAGACCTGCTCGACCATATCGACATCAATCCGGCTAACGTCCATGCGCCCGACGGTATGATGCCGAAAGACGAGATCATCAAATTTTGCGAAACTTACGACGCGAAAATCAATGAAGCCGGAGGCATCGACTACATGCTGCTTGGCGTAGGGCACACGAGCAACATCATGTTCAACGCCGCCGGAACACAGGCCGGCACTCGCACGCGTCTGGTTTATCTCGAAGGTGCAGCGCGCAAGGAAGCCTCACGCACGTTTCCTTCCGTGGAGAGCGTTCCGGCCGGAGTGATCACGATGGGCATTTCCACCATGATGAATGCCAAACACGTCGTGCTCATGGCCTGGGGCGAAGACAAGGCGGGGATCATCGCCCGAACGGTGGAAGATAAAATATCGGATCAGGTGCCTTCCTCTTACCTGCAAAACCATCCGTCGGCCAAGGCTGTGATAGATCTTTCGGCGGCTTACAACCTGACGCGCATCAGTCATCCGTGGCTCGTGACCAGCTGCGAATGGGACAACAAACTCATCCGCCGCGCCATCGCCCGCCTGTGCCGACTCACGGGAAAGCCTATCCTCAAGCTGACGAACAAGGATTACAGCGAACACGGACTGGGTGAGCTGCTGGCCGTTTTCGGCTCTGCCTACAATGTGAATATTAAGATATTTAACGATATACAGCATACAATCACCGGATGGCCGGGCGGCAAACCGAACGCCGACGACTCCAACCGTCCCGAACGGGCGACTCCCTTCCCCAAGAAAGTAATCATATTCAGTCCGCACCCCGACGACGACGTTATTTCCATGGGGGGCACCTTCCGCCGCCTCTGCGACCAGCATCATGAGGTATACGTAGCCTACGAAACTTCCGGCAATATCGCCGTCGGCGACGAGGAGGTGATCCGCTACTGCGAATACCTGCGCGACGTATGCCACAAGTATTCCCCCGGCGATTCAACCGTTACGGACAAGGCCGAAGACATCATCCGCTACCTGCGCTACGATAAGCAAATAGACAATGACCAGCCCGAGCGCCCCGACGTTCTCTTCATGAAAGGAACCATCCGCCGGGAGGAAGCACGCCACGGTGCCCGCTATTCCGGCATTGCAAACGACGATCACATCCGTTTCCTCGACCTCCCGTTCTACGAAACAGGGTTGGTGAAGAAGAAACCGCTCTCGGAAGCCGACGTCAATATCATACTTGACCTGCTGGAAGAAGTCAAACCGGATCAGATGTTCGTTGCCGGCGATCTGGCCGACCCGCACGGTACACACAAGGTATGCCTCGACGCCGTACTTGCAGCCGTAGACAAGCTCAAGGACGAAGAGTGGATGAAAAACTGCCGTATATGGATGTATCGCGGAGCCTGGGCAGAATGGGAAATGGATCACATCGAAATGGCCGTGCCCATCAGTCCGGAAGAATTGCGCATGAAGCGAAACGCGATACTGAAACACCAGTCGCAGATGGAAAGCGCACCATTCCTCGGCGACGACGAACGCCTCTTCTGGCAGCGCGCCGAAGACCGCAACAAGGCAACCGCCGAGCTATATAAGGATTTAGGCCTCGCATCCTACGAAGCCATTGAAGCTTTCGTGCGCTACATTCCGATAAGATAAAATTTGCATCTTGATATGCTGAAGTTTATAAAGGACGTAATGCTCCCGTTCGCCATGATCGCGGGGACACTCACTTATCCGTGGATAAGCCGGCTGACAGTCCTTATACCCTACCTCATATTCGCCATGCTGCTCCTCACGTTCTGCAAGCTGGCGCCGCGCGACATACACGTACACCGGGCGCATCTCTGGCTGCTGCTGATTCAGCTGATTTGCCCCGTTGTCGTTTATGCCCTCATCTATCCTTTCCATCCGGTCGTTGCGCAGGGAGCGCTGATCTGCATACTTGCCCCGACGGCCACCGCCGCCGCCGTGATTACCGGGATGCTGGGAGGAAGCGTTTCATTTCTTACCACCTATATATTATTGTGCAACATCGGGGTGGCCATCGTCGCCCCGGCCCTCTTCCCGCTGATCGAGCCACATTCCGGCGTCACGTTCATTTCGGCCTTTATTTATATCTGCAAGCAGGTAGTCCCCGTTTTGATATTGCCTTTACTGACGGCGTGGCTTATCCGCCGATACACGCCCGCGATACATAAAATGCTGCTAAGCCTGAGCGGATTGACCTTCTACCTGTGGGCTTTCGCTTTAGCGCTGGTAACGGGAACAACCGTCAAGTTTCTGGTCGAGCAGGAAAACCCGAACTACGCCGTTGAGATCAGTATGGCTGCCGTTTCGCTTGTGATCTGCGTTCTTCAGTTCCTTACCGGCAGGCGAATCGGCCGGCACTACGGCGATCCTGTTTCCGCAGGGCAGGGATTGGGGCAGAAGAACACCATCCTGGCGATATGGATGGCACAGGCTTATCTGAACCCTGTCGCCTCCGTCGCTCCCGCGGCCTACGTGCTGTGGCAAAATATCATAAATTCCTATCAGCTATGGCTGAGAAGAAAGAGGATGGGGGAGTAACCGAGCGAAAGCAAGCTTTCGCGAGCTCTCCTCCTTGGATAAGGAGGAGTACCCGAACGGAGAGAGGGGGAGGTGGTTGGAGAGATAATTTACAATTTATAATTAATATTCCAACCACCTCCCGGCTCGTACCTCGCCGTACTCCTCCTTATCCAAGGAGGAGAGCCTCGCGAAAGCAGACTTTCGCTCGGTAAAGAATAGTCGTTATGAATAATGCTTTTGATCAGCCTCCCGGCAAGCGCAAAAATGATCCTCAAGTGTAAGCACAATTTCCCTCAAGGGGTAGCAATCTTTTCCTCAAGTGAGAAATTTTGCTGCGACAAGTGGTAGCGAAATTTTCCTCAAGTGAAAAATTTTGCTGCGACAAGTCGTTTTTTTTCGGCTCACAAGAGGGGCTGTTTTTCACATGTTTCGGGCAGTCAGCGCGTCGAGTTCCACGGTCTGTTCCGCCCATGCATCCATCACTTCCGAAAGGAGATTTTTTAAGGCGGAATACTGCGTGTAGAGGGCTGCGTCTGAGGCGCCTTCCGCAGTGGCGAGGCGGAGTTCGAGCGCAGCGATGTCCTGTTCGAGCGCGGAAATTTTCTTTTCGGATTCTTCCACGGCTCTTTCCGTTTTTTTGATCGCACGGCTCAGTTCCTTGCGCGCTTCGTAGGAGAGTTTGTTTTGAGATGGGGCTTCGCCGACATCCGTGGCGCCTGGGGTTGCGGGGGCGTTGCGTTCGAGTTCGCGCAGGCTGTCCATCCGTTTTCTTTCCAGAAATTCATAGATGCCACCGAGGTGTTCAACTACTTTCCGATTACCGAATTCGTAAACCTTCCCGACCAGTCCGTCCAGAAATTCCCTGTCGTGGGAAACGACAATCACTGTCCCGTCAAATTCCTTCAGGGCATCTTTCAGCACGTCTTTGGAGCGCATGTCTAAGTGATTCGTCGGCTCGTCGAGGATCAGCAGGTTTACCGGCTCAAGCAGGAGGCGGATCATGGCCAGACGGCTTCGCTCGCCGCCCGACAACACCTTTACTTTCTTCTCCGAGGCTTCGCCGCCAAACATGAATGCGCCGAGAATGTCGCGTATCTTCGTGCGAATGTCCCCCTGCGCGGCGTGGTCGATGGTTTCAAACACGGTGAGGTTTTCGTTCAGAAGCTGCGCCTGATTTTGTGCGAAATAGCCGATCTTCACGTTGTGCCCAAGCGTGAGCGTGCCCGTGAAGTCGATTTCGTTCATGATACACTTCACGAGGGTGGATTTCCCTTCGCCGTTTTTTCCGACGAAGGCGACCTTTTCTCCGCGGCTGATGCTGCACGTCACGTGCTCGAAGACCTGATGCTCGCCGTAGCGTTTCCCCACATTCTCCATCACGACCGGCCAGGAGCCGGAACGCGGTGCCGGAGGAAATTTGAGGCTTAGGCGCGAACCGTCCGTTTCGTCCACTTCGATGCGGTCTACTTTCGCCAGCTGCTTGATGCGCGATTGCACCTGTACGGCCTTGGTAGCCTTGTAGCGAAACCTTTCGATGAATGCTTCCGTGTCTGCCAGCTTCTTCTGCTGATTTTCGTAAGCACGCAACTGCTGCTCGCGGCGTTCCTCGCGGAGATGCACGTATTCGGCGTATTTTACCCGGTAGTCGTATATCTTTCCAAGCTCAATCTCGATCGTGCGCAACGTGGTGTTGTTGATAAACGCCCGGTCGTGGGATACCAGTATGACGGCATTCGCCCGCGTGGCGATAAAGCTCTCCAGCCACTGGATCGACTCGATGTCGAGATGGTTCGTGGGCTCGTCGAGCAAAAGCATGTCGGGGCGTTGCAGAAGCAACTTGGCCAGTTCGATCCTCATCCGCCATCCGCCGCTAAATTCCGCCGTAGGGCGTTCCATATCTTCCCGCCGAAAGCCCAGCCCCATAAGTGTGCGTTCCAGTTCGGCCTGATAATTCGCGCCGCCCATCATGCGGAAATGTTCGGTGAGTGAAGTAACGCGGTCGATTATCTTTTGATATTCGTCCGATTCGTAGTCAGTCCGTTCGGCAAGTTGCCTGTTCAGCGTGTCAATTTCCTTCTCCACTTCGTGGATGTGAGCAAAGGCAAGTTCCGCTTCTTCGCGAACGGTGCGGCTGTTGCTTAGCTTCATTTGCTGCGGCAGATAGCCTATCGTTAAATCTTTCGGCACACTGACCGTTCCCGCCGTGGGCAATTGCTGTCCGGCGAATATCTTGAGCATGGTGGATTTGCCCGCTCCGTTTTTTCCGGTCAAAGCAATCCTGTCCTTTTTATTCACCACGAACGCAACGTCGTCAAAGAGGGTAAATCCCCCGAACTCAACTCTTAATTTCTCAACCGATACCATATATTATATTAATTGTAGCGCAAAGATACGATTTCAACCCGTTGGCGGAATTAAGTCAGGGCTATTTCATTATCTTTGCCCGTAAACCACTAAAAGGGAAATACACTTATGAATGCAAAAGAATTTACAGGAGAACTGTTAGGCACTTTTATCCTTGTTCTGTTTGGTTGCGGTTCGGTAGCCGTAACGGTTTTGTTCGGCGAGTATACCGGAATCTTTCAAATCGGCATGGCGTGGGGAATCGGAGTGATGCTGGCCATCTATCTGACCCGTCATCTGTCATGCGCTCACCTGAATCCCGCCGTATCTATCGGCATGGCGGTAAGTAAACGAATGGCCGCCCGGAAGCTGCCTGCTTACCTGACGGCACAACTGCTCGGCGCTTTTCTGGCCGGCTGGGCTATATTCTTCTTGTTCGCCCCTTCCATCGAAGCGTATGAAAGTGCGCATGGCATTTTGCGGGGGAGCGCGGAGTCGGTAGCCACGGCCAAGATGTTCGGCGAATATTATGTACAGCCGGGCGGAATGGCTGTTGTATCCATGCCGTTGGCGATTGCCGCCGAAACATTCGGCACGTTTCTGCTAGTGCTGCTTATCTTTGCTCTCACCGAAGGCTGTAATGTAGGTCGCCCAAGCGATGCGATGGCACCTGTATTCATTGGACTTACAGTTGCATCCATAATCTGCCTGATCGCACCGCTTACACAAGCCGGGCTGAATCCTGCCCGCGACTTCGGGCCGCGCCTCGTAGCTTGGATTATGGGCTGGGGAAGTGCTGCTTTCCCGGATAGCAGCGGCGGCTTTTTCTGGGTATACATACTTGCACCTGTCGTGGGAGGAATACTTGCCGCGCTCTTCTTCCTGTACGTGTTCGAGCCGCTCATGAAGCAAAAGTCTATCCCCTGCGATTGCGACAAATAACAATTAATAAGATAATATGAAAACTACGAAACTGATCCTGGCCGGCGGATTTTTGGGAGCCGGCAAAACGACGTTACTCTGGAAAGCTGCGCAAAAATTGACGGAAAACGGACTGCGCACAGGGCTTATAACCAACGATCAGGCGCCCGAACTGGTCGATAGCCGGTTCCTTTCGCTTCATGATTTGCCTGTGGCGGAAGTGAGCGGCAGTTGTTTCTGCTGCAACTTCAACGGTTTTACGGAAGCTATTCAAATGATACGCATCGAAGCTGCCGCTGATGTAATCATTGCCGAGCCGGTAGGCAGTTGTGCCGACCTGTCGGCTACGATTATGCAACCGTTGAAACAATACTGGAGCCGCGAATTGCAACTCGCTCCCCTTTCCGTCCTCGCCGATCCGGCGCGGCTCGCCTCCATCCTCGACGGGGGAAATGCCGGCTTGCATCCCGATGCGGCATACATCTACCGCAAACAGCTGGAAGAAGCCGATATTATACTGATCAATAAATCCGATTTGTTGGATGAAGAACAGTCGGAAATCCTGAAACAGCGCACGGCACAGGCTTTCCCGTCGGCCACAATCCTTGCCGTCAGCGCCATGAACGGTACGGGTATCGATGAATGGCTGTCGCAGGTCACTACCCGTCCGGACGCGGGTAAGCGCCTTGTGGATATGGATTACGACATATATGCCCACGGCGAGGCAGTGCTCGGATGGCTGAACGGCACCGTTCAATTGCAGGGCGGCAACACTGACTGGGATCAGTTCACCCGTAGCCTGCTCACCAACCTGGCCGTTTGCTTCGACCGGGAAAACCTTCCGGTTGGCCACGTTAAGGTTATAACGGAAAACGGCGACAGGTACATTGCCGGCAACCTGACCGGAAACGCCGGAACCCTTGCCGTTCGCGGTTCGGCAGGTTGCGGGGAAACGTGCAAACTAATCATCAATGCGCGTGTTGAAACATCGCCGGAAAATCTGGATTTGATCATCCGCCAAACACTCGACACCCTGTGCGCCGCCGGTAAGTGCACACCCGAAGTATTGGCCTGGCGTTATCTTCAACCCGGCCGACCCAAACCGACACACCGGTTTACGCAGGTGGTGGAGGGGTAGTGCAATGTAAGTTTGATATTAAAACAGGGAATAGATGTCTGTACAAACAGGATTGCATCCTATTATGTTTGCCGGAACAGGGAGCGATGTAGGCAAAAGCATCATCGCTTCCGCGTTTTGCAGGATTTTCCTGCAAGACGGTTATCGGCCTGCCCCTTTCAAAGCACAGAACATGTCACTCAATTCGTATGCCACTCCGGAAGGATTGGAAATTGGGCGTGCGCAGGCAGTTCAGGCTGAAGCCGCAGGCATTCCATGCGAAACGGATATGAATCCCTTGCTGCTGAAACCATCAAGTGAGAAGGTTTGTCAGGTTGTATTGAATGGTAAATCCACAGGAAATCGGGAAGCGTATGAATACTTCCGAAAAGAAGGGCGTGAGGAATTTCGAAAAGAAGTAAACGATGCTTTCGACCGTTTGCGGCAACGTTTCAATCCCATTGTAATGGAAGGTGCAGGCAG
>JAITVG010000053.1 GCA_031285925.1 Tannerellaceae bacterium
CTCGGCGGACGAAGAAGAAATTATCAAGAACATTATCGAAAATAATCAAAAATGCAGAGTGATAGAGGCGCTTTGCAAACTTAAACATGTAAGGTGAATCACTTGCGAAACTTGAATAAAATATAACTATGAATGAGCAACACAAACCTAACGTCCCGAAGTCCGGCAAAAAAAAGTGAAGACGGATTCTTTATCCGGGGCAGACAGGACGGATTTATTGTGATTAAAAAATGTGTATAGAGAGTAGTTGAAAGGGAGGGGGCAGAGGGGATAGGTGTTTAATCCCAATTTGCATATCTCGTAAAACATCGTTTCCTTTGCGCCGTTGCGGCACGCCATTCCACTTGCCGGAAAGGAACATATAATATAATGTATATCTAATTTTATTACCATGAGAGAACTGAATAAAGAAACGGCGCCGAAAGTGTCCCGCCCGGAGCGGGTGATCCAGTTCGGAGAAGGGAACTTTCTTCGCGCTTTTGCCGATTGGATGATCGGGGAGATGAACGCCAAGGTGGGATTCAACGGTAGCGTTGTGGTGGTTCAGCCCATTGAACAGGGGATGATCGAGGCGCTCAACCGGCAGGATTGCCTCTATCACGTGAACCTGCAAGGGCTTGAAAAGGGGGAAAAGGTGGACAGCCTGACGATGGTGGATGCCATCAGCCGCGCCATCAATCCCTATACGGATTTCGAGGCCTTCCTGCGGCTTGCCGAGCAACCGGAGATGCGTTTTGTGATTTCCAACACCACGGAAGCCGGGATTGTATTCGATCCTTCGTGCAAAGCGGACGATGCGCCGGCCTCTTCCTACCCCGGGAAACTGACCCAACTGCTGCATCATCGCTTCAAAGCGTTCGGCGGCGACCCGGCAAAGGGGCTGATCGTTTTCCCCTGCGAACTGATCTTTCTGAACGGACACCGACTGAAGGATACGATTTACCAATACATCGACCTGTGGGAGCTTGGGGAGGATTTCAAGGCCTGGTTCACGGAATCGTGCGGAGTCTATGCCACGCTGGTGGACAGGATCGTGCCCGGTTTCCCGCAAAAGGATATTGATTCGATCCGGGAGAAGCTGCAATACAACGATAATCTGGTCGTGCAGGCCGAGGCTTTCCACCTCTGGGTGATCGAAGCGCCCCGTCGGGTGGCCGAAGAGTTCCCGGCCGACAAGGCGGGGCTGAACGTGCTTTTCGTGCCCGACGAGGAGCCTTACCACGAACGGAAAGTGACCCTGCTCAATGCCCCCCACACTGTTCTCTCGCCCGTTGCGTGGCTTTCGGGGATAACGATCGTGCGGGATGCCTGCCGCCACGAGGTGATTGGGAAATACATCCGCAAGGTGATGTTTGAGGAACTGGCGCTAACGCTCGATCTCCCTGCGGAAGAGCTTACGGAATACGGCAACGATGTGTTGGAACGATTCAACAATCCGTTCGTAGACCACTCGGTTACGTCCATCATGCTCAACTCGTTTCCCAAATTCCGCACCCGCGATCTGCCCGGATTGAAGGCATACCTGAAGCGAAACGGCACCTTGCCGCGCGGAATTGTACTCGGGCTGGCCGCCATAATCACCTACTATAATGCCGCCGAAGTGCACTCCGAACCGAACGACGCCGCCGAAATCGTCGCACTTCTTCGCGCACTTTGGGCCGAAGGCTCTGCGCAAAAAGTGGCCGAAGGCGTCCTGTCTGCCGAATTTATATGGGGAGAAAATCTGAACGGGATAGACGGTCTGACGGATCTGACCGCCCGCTTTCTGGAAATCATCAGGGAAAAGGGAATGCTTCGCGCAGTGGAGGAAATCTTATGAAGTATACCTATATATATATAGATCCGGAGGATAATGTCGCCGTTGCCGTCGGCAATCTCAAAAAGGGCGAGCGTTTGCGCATCGGCGACAGGGATATCCGGCTCAAAGAGGATGTGCCTGCGGGGCATAAGGTGGCGCTGTGCGACTTCAATCCCGGCGATCATGTTCTCAAGTACGGCTATCCTATCGGACATGCCTGCCGGGCGATTGTCTGCGGCGAATGGGTAAACGAGAAAAACATCCGCACGAATCTGGAAGGATTGCAGGAGTATATCTACAATCCTCACCCGGTTGCCGAAGCAAAGGAAACGTCGTCGCTCACGTTTCGCGGCTATCGCCGGAAGAACGGAGAGGCGGGTATCCGCAATGAAGTGTGGATCATTCCTACCGTAGGATGCGTCAATGGCATTGTGCGCCGCTTAGCCCGCCGGCTGATCGAGGAAGCGCCTTGCGGCGAAGGGGTGGATGCCATAGTGGCCTTTCCGCACAACTTCGGATGCTCCCAACTGGGCGACGACCATGAAAACACCCGTAAGATACTCCGCAACATGGCGCTCCATCCCAACGCCGGCGCCGTGCTGATTGTCGGTTTGGGCTGTGAGAACAACCAAATCGACGCCTTCCGCGAGATGCTGGCCGACTACGATACGGAGCGTATCCGCTTCATGGAAACCCAACAGGTGGGCGACGAAGTGTCGGAAGGCATGCAAATACTCCGCGAACTCTACGCCCTAGCCTCGCAAGACCGGCGGACGGATATTCCGCTCAGTGAGCTGAAGGTAGGGCTGAAGTGCGGCGGCTCCGACGGTTTCTCAGGCATCACGGCTAATCCGCTGCTGGGAGTCTTCTCCGATTTCCTAGTCTCCCGGGGCGGAACGACGGTACTAACGGAGGTACCCGAGATGTTCGGTGCGGAAACCCTGCTGATGAATCGCTGCGAATCGGAGGAGGTATTCCGGAAAACGGTTCGACTCATCAACGATTTCAAGTCGTATTTCATTGAAAACAAGCAGCCGGTGTACGAAAATCCTTCGCCGGGAAACAAGGCGGGAGGCATATCTACTTTGGAAGAGAAGTCGTTGGGCTGCACACAGAAAGCAGGCAAATCGGCCGTAAGGGACGTGTTATTATATGGCGACAGGCTGACCGTCAAAGGCCTTAACCTGCTGAGTGCGCCGGGAAACGACCTGGTAGCAGCCACGGCGCTGGCGGCTTGCGGTTGCCACATCGTACTCTTTACAACGGGACGCGGCACTCCTTTCGGCACATTTGTCCCCACCGTGAAGATATCCACCAACACCGATTTGTATCTCCGCAAACCGGGCTGGATCGACTTCAACGCCGGCTCTCTGCTGGAAGGCGACGACATGGAGTCGCTTTGCACCCGTTTCGCGGACTGCCTGATCGGGATTGCCGGCGGCAACCCTGCCGGAAATGAGAAAAATGGCTACCGGGAAATAGCCATCTTTAAGACCGGAGTTACGCTTTAATCCGCCGGGTGTGTGCGCACAAATTTTCCATAAAAAAAGTTATCGTGCGGTTGCTGTGGGGGAGAATACCCTATATTTGTCGGCAGACGGATATTTAAACCTATTAATACATTATCATGAATTATTTATCAAACACGAACGGCAGGATGACAAACTATCGCTGGGTTATCTGCGCCATGCTCTTTTTCGCGACAACGATCAACTACCTCGATCGGCAAGTGTTATCGCTTACCTGGATGGACTTCATCGCTCCGGAGTTTCATTGGACGAACACCCATTACGGCTGGATCACTATGTGTTTTTCCGGTTTCTATGCGGTAAGTATGCTTTTCGCCGGGCGTTTGGTCGATTGGCTGGACACTAAAAAAGGTTTCTTATGGGCGATCGGAATCTGGTCGCTGGGCGCTTGCCTCCATGCCTTTTGCGGTATCGCCACATCAGGCCTTACCTCCGGAGAATGGCTGGTCGGCTTTGGCGGCGCTCGCGAAGCCATTGCGGCAGTAGGCGATGCGGGTAAGGTGATCCTTGTCAGCGTAACCCTGTTTATTTTCTCCCGTCTGGTGTTGGCCATCGGGGAAGCGGGCAACTTTCCCGCCGCTATTAAAGCCACGGCGGAATACTTTCCCAAGAAAGACCGTGGCTTCTCCACCAGCATATTCAATGCCGGTGCACAGATCGGGGCGCTTTTGGCTCCGCTGACCATTCCGGTTATCGCTTATAATTACGGGTGGGAGATGTCTTTTATCATTATCGGTATCACCGGTTTTGTCTGGATGGGCTTTTGGGTATTCATTTATAAGAAGCCGGAAGCGAATCCTCGCGTAAACGCCGCGGAGCTGGCTTATATTAATCAGGACGAGGACTCGTCCGCACCGGCAGAAGCAGGAATCGAACAGAAAGAACAGAGAAAACTAACGTTCGCCGAGTGTTTTAATTTCAGGCAGACATGGGCTTTCGCTATCGGTAAATTCATGACCGACGGCGTATGGTGGTTCTATCTATTCTGGGTGCCGGCTTATTTAAGCTCCGTATACAACATGCCTTCTTCCGACCCGAAAGCTCAAATCGCCATCTTCGTGCTCTACGGAATATCCATGCTCTCGCTGATCGGAGGATGGTTGCCCACATTCTTTGTTGAAAAGAAAGGCATGAATCCGTATGCCGGCCGCATGAAAGCGATGCTGATCTTCGCCTTCTTCCCGTTGCTGGCCATGTTCGCACAACCGCTGGGGAATATTTCCTACTGGGTTCCGATCGTTATTATCGGTATAGCCGGAGCGGCTCATCAGGCGTGGTCGGCCAATATATTCTCCACTGTCGGCGACATGTTCCCCAAATCCGCAGTAGCTACGATCACCGGCATAGGCGGTATGGCAGGCGGAGTTAGCGCGATGTTGATCAATCTCGGTTCGGGATACCTGTTCGACTATACGAAAGAAGCGAATGTTTCATTCCTCGGCTTTCAGGGAATTGAGTCGGGCTACTTTATTGTTTTCTGTTTCTGCGCTGTTGCCTACCTGATCGGCTGGGCTATCATGAAGACATTAGTGCCGGAATACAAACCGATTACAATCTAAACATCTTTATTTAGAGATTATATAGAACGCAAACGACGCAAAGAACGCAGACCGGCGCAGAAAAATAAAAATCTGCGTTAGTCTGCGTTTTTTGCGTCGTCTGTGTTCGCTGCCTGACGTACTTTGACGTACTTTGACGTACTTTGGCGTCATTAAGTAACACTAACTGACACTAACTAACACTAAGTGTATTTTCTTATTTTTCCACATTCTACATTTGCGGCACGTTAACGTAACAAAAAATTCAGTTTAGTAATCCGAAACGGATAAATGTGCCAAGTGTAAATCACGGCCGGTTTAGCAAGGCATTATTTTTGAAATTTCACAAATTTTTTAATGATGAGTATCAAATACAAAGTAGTAAAACAAACTTTCGGTTTCGATAAAACAAAGAAACCGCATTATGTAGTGAAACCGGTTACGACCGGAGTGTTAACTTTTGACAGGGTAAGGGCACAGGTAATGCAAGTGTGCGGCGCCCACCGGGGAACGGTAAACCAGGTGATCGACGGGCTGATCGATGTGATGATCAACAATCTGGAGATGGGACACAGCGTTCAGCTCGGAGAGTTCGGCACCATACGCCCCGGAATCCGCGCCAAGGCAAAGACCAGGGAAGCGGACGCTACGGCAGAGAGTGTCTACCGGCGGAAAGTCAATTTTGTGCCGGGCAAACTGTTGAAGAATTTCCTGCAAGACGTATCGATCAGCAAGATCGAACCCTTAAAAACGGATTACACGGAAGATGTAACAAGCGGGGAACTCTGATTGAAAGCCGTAAACCGGCAAAGAAGCGAACCGCTTTAATGACAGGCGGGGGGAAGCAATTCCTCCCGCTTTTTTTGTGTCCGCCGGAAAAACCTGTTAAACAAGTCAAATCCTGTGTTTAACGCGCATCCTCCCGTTGTTTAATACGGGCAATGTATGCGTTAAACACAGGATTTGAACTGTTTAACAGGTTTCCTGCGGTGTTTTACTTTTTCATTTTACGAAAGGAAGCCCAAATTCTAATTCGCGCGCTTCGAGCAGCAGAGGAAAATGCTGTTCAAATTCCGCCAAATCCTCGGGAGTTTCCGCGAGAAGCGGAGCCAATATTTCCAGAACAGTAAGCAGCTGCGCTTTTTCCAGTTTAAAGATAGTAACGCCTTCCGTCTGTTCATAAGCTATCGGCAATACGTAATATCCGCCCGTAAGGGGCATGAGGGAATGGAGAATCCCGTCCACATTACTTATTCCGGCTTCCTCCAATATGGGAGCAACCATATCGAGCGCCTTCCCTACTATCGATCCATCCAGTGCAATAAACACAGCGCCATCTCTCACCACATAAAAAATATTGCCGAGAAACCCGAGCACATGGAGCGGCATCCCGGTAGGAGTCGTTTCGCCCACCTTTGTCCAGGTTACATCAAATGTGCCTTCGGGGCTAAACGTTACATCTACCGCGGTAACACTGTTTGCAATCATTATTCCCAGCCATATTCCGTCGCCTTTCAATTCGGCATCAATCTCGGCATCGCCCGTAACTGCTTTCCAGTAAACCGGAACGTAGGGTATCGTAACGCCCGGAGCCTCTTCGGGCAGCAATTCCTCTTCAGTAATCAGCAGTTTCCAATCACCGGTGATGGGAGTCGTCATCGTGCGTGTAACGGCCAATGTCAGTTTGCCGTCTGCGTCAAAATTGCCGCTGACCGCAATCTTGCAACCGTTTATCGTCGTTTCCCCGGTGATACTGTACAGGTCGTTGGCTTTTGTCAATCCACCGTCGATGGAAATTGCCGCCCCGTCGGGAACGATGTTTGTCAGTGTCAGCTTTGCCGCTTCCGCCGATGTTGCGCTTACCGTAACCGACCGTCCTTCGCCCGACAAAGTCACGGTCAATGCCCCCGCCAGAGTTATTTCATTCTCGTCTACCTGATACGTTTTTGAAAGATTTTTCCAACTGTCATCAACCTCAACAGGATCGTCATCTCCACCGCAACAAGCCACAAATAATCCCATACTGCATAACAATGTGAATAGATACAATGAATACTTTTCCATAATTTTCTCTTTTTAATTTATAATAGGATGATACATAATTTTTGCGCGTTCATAGATAGCTTTCGTCTTTGATAGCTTTCGTCTTTATTATAGATGCAAAGGTAGATTTTTTCAATGGAATATGAAATTGGCGAAATAACAAAAGGAGCTTGCCTGTCGAGGCAAACTCCTTTTAATTATTGTAATCCGAATTTTCCGATCAATATACGAAAGCCGCATCGTTCAGGTAATCCCAACTTTGCTGTACGCTTTCAACCGGATTGTTGTTGGTGTACTCTTCCACTTCAACATACCAGTCTTTCATATTATTCGCTTTCATCTGTTCAAAGATTGCTTGGAAATTCATTTTGCCGCTGGCGCCGATTTCCTTTACGTCCTTGATATGGATCGCCTTGAACTGACGTGCGCGTTCTTTCAGATATTTGGCGGGATCCTGTCCGGCCATCATGACCCAGTAAACATCCATTTGGAAGAATACGTGCTGCGGACTTACATTGTCGAGCAGGAAGTCGTAACCCGTTTTTCCGTCGAATGAGTGTTCAAATTCAAAAGCATGGTTGTGATAACCGAAAGCCATGCTGGCGCTTGCAGCCTTGTAACCTACTGCGTTATAGTAATCGCAATACATTTTCAAGTCGTCCGCCGTTGTTTTTTCGTTGAGCGGCATCGATGGTTTCACCAGATATTTGGCACCCACCTGATTATAGGATTCGACCGCCTTGTCCCACCAGGCCATTATTTCGGTTTCCTTATCCTTTGAATAGTCCGGGCCGAGATGGGCGCTGGTACATCTCATTCCCAGATCATCCAGCCGCTGTTTAAAGTCTTTGGGATCCAATCCGTAGATTTTCCCGTCGTCGTAGCCGGCGGTTTCCACATGGGTATATCCCAATTTAGACACAGCTTCCAATACGGCCTGGATACCGTCGTCCTTCACCATTTCGCGAAGTGAATACAATTGAAGCCCGATATGCTTCTTTGGACCTGACGCCGCTTTTCCCGCACAGGAAGTCATAAACTTGGGAGCAACTACTCCACCGGCAATTAAAAGCGAAGCTTTCTTCAAAAAGTCACGTCTGTTTTGCATAATACTCATTTTTATTAGGTTTTCTAAAGAATAAGCACAAATGTAGAACTATTTCTTCGGAAATACGGAATGATTTGATGAAAATCCAACACAAACGGCTTGATTTTAAAAAAAATCCCCACCGGTTTATGCACCGGCGGGGATTTGCCGGTTAACAGGAGATGGTATTCTCCCGTGTTGCAGCTACGGGGTTAGTAGCCCGTATTCTGTATCAGGTTCGGGTTCAGGGATATTTCACTGTCCGGAATGGGCAGGTGATTATCTTTTTCCACCCTGTATCCATCGGGGAATTTCACCTGTATCAGGTCGCCCAGTGCGCCGCGCACCTCCACCGGATAGATTTCCGGGCCGGCTTCCCAGCGTTTGATGTCGTCCCAGTACTGTCCTTCCAGCGCCAGCTCGATGCGGCGTTCTTTCCGCAGTACGTTGCGGGCGTCGGCTTGCGAAAGGCCTTTCCTGATGGTTGTTATCTTCACATCGGTGCGCTCTGTGCGGATGCGGTTGATGATGTCTATCGCCACGTCGATGTCCCGGTTCAGCTCGATCATCGCTTCGGCGCGGCACAGCAATACGTCGCCGTAGCGCAGGATCATGAAGTCGAGCGGCGATTCATTTTCTCTCACCTGCATCGTTTCTATCGTATATTTCCGGATGGCGAACCCTACTTTTTGTCCCGTATGGTTCTGTATCTCCACCGGATACAGCTGCCCCTGGAAATAGGCGCCCGGGCGCAGGATGCTGAAGTCGAGGCGTGGGTCGCGGTTTTTGTAAGGGTCGGCGGGGTCAATAGGTGAACCGTCGATGGTTTCGTAGGCATCCACCAAGTCTTGTATGGGCGCCGTCGAATTGGAACCGTTCATCCCGTACTTGAGGTTCTGCCCCTGCCAGTAGCGGTCGAACACGCTTCCCTGTGTATAAGGGCCTTCCATGAAGCTGAGGGCGAAAAGGGTTTCGTCGTTGCCTTCGTTTTCGAACTGGAACAGGCCGTAATAGGATGGATAGAGCGAATATTTGCCCAATGCGTCGATTTGGTCGCAGCATTCAAGTACTTTATCCCATTGCGAATTGTACAGGTATGCCTTCATCTTCATTCCCCATGCTGCTCCGAGAGTTGCTTTACCGGCAACGGCATCTTTAGGCAGGGATTTGATCGCTTCATCATAGTCGGCATGTATCTGCGCCCATACTTCATCTTCACTTGCCCGGGAAACGCTGCGTGATTCTTCGGTGGTCAGCGTATTCAGGATGAGGGGTACTCCTCCATAAGACTTGGCAAGCAGGTCGTAGAAAACAGCTCGCAGGAAATAGACCTCGGCTTTGTAGAGGGTTTTGTCTTCAGCCGTCATTTCCGGCACGTTGTCTATGTTTTCAAGGAGGTAGTTGGCGCGGTTGATGCCGTTATAGCATTGCCGCCAGCGTTCAACCACAATAGCGCCCGAACCGGAAAATATCTGTCCGGCGCCTACCTGCATCTGTTGCCCTTCCCAGTGCGCCCACTGGTAGGCATTGGGCGTACAGGCGTCGTAGCCGCCGCCGTAACCATACACGTAACTATTCCGTAACACATTATAGACTCCGTTCAAGGCGAGCGTCGCATCTTCTTTCGATTCCCAGAAGGTTACACTCATTATCTGATCATCCGGTAATATATCCAGGAAACTTTCACAGGAGGTAAATCCTACCGTCAGCGAAAGGATAAGTACACATATCTTTTTCATATCTGTTGATCGTTTATCGTTAAACATTAAAAGGTAACATTTAAACCGAAGGAGAATACCCTCGGTGTCGGATACAGTTCATATCCGTCCCTGGCGAGGTCTCTTTCCGGATCAAATCCTTCGTATTTGTCAGAAACAAGAGTAAACAGTTCCGTACCGTTCACGTAAACATAGAGGTTCTGCAATGCCAGCTTGTTGGTAAATGCTTTGGGAACCGTGTAGCCCACTTGCAGGTTTTTCAACTTGAAGAATGACATGTTGCACGCCCAGAAAGAAGATTGCTGGCGGTTCCATGTATCGTTCTGAACAATGCGCGGCAATTCGGTGGACGGGTTTTCGGGCGTCCAGGCATTCCGCCACCTTTCCGTGATGGATCCGCCGGAAATGTTCAGCGGATAAGTCCATGTGTTACCGTAATAACCGTTTACACCGGCTATGCCCGAGAACAGGAAGCTAAGGTCGAATCCTTTCCATGAAAGATTCCCCGTGATACCGAATGTATACTTCGGGAGCGTGTTGCCGATCTCCCGCTTGTCTTGATAGTCCAGCTTGCCGTCTCCGTTGAAGTCCTGATACCTCAGGTCGCCGGGGGCGGGTATGTAACCGTTGTTCGGCATGTGCTGTGCGGCCTCTCCCTTACTCTGGTAAACACCTTCGGCGATGAAGCCATATAATGTACGGAAAGAATATCCTTCCCTGATGAGGTATAGGTCGTCGGGCGACTTTCCTCCCTGAAACTTGGTAACCCCGTTATTCACCAGTGTGAAATTAGCGCCGATGCTATACGCGAAATCGGAAGCCTGTATTCTGTCCTGCCATATAGCGTTGATCTCAAATCCGGTATTCTTCATTTCGCCTATATTCTCGAAAGGAGCAGTTACGCTGCCTAATGTGGCCGAGAGCGGAAGCCTCACGATAATATCGGTGGTTTTGCGATCGAAATAGTCCATTTCCAATGACAGGCGGTTGTTCAGGAAGCCAAGGTCAAGACCTATGTCAGTCGTCGTCGTGGTTTCCCAGGTGATGGCCGGGTCTACCAACTGCGTGATGGCGGCTCCGGGAGCCAGCTGGCCGGCAAAGTTGTAGCTTGTGGCGTAACTTTGCGTGATAGGCGGCAGATAGGGGAAATAATCCAAAGTTGAACCGCTTCCCAGATTCTGGTTACCCAGTTTGCCCCATGATGCCCTCAGTTTAAGGTTGTCGAAAACACCCAGGTTCTTGATAAACGATTCCTCGCCCAACCGCCAGGCAGCCGACAGCGAGGGGAAATATCCCCAACGGTTTCCCTTGGCAAAGCGTGAAGATGCGTCTGCACGCACGTTGACTTCAAACAGATATTTAGACATCAGCGCATAGTTTACACGGCCGAAATATGACAACATGCGTAGCTGTCGCGTATTCCCGTTGGTGATGGCATTGGCCGTGCCCGACGATACCTGATGCAGGCTTCCTTTCGGCGGATCGGATTTCTGCCCGTCGAGGAACTTGAATGTCATGCTCTCCATCTGCATACCGGCCACGGCGGATATTTCATGTATCTCCGCAAAAGTCCGGTCGAAGTTCATATTAGCAAAGAAGGTAGACGAATATTCATCCGTCTGGTTCCGTATAATGAGCAATGTGGAAGGGAAGTCCAGCGGCTTGGTCTGATTGTTACCGTCGAGGTCGGTATAGCAATAATGCTCTTCGTTATAGCGATCTCGGAGTGTTCCGGTATATTGGCCGCTGTATTGGGCGGTCAGCGTCAGCCCTTTCATGAAATTGACCGTGGCGAAGACATTCCCCTTGAGAAAGTTGGTTGTGTAGTTGTTCACGCCGTTATACAAATCGGGGAAAGGGTTGCGTGTGTCCACGATAGGCTGACCTGCTTTCTCGCCGTCAAGGTAAAGCGCCTGCGTGCCGCCATACGTTTTGCCGTCTTGCAGATATGGGGTAGAGAAAGGGTGCCCATTCGACATCATATAAATGAAACGGCCGATACCGCCGTAAGGCTGGTGCTGCTTTCTCCGTGAGAGATTTGCCCGCGCGCCGACAGTGAGGTATTTATTAACCGTTGTGGTATTGTTTATCGCCAGGCTGACCCGGTCGGCCGATGTATTCCTTACGATACCATCCTGGTCACGGTAGCTCAGCGAGATATAACTGTTCGACGACTTTCCGCCGGCGGTAAGCGACAGGTTGTGCTGTGTGGTAACCGCATCGCGGAATACTTCGTCGAAATAATTGGTGCTTGGGTATTTGTAAGGGTCGTTTCCGTTTTCAAATGCCTCGATCACGTTATCGGGAAACAGGGGACTGCCTCCGCTGTTGACGTAGGCCGTGTTCCACAAGCGCATGTATTCGGGGCTGTCGGTGATGGTTTCATACCGGCGGCTCAGCTGCTGAACGCCTACATATCCGTTATAATTCAGCGAAATCCGTTCGGAGTCCCCTCCTTTTTTGGTTTCGATCAATACAACGCCGTTGGCGGCGCGCGAACCGTATATGGCAGCCGAAGCCGCATCCTTCAATACGGTGATCGATTCGATGTCGCTCGGATTGATTTCCGCAATCCTGCCCTCTATCCCGTCAATCAGGATCAACGGGTCTGTATTGTTCATTGTACCCCACCCGCGGACACGGATCTGAGCGCCGTCGTCGCCCGGTGCGCCCGAATTCTGGCTAACCCATACGCCGGGCATCTTTCCTGCCAGCGCCTGTGAAGCATTCGTGATCGGACGGTTTTCAAGTTCCTTGTCGTATTTAACGGTGGCTACCGATCCGGTGAGGTTCACTTTCTTCTGGACTCCATAACCAACCACTACCACCTCTTCGAGGTTCTGGATGTCTTCCGCCATAACAATATTAAACCGGCTGCGTCCCTGGACGCTTATAGTTTGTTCCATGTATCCGATATAAGATACGTTCAACGTGGCATTGGCGGGCACATTGGTTAATGTAAACTTTCCATCAAGGTCTGTTATCGTCCCATTCGTGGTACCTGTTACAATAACATTCACTCCGATGATCGCTTCACCGGACGCATCCACAATCGTTCCCGAAATAGTATTTCCCTGTTGCTGCACAGCATTTACCGAAAGCTTGGTTATATCATCCGAAGCATAAGTCATGGTAGCTGCGCACAGGAAAAGGATAATCATAGACATTCTGATAAGATGCTTTACATGTTTTCTGATATTTATCTTTTTCATGAGATTCTTGTCGTGTTTTTTTGGGTATTATAAATTTTAAGATCACTAATAAATTACTGTGGCTTTGGTGAAAAGCCATACCTGTACAAACGTCATATCTGCTTCTTCATAGGCAATGTCGTATTAGAGTTGTCAATTAACATAAAGATACTTCCCCACCGGGAAAAGAAAAAAGGTTACAACCATCCGATGAGGGAAAGTTGCGGTTTCTGTCAGTTTTGCAAATGTATGCAAACTTTGTTGCAAAGTTTTAAGAATGTGACATTTTTCTATTATCCACGGCAACCAATCAATTACATACTTTGCCTAACGTTAAAAAGTGTTTCTATATATAGTACGCGCTCGTAGTACCTATTCAACGGCGCCGTAGTATAGGTAGTACGAGCGCGTACTACCTATAGCATTTTCGGGGCGTACACACAGGTGCGCCCCCTACTCGGTGGAAAAAAAAAGACAAAAAAGGGCTGGAAAATGGAAATCTAAATACCTTTGCCGTAGGAAAAAACTTAAAACTAAATTGAGCGTATGAAAAATGTCTTGGTTATTGGTTCTACGGGGCAAATCGGCTCCGAACTGACAATGAAGTTAAGAAGCATTTACAGCGGAAATATTGTGGCCGGATATATTGCCGGCGCGGAACCTAAAGGAGAGCTGAAAGAATCCGGACCTTCTGAAATTGTCGATATCACAAACAGGCAACAGATCGCCGAAGCCGTATCAAAGTATGGCATAGATACGATTTACAATCTCGCAGCTCTTCTGTCCGCCGTTGCTGAATCCAAACCGCAGTTGGCCTGGCGAATCGGGATGGACGGGCTGTTTAATGTGCTGGAAGTTGCACGCGAAATGAATTGCGCCGTATTCACTCCAAGCTCGATCGGAGTATTCGGCAATAATTCTCCCAAGGACAAAACGCCACAGGATACGATCCGCAACCCGAAAACGATGTACGGCGTGACTAAAGTGTCCGGCGAATTGCTAAGCGACTATTACTTTAACCGCTTCGGAGTAGATACCCGTTCGGTGCGTTTCCCCGGCCTTATTTCCTACGTTACGCCTCCCGGAGGAGGGACGACTGACTATGCGGTGGATATTTATTATTCCGCCGTGAGAGGCGAAGTGTTCAAATGCCCGATCGCTGCGGGAACCTTTATGGATATGATGTACATGTCCGACGGCCTGCGGGCGGCCATTGAAATAATGGAAGCCGACACTTCCGGATTCCTCCACCGCAATTCGTTCAATATCGCCGCAATGAGCTTCGATCCGGAAATTATCGCGTCCAATATCCGTAAATACATTCCCGGCTTTACGATGAAATACGAAGTAGACCCTCTGCGCCAGGCGATAGCCGACTCGTGGCCGAATTCGCTGGACGATACGTGCGCCCGCCGGGAATGGGGCTGGAAACCGGAATACGATCTGGACAGCATGACCCGCGACATGATTGAACAATTAAAAGAGAAAGGTATATAAACAAAAAAAGGAAAGTCATGAAAAAGTTATTAAGCTCATTAATCGTTTGTGTGTTTTTATTCACCGGTTGCGGCAGTGTGCCCATAACCGGACGCAGGCAAGTGATGCTGGTTTCGGAACAGGAAGTGCTGTCGGCCAGCTTAACGCAGTATAATCAATTTATCAATACGGCGAAGAAATCGGCGAATGCCGCTCAGACAGCGCAGGTGGTACGGGTAGGAAAGAAAATAGCCGCCGCTACCGAAGAGTATTTAAAGGCAAACGGACTGGCAAACGAAACCTCCAATTTTTCCTGGGCATTCAATCTGGTGAGCGATCCGCAGGTGAATGGCTTTTGTATGCCCGGCGGGAAGATTGTGATTTATGAAGGATTGATGAAAATTATCGCTTCAGACGACGAGTTGGCCGTCGTAATGGGACACGAAGTTGCACATGCGGTTGCCAAGCACAGCAACGAGCGGATGAGCCAGCAGGTATTGACCCAGTACGGCGCAGCCATATTAAGCCAGGCTGTAAGCAAAAAGAGCGCAGCCGTGCAGACTGCGGCGAATACGATTTACGGATTGGGATCGGAAGTCGGTGTGATTCTGCCCTTTTCCCGCACGCACGAGTTGGAAGCCGACTATATGGGACTTGTTCTCATGACAATGGCCGGATACAATCCTTCCACGGCAGTAAACTTCTGGCAGAAGATGGCGGCAAACAGCGCCGGAGGAACTCCCGAATTTCTCAGCACACACCCAAGCGATTCCCGCCGTATTTCCGATATTCAAAAATATTTGCCCGAATTGGAGAAATTCAAGAAGAAGTAAGTAAAGATGTATTAAAGCGTTATTCCCATCTGCTTCATAAGGAAGCAGGCATTCATATTTTGAGCTATCCCTTCTCTGAGCATGTAGGAGAAGGATAGCTCATCGCTTTTTATGTCGGCTTCAAACCGGTAGTTCCTTATTTCGCCGGGAAACTCCTCGGCAAGCGTACCCAATACCAAATCGTGCGTGGCTATGATTCCGCAGGTATTAAAACCGACTAACTGCTTCATCAAAGCCAGCGATCCCTTTTGCTTGTCTACCGAATTAGTACCTTTCAGTATTTCATCCAGAATAATAAAGAGCTCTTCGCCCCCTTTCAGCCTGTCTATAATCATTTTAAGGCGTTTCAATTCCGCAAAGAAATAAGATTCGTGGCTCACTAATGAATCGGAAGTACGCAAGCCCGTCACCAGGCAGGCCGGATAAACCGTCAGCGACTCCGCAAAAACAGGCGCGCCCATACAGGCCAGCATGTAATTAACGCCAACCGTTCGGAGGTAAGTGCTTTTACCGGCCATATTGGCTCCGGTTATCACGAGGAAACTCGGACTCTTCCTGATATTTACGTCATTGCGCACGCAAATATCCCTGTGGAGCAGCGGATGCCCCAAGGCTTTTCCTTCCATCCGGAAATAATCGCCGGCTATCGCGGGGTAGATATAGTCGGGATGATTAAAGGCGAAGCCGGCCAGAGAACAGTAAGCGTCGAATCGCGCCAGCGCACCGATCCATTCTGCCACATCCTCCCGGTGTTCCTCTTTCCATCTCTCCAGGAGCAACGCATGGCGAGTGTCCCGAAGATAGAGGATATTCAATACAATACCTGCGAAGCTGTAACGCTGGTCAAGCCCGCCGATATAGCCGGACAGTTGCCTGACAATCTTCGACGCCGCAAGCCCTTTCCCGTCGTCCGTCAGCCGGTTATGCACAAGCCGCAGCTCGTCGCTTTTAAAAGAAGATTCCTCGATCGCTTTCATCAGATCGGAATAAACGGCAAATATCTTTTCCATTTTATCCACACTCCGATACAGCCGGCTGATCCTGTGTCCGGTAATATTGGCCAGCACGAAGCTTACGCTGAAAAACATTCCGACCATGCCGCCGCTCACCCAATCGAAAGCAAATCCCGCCAACATAACGATCCAGATTCCGGGAACAGCCCATATCATTACTCTCCAAAACCGGTTTTTGCTGAAATAACTTTCCTCCCCGGCCATGGAGTTTAAGGCAGCGCTGTCTTTCCGGTCGCTCTTACCCCCTGTTCCTGTTACATAAAAATGTTGGCGCAACGGCGTACGGTCGGCAAGTTCGCGGATTGCCTCCTGACGTTTCAGAATCTTCTCCCTGTCGTTTAATGGCGACAGCAACCACTCCGCCAATACATCCTTTCCCTGCCGGGTCACTGTCCGGTTGATCAACTGAAAGATAGACCGGTCGCCGAAAATATCCAGGTCGAGGCTGAAGGGATGCTCGTCCGAACTCTTTTCCGGCGCCCCGTCGAAAGCCGAATAATCATAATCAAGCCCTTTAAGCTCATTCTCATTGAGCGCAGTCATTGCCTCGATGTAGGATTTCCGCCCCGACAACCGGTTGTGATAAACCATCAGCGCGGCAAAGGGGACGGCATACGGCAACACAGCCGCAACCCACCAATACCAATTTTCCTCCCGGCAAAACCACAATGTGCCGACGGCTGCAATTACGATTGCCAGCCTAAGTGTACCTGCAAAATGAATGATTTTCCGAAGACGCTCGGCCTTTTCCCTGCCGGCCGTAATGTTCTGTCTGTAATAAGAATAGATTTTTTCCATGCGTGCAAACTTACATGAAAATCCGTGATTATCTGAAGTAGTTGGTTAGATTCCTGCTTTCAATTTATCACCTACCCTGCCAATCTGCTGATTCCTGCCGAATATTTTAACTAAAACAACAGCATGAATGCCTGCCTTTTTTCCGCTTTTTTCCTGCCTGCTTACAATTTGAAACACAGAGGCACAGAAACACGGAGTTTTTATCTTGCTCATTATTAAGATAATAAAAAAAATCCGTTTCCTCCGTACCTCTGTGTTTAATCTCTTTTTCACGCTTTTTTGCTCCGTTTTCTGCCTTTCTGCGCCTAAAAAAAGGCGAAAAACGGGAAAAAGCGCAATTTCGGATGCCGCAAGGCTGTTAAACAGCGTAACTCCGTTGATTAACGCACATACCCCTGCTGTTAAACAGCAAGAGGTATCGGAGTGCACGCGGGGCGCAACCGTGTTTAACAACTTTTCCAACCATGTTTACCACGGATGCCTTTGGGGCTACATCAGAGAAAAAAAACGCCTGCCTGTCCGGTTGAATTTTTCATTCTCCACCTCTGTTTTTTTCTAAAAACGCAGAATTTTTCGAACACGAATTATGTCTTTAACCACCTGTAACTAATTGTGTTACGGGGTTTTCAACCGCTTTAGAACAGCTTCCGTGCAATTTTTTTTTCTTTCGGGCGAAAATACGGCTGTTTTTTGAGATCAAAAAAACGAGGTAGTGGTTACAGATTGATAGTGGCGTGTGTCAAAGGTAAGCAATCTGAACACCATCGCGAAAACTATTCTGATTACTAAGCCCAAAGGTTTTTTAGTGAAAAATCCACCTCACCTATGCAACTTTCCGGCTGCTGTTTTCATCATAAAAAGTAGAGAGCATAAATATTTATGAATGAAAAACTGTTAATTGCCGCATGTAAGCGGGGCGAATCATGGGCTTGTAAAAAGATTTACGAGACTTACGCGCCTGTGATGATGAGCGTCTGCATGCGTTACGTCAATGACAGGGATACCGCACAGGATTTGCTACAGGAAGGATTTATCAAAGTGTACACGAAAATCCGTTCCTATTCCGGTGAGGGAGCGTTCGGCGGATGGGTGAGGCGGGTGTTCGTAACGACGGCGCTCGAATATCTTCGCTCGACGAACGCGATGAAATTGAATGTAAGTATGGAAGAATCCGGTACGGAGCCGTCGTATTGGGATGAATCCGCCCTGGAACGGATCACGGCGGAGGAATTGATGAGATGCATGGAAGGCTTACCGGACGGATACCGAACCGTATTTAATCTGTATGCCATCGAAGGCTATTCCCACAAAGAAATAGCCGGGATACTCAATATCAGTGAAATAACGTCGCGTACCCAATTCATACGGGGACGAAACGCATTGCAGAAAAGTGTACTTGCTTTAATGGAAAAAGATGATGTCGGACGGAACAGAACATAAAAACCCTTTGGATCCTTTCAGCAGTTATCTCAAAGGAAGATTGGAGAATCATAAAAGCCCGGTCGATCCGGAAGGTTGGGACAAGATTGCCGGTTATTTAAAACGGAG
>JAITVG010000075.1 GCA_031285925.1 Tannerellaceae bacterium
AGGCAGGCCGATGAAAACACTCCACTGCGGATGAAACTCTTTGTAGTAGAGTGCCGTGTTATTGTCCATATCTATTGTGTTGATATACTTGGGGATGATCATGGACATAAGTCCCGGTAATTTTTCTTCTGCCGTGGGCACATGAGGTTCCGGCTCGACAATAGGATTCATAGCCATATTGAATACTTCCTGCTTGCTCGCTGCCGGATTGGCCTCTTTAAATGCCAGCTGTTCGGCAGACAGAAGAAGCCAGCCGCCGGACTGATAGCCTGCCCAGTCGGGGGCGATTAGGTTACTTTCTGCGTCCAACTTCTTTGCGAGTTCGACGTAATTTGCGATACTGTTATGAATGTAGATGTACATGGGATTTTAGATCATTTATTATTTCTTCAAGATAGTGTTACTGTGATAACGATTGTACCCAAATCTCCCCGAATTTCAAGAGTGGAACTCATAGCTGGACGATTCAGGGATAATCTGACAGTTAATTCTATTTCTCCATAATAAGTATCATATTCAGACAAGCTAAGACTATAAAACAGTGGAATTTGTTTATACAGCCTGAAATTTTTCGGATATGAGATCAATGTTTCATTTGCCGCAATATCATTTACGCCGGGGCTGATTATCTTCTCGGATGGCATTGAATATGTAGTGATATGTTGGAAGGAGCGTATTTTAGTTGTAAATATTTTATTGGATACTCCTACAACAAATGGCATATTTAAAATTGAACTCGTAAATTCATTCTCTGTCTTAGTTGAAGGCAGGATTCCTCCCAAAAGTTTAATCATACCTGATTTTTTTGTACTTTTAAAGTTGGTATAATAACTATTGGATGTAACTCCAACGACCTCTCCATCAAAATAAATATCTGCACCTTTAATATTTGATTTAATATAATAGGAGTATAATATTCCGCCCATTAATCTTCTTCTTAATACACTCATCTCATTCAGCCTCTAATACAGTTATACGATACTTTGAAATCACAGAATCATAAGCGATGCTTATTTCCTGATAGCCCGATGCCGGGAGAGTCTTACTTGCACCTGACATGGAAACATAACTCCCGGTTGTGGGGATAGTTATTATCCTGGCCGTGGCCGTTGTATTTCTTACAAAAATATGCGAGGGCTGCCCGTCTACCATCCGGCTTGCAACGCTTAAAGACACATTTGCGGATATGTCTGCATAAATGATCTGTTTGTCGAGCGCCAGCGAAGCGAGGGTGGTAACCGTCTTGCTTCCGTTCATAAACCCGTACAGCGTTGAATCGATTCCACCTAATTTATTGGAATCGGCAGCTGTGTCGGCCTTTGGCAAGTATTTGGCATCTCCTGCCGTCAATGTTACATAATCGGACAGGTCTACCTTCTCACTCTCCTGCTGCTGCGCCTGAACGCCATCCCACCACAGGTCAATCTCGCCGAGTGCCCGCAGATAGATATTCTCACCCACTTTCAGATCGGCGGGAGTTATACCGTCCTCACGTTCATAAATACCGGCCAGCCATGAATTGAACTGCGCCGTATCGTCAAACACAATACCAAGGCGTGCTCCGGTGGCTATATTGTATACGGCCTCTATTCGTTCCCTTATGTCAGCGTGCGCATCCGTGTTTTGATTGTGGGCGCTTATCTTTGTGTCTACATTACTGCCGGTCTGAAAGTCGCTGTCGTTCGTTATGTCGGAAGTCTTTGTAGGGATCGCAGGGGTGTTATCCACTTCCGTGGCATAGTCTACCGTGCTTTTCCAAGCCAGCGCACCGAACGAGGAAAACCATTTCTTTAGCTTCCCGAATACGGTCGGAACGCTGTCGCCGGTGCCTATCGTTTCTTTTGTTTCCGCTTCTGTAAAATTGACGGGAATGTTTTGCAGGTCTACCGAAACAGAGGCTTCCACGTCGCTTGTTACATAAGCTTGTGCCGTTTCGTCCCAGTACATATAATATCCGTCAGAACTTACTTTCAACGGCTTGCCCTCTGCGCCGCGTGCCGGTAGCCCGGTGTCTGCGTAGGAATGTGTATCCAAATTCCAAACCCACCATGTAAGTATGCCGCTGTCATTCGTCTGCATAACGGGCGGGTGTTCGTTCAGTTCCTTGCTGACGGCGGCTGCCGTGTTTGCGTTTTGGGCTGCCGTGTTCGCTGAATCGGTTGCTGCGTTTGCGTTTTGCGTTGCCGTATCCGCATTGTTCTTTGCCGTTTGTGCCCCCTCTGTGGCTACATTGGCCATATTGATTGCCGTTTGGGCTGATTCTGTGGCTGCATTGGCCGCGCCGGCTGCATCGTCTGCATTACCGGCTGCCGTGCTTGCCGTTTCCACTGCTGCGGTTGCTTTTGTTGTGGCTTTTTGGGCATCCTGAACGGATGTTTCTATTCCGGGCTTTAGGGTGTTCGTCCATTCGGCGGAAATGCCTTGCATGGTATCGGTCACATCGGCGGCAGCCTGCAAGGCCGGTTGCTGCAACTGCTCAATGTCTGTTTCGGTAAGGTCAGAGAACTTCAATTTGAGCCGACTTATCTGATCCCCGGTAAGGTCTTCAAATTTAATTCCCAAATCATCATACGATGCTACGACCGTATAGGATGTATCGGGATTGCCCGCAAGTTTAAATTCTATGCCGGTAGCGCCCTTGCGGAACACGGGGTCTTTCCCGTTATCGCCCTTGATGTCGGAAAGCGCAACGAGGTTGCTCCATGCACCCGATGCGCCGATGCTCCACTGGATATACGTCCCGCTATTGCGCAGGTAAACATTGTCGCCATCCCTGCCTTTCATGCGGGAACCGGGGGCACGGTATGCGCCTTGGGGCAAGGCTATAATAACCATTCCGGTGGCTACCTGTGTTTCGGTAGCCTCCGGGAGCTGATTGATTGGTATATACTGTACGTCTGCCATATCTTTGTCTTTATCTGTTTTAATATTTCCGTGCCTGTGGAATTTTTTTCTCATCACTATGAGAATTTTTTCTCATTCCGATGGGAATTTCGTTTCATTCCGATGGGAATTTTCATATATCGGATTCACGTTAATGTCAGCAATCTTCCGTTTTCGTCCGCAAGCGCTCCATACGTGGGGTCAAACAGCACCGTCAGTATCCTTTCCGTGCCGTCCAGCCATGTAACCACTGGTACTGTCAGCCTGATGCTGAACTTCGCTCCGGGCTTTTGACCCCAGAAAACCGAAAACGAAGTGCAGCCGGTGTAATACACGTAGGTCGTTCCGCCGATTTCTCTAATATATAATGACTGCTTTCCCGGCTGTGCAAACTGCGCGAAGAAAGCGGAACAGTTGTTTACAAACTCCGACTGCGAGGCGGCAACCATCCAGAGCGGAAGGGTTATTTCCTTGTGTTTTATCCTCCTTGTGTCGAGGTCGATCGTCTGCCCGTCGGTGAACGGTTCTTTTACGTCCGGGTAATGAAGCATCGCGCCAATCTCGCCGTCAGGGTGAACGCCGAACGCGCCGAAGTCGATACCGTTCACGCCGTAATAGCCGGTTATCGGTATTCCGCCCGAAGGGGATCCGCCGAGGGGTATCGAATGGTCGTCTTCGATGAAGTTCAGCGTGAACACCGTGATGTTGTTCCCGGCATTATGCAGGTTTGGCGACCGGTAGCCGGCTGTCCTGTCGTAGCGAAGCCGGTAAGTCATTCCGTTTCCGGGAACTGCCGTGCGGTATCCCGCCGCGGCCATATCGGTAAAGAACGCCTGATACTTTGCCCAAAAGTCACTCTCCGAACTGTGCTTCATCAGGAAATTGAGCGATACGCTTTTCGGTTTGAACCCGCATTTGCGAAGATCGGGCGTTATACCGTCACGTTCGGCGTAGTTCGTAAAGTTCACGTCCGTACGATCCGGGTATTTGAACAGCGAGCTGAAGGAATCGTCCAGCAGCACACAGCCCCATGTGCTTAAAATATCCATTCCGTCTATGGTCATGATCCAAGCCCTCCGCCGCCTTTCTGTTTCACATCCAGCGTGCCGTTAAGCCGGTTTACGGCCGCTCCCGTGTTGTTGTTTATGGACACAAGCGTTTTTCCCTGTTCTTCGGTAAGACGGGCTATTTCGGCCGTGTTTTCGGATACAGCCCGCGAGAGGTCGCGGATGGCTTTCACATCTTCCCAGCCTTTTATTTGCAGGTCGTAAATAGCCTGTAATGAATCCTGAAACGACTGATAGAAAGCGGAGGCGTCGAATGTTACGCTGCCAGCCATCATTCGCTTCATGTCTTCCAGTATGACACTGATTCTGCCCATAGTTCCGCCCAGAATGTCTATGCTTTCCTGAGATGCTTTGCCTAACGCTCCGGCAAGGGAATTGTCGGAAGCACTTCCGTTATCATCTTTGGTTATATCAACACCGGCGAGATCCATCGCCTGTTTATACAACTCATTTCCTTTTTCGGCGATCTGTGTATAGTAGTTTTGCAACGCTTCCGTTTCGGCCTGCGTTAGCTGCCCGTCGGATGCGGCGGCGCTGAACTGCTCATACCATTTCATTAACTCATTCGTCAGGTACTGATTCTTCACCATGTGCAGAACAGCCTTTGACATGTGATCCTCAAAGGAATCGGATATGTCTTCAAAGGTCATGTCAGCCATGGAAACAATATCGTCCAGGCTATCTTTTATAGAATCAAACGAAATGCCTGTAAATGATTCCTTCAGGGACTTCGCCAAATCCTCTGTGCTTTCCTCTGCTCCAATTACGGCCTCACCGTAAGCCCTTACTTCTTCGGGCAGTCTTTGCCACAGTTCGACGTTATCACGCAGTTCTTTCCATTTGGCAGCGTCAAATTCAAGTATGTCCCCAGTTCCGCCAAGCTCTTTGGAAAAATTTTTATTGAAATGCCATCCTTCCGAATGGCTTTTCCATGACGCCCCACTCTTAAACCACGCTTCAAGGCTGCTTTGCGCGGCAGCGGTTTGCCGCTCTATCATCTTCTCAATCTCGGCCGCCTGCTTTTGTGCATCCTCGCCGGTGAGGGTTTCAAGATACTCTTTCTGCTTGTCGATCAGACTGTCGTACAGGCTGACAATCTCATTGTACTGGTCAATCTGTCTTTGAAGTTTGGCATTGTCGTTGCCGCCTCCGAAAAGGTTTGCAAATCCGTCTATCATGGCAGGTATGCCTTTCAGAATATCCACAACACCGGTGAAATCTCCCGCCATAACTTTCGCAACACCCGATCCGGTTTGTGCCATTCCGGTTAATGCCGTTGTGACATTCCCGACAGTTTCAGAGGCTTCTTCACCGAGTATGTTTTGCCATGCACTGCCCACGTCCGAAAGCATCCCGGATACGGATTCTATTCCGGATGATATATCGGAAAACGCTTTCTTTTTATCCGCATCGGTGGATGCTTTCTTCAAATCCTTAAAGCCATTTATCAGTTGCCCGAACGGGTTGCGGCTGTTTAACTCATTCCGCTTTTCTATAAGCCCATTCCATATATCCTTTATCTTTTCGGGGTCTTTCTTTAGGGTTTCCAGCTGTTCGGGCGTAAATCCTATTGGGATAGTAGCACCCTCTACTCCATTTATATAGTCAAGAAGCTGCTCCGTTTCCGCGATAATCTTTTTTATAAACTCATTTGTCTGCCGGTCGGCATCCTCAAAGAGGCGAACCCAAAGGTCGGACTGCTCAACCATGGACTGGTCAAGTTCCTGTACGGCTTTATCCTGTTCGGCTGATAATGAGGCCTTTTCTCCGCCTGTTTGGGCGGCTGCTATCCTTCTTGCATAGTCTTCGGTTATGGCCAAACGCTTTGCCTGATAGTCGCCGTATTCCTTATTATAATCAATCCACGACTGCTTTTCGGCATCGGCGGCCTCTTTGCGAAGACTTTCTTCCAACTGCATCCGTTTCTGAAAGGCGTTTTCGTCCGCAAGGTCGATAGCGGATGTTTGATCAATGGTGAGATTCCCGCCCTGTGCATCGCGCCATTCCTGCTCTTTCTGACGAATAGAGGCTATCTCGCGGTCGTACTCGTTATTGATAAGCGCAAGGCGTTTCTCATAGCCGTCTTCCATCAAGGCGATACCGGAACTGATATTGTCCTGCTGGAGCTTCAACAGTTCGTTATTCAGACGGTTTTCAAGGTCGAGCTTTTCTTTGAGGAGGCGGTCGGGGGCGGTTGAGGATTTATCTACTTTAGTCACGCCCCCAAGTTCCTCAAATGTTTTCTTTGCGCTTTCCGCCCTGCTCTTCGCATCGTTATATTGCTTGGTAGTGAAAGCGTCTTTATCCTTTTCTATGGATTCAAGTTCTTTCTTCGCTGTTTCCCATTCTTTTTTGGCTGCTTGGTAATCTGCTCCGTAAATAGGTGTTTGTTCTGTTTTTTTAAGATTTTCAAGTTCTTTATTATATTCCGTTATCTGCTTATTAATATTGGCAATCTGTGCATCGGAAATAATATCAGGCATTAGACTGTCATTATCCTCCTTCAGATATTCGAGCCTCTTTTTTTCGTTTTCAAGGTTCTTTATTACGCTTTCCAAAGAACTTACCTTAACCTCTTTAGGTGTATTTGCCTCCCATGCGGCATTCATGTCTTTTTGCAGATCCGATGAGAGTTTTTTAACAAGCTCGCTTGATACTTCAAAGTCTTTCCTTAGCTGTGAAACCGTTCTGCTTTGAAATTCACCATACTTATATTGACCGTTACCGTAATTCTGCGAGCGAAACTCTATTTCTTCCGCAATCTTATCACGATCTTTCAACGCATCAACATACTCGCTACGCAAGGATTGGGTACTTCTTTGTAAATCTACTTCCGCTATCTGTTTCTTTAGTTCTAAAATATCTGCAAGTTTTAGTTTCTCTACATCGTAGTCCTTAAAAATGGATGGATAAGCTGCTTTTAAGGCTTCGAGTGCTTGCTGTCTTTCCTTTGAAGATGATACCTCGCTTTCAAATACAGACAATAATTCTTGCGACTTCTGTTTATTCTTTTCGAGTGTTTCGCTCAGTTTTTCACTTATCGAATTGTATCGTTCCTGCGCCTTTTCGGCAGAAGTAGTCCTGTCGGACAAAGCCCACATTGCAGAGGCTAACCCTACGACTAAAACTGTTATGGCCACATACTGGTTTTTTAAAATTGTGGCATTAAGCAACTTTTGAGCTTTCTCAACTGCTATAAGTGCGTTTAGTTGAGCAAGCTGTGCAACAGTATATCCTTTGGACGTCGCAGAAGTTAGTATCAATGCTGCTCTGTACGCTCCGTAAGTAGCAATGAGGGAAATCAACACCCGACCGACCTTTTCATAGTTCTCTATCAGAAGCGATGCTCCCTCAATGGCCGAATAAATAACCCCTTCCGAACCCTGTCCGATTTCATTATACATCAATTGAAAAGAATCCTTTAGCTTGGAAATCTGCCCGGTAACAGATGCGTTCTGTTTCTCCATCAAATTATAAAACTTCCCGCCTTCTCCCGACATGTTCTTAAATGCCTGTTCGACTGCCGGGAATCCAATCTTTCCGGCTTCGACCATTTCAAATATTTCTGCGGATGTCTTTCCAAGCATTTTAGCCAACTCATCTACGATAGGAATTCCGGCCATTGCAAAATCTCTGATCTCCCTTGACTGTAACCTGCCCAAAGCAGCCACCTGCCCGTAGTTTATAGCTATCCTTGAAAGAGGAACAGCAACACCCGCCGATACATCACCCAGCGCTTTTACCGTTTCGACAGCATCCTCTGTGGCTATACCCATTGCGATAAGCTGCTTTGTATTGTCGGCTACTTCCGTAAGGGTGAATGGCGACCTGAGAGCAAGGTCTTTAACGTCGGCCATCATCTGATCGGCGCGTTTTTTAGTTCCGAGCATCGTTTCAAAGGCAATTTCCAGCTGCTGTATCTCGCCTCTGACATTGATTACCTCTTTCGCGAAATTGGTAAGTACAGCGCCCCCGAAACCGGCAGAAAGAAACATTCCTATTTTATCTCCCGCCTTTTTTACATGATTACCGAATTGGTCTATCCTTACCTCTGCCTGATTTAGGTTGCGATACAAGTCCGATGGATCAGCCCCAATAGCCATCATCAACGCATTATTCTTGTTTATGATTCCCATGCCTGTTTTTATTATAAAATATAAACCCCGGCAACCATTCCGGCCACCGGGGTAAATACACAAACAAAAATCACTATGACTAACACACTATAATATATAACCTAAACATTTTTTACCCGCTTTATCTTCTTTGGTTTTCCTGTTTTGAAGTCAGTGATGTATTTCCACTCTTCGCCTTCGCCCAAATCATCCTCATCCGAACGTTCATACATTTTATTTCGCTCGTTTATCAAATACCCATGCTCCCGTAGCATTGAAACAATAACGACAAAAGAACTGTCAAGTGTCTGCCGGTGGGTATATCCGAAAGCCTCGTTTGCGATCACCAGGAACATGAAGCAGCTTTGCGGCTCGTTTATTTTTTTGTCCAGCTTTCTTTGTTTTCCTGAAGGGCTATCATCTCCTCTTCTCCGAGCGGGCTCACAGCTTTCGCGGCTGTGATAGTATTCAAAAAAGACGTTGCACCCAAACGGTAAACAATCGCATTGAACAGGACGAATATATCCTCCCAAGTGCAACTGCCCCTTAGTACCTCTTTGAACCATTCAGGCATCTCTCCCTCGTTGTTGTGAATACCCATGCACACGATTTCAAAGACAAGTTCATCGTAAGTACTCATAACGTCCCGTATTTCGTCATTGAAAGCCATATCTTTTGAGGAAACCAACTTATTTATATGCTCTTTTTCGATTAATGCCAAGAGCGGCTTTAGCCTGAACCACGTCCGTACCGTGGCCGGCTTAACGATAATCGAATCACCGGTTATTTTTCCTTCCGGGACATTCTTAAATTCAAACGGAATCACTACCGGCATGTCTACCGCCGAAAGAGACTCATTCTGTATCGCAAGTTTTACACCCATGCTTTTTACTTTAAAATATAAAGCCCCGAACAATATACATGTCCGGGGCTTCAATTGATTTGGGTCTTTTTTAACCTTCGGGGACTGATTCAACCGTTTTAACCTCCCGGCTCCAAGGGTCACCCTGAACACCGGCTTCGGAGATTGCTGCCATTTTGGAAGCCCTGACCATAAGCAAATCGGTTTGCTCGGAGTTGGGAGCCTGGTTGATCTTGGCTGAAACTTTACAGTTCGTGAAAATGTACTCCGTGAACTTTCCAGCATACGGAGTTGTCTGAATTTTCAGCGTTTTACGAACGTTCTGAATGTTCGTTGGCGCCGCCCATTTGTTGCCGGTCACCGTTCCGCCGCACAGCATCTTTAACTCATCCGGAGTGGGTGAGGGGATGTTGAACTCTACGGAATCCGGATCACCGGCCTTGTCGAATGACGCCCAGGGATCACTCATCCCTTCTGCACGAAAATTGACTGTCGTGTTGTCGCTGAAATTGAAAACTACGGAGTTTTCCTCTATTGTTTTCAATTGAGTAAAATCTGTTCCCGGAACGCCATCGCCGGGGTCGGCGAATCCCAGATAGGATACGCCTACGGCTAAACTTCTTTCTGCTGCCATAATTTTTTAATTTAATTCTGTTATTACTTCCAATCTTATGTTTGTACAATCAAAACCCGCTTTGGCTTCGCCCATCGGTTCAGCCCAAACGACTTTTGCCCTGAAATACATCCCGGCCGGATGAGAGATTGATTTAAACGAAGTGATTAGCTTCCGTTTCGCGTTTCTCATCACATCCCGGTATGCCATTCCGTTATTATCGCGCCTTCGGATGAAGACGTTCACGTTCACGACAGAGGCCTTGTTTACATATTCCTTTGTCTCCATGCCGGTAGTACGTACCGTGATATGGTCGTTCTTTTCCCCCGTAGCGGAATAGTCCTTATACAGAACTAAACCGGTATCAGCCGATTCAACGGCCGCGAAAACAAGGTCTATTATATCAAATTCGTCTGCCATATTAAATTGATAATCTTTTAAACAACAATCTGCTGTGTTCTTTGATGAAATCATCCGCTCTGCCAGCCGCCCTGGTAAGAACGTCTTTATTCTCCATTGCTTCGACAATTGCGGCGTACTTCATCCCGGCAACGCCGATAAGGACATATCCGGTAGAATAAGTGCTTACCAAATCCATTGCCAACTGCTCGGCTTCACGCTTACCGGTTTTCTTGTCTGTCCCTTCCTTTTCTGACAGCTGAAAGTTTCGACCGATGATAGTACCATTTCGGACGATAACATAACCGATAGATGAACGAAGATTCCCGGTATGATCTTTGTATTGACCCTCTAACCTGGCAACCTTTACAAACTCCTCACCCGTGCGGTACAATAAGTCCAATATCACAAACTCGGCTTTTTCCTCAAGCTTGTTGAACAGCTTGTTGATGTCGCTTTTCTTCCAGAGTGGAGTAAGTCCGCTTTTACGTGCCATTGTCAGATGTAAATTACAGAGTGAACCTGAAACTGTTCCCAACTTTCAATCCGGGAATCCAGACCGATGCTGTCAATCCTGATCCGGGTAGCGCCCTCTATCTTCTTTTGCTGCGTAGAGAACTCGCCTTTGACTGTAAACTCGTTCCCGTCGGTATTCACTTTTTTTTGATGACCGCTATTGTTCGGAAAGTATTGGCCTCTGACCGTAAACTCCTGCTTACTGCCCTCAACCCATTCCCCGTGGCGGAGATACCCGCCGATCTCTGCGGTTATTATTGCCGTATGTGAATATCGTTTGATCATTACCAGAATGTAACAGTTGGTTTGTTCGAGTTTAAATTGTCTTCAAGCCCGTACTCCCGGCATTTCATCGAATAGAAAGCCTTTATCCCGTCAATGTCCCATGACATGGACAGTTTGTTTTCCGTAAACGATGAAGCGCGAAGAAGCAGATTCGGTATGTATTGAACCATCGCAACGGTAACAGGATGATGATTCTCTTTTGAAACCTCATCATCCGTATTCAATCCGCTACTGAGGGATACATCCAGAATATCAGCCTCCGACAAATCAATGCCGAAGGACTGAAACTTCCGGGTTATGTAATCGCCTGTTGTCATGGCTAAAAACCGGTGTCGGATTCGTCTACCGGTGTTGGATTTTCATCTTTAACGACTTCAATACCAAGCGCCTCTTTTAATGCAATCGTTTTATCTTCATCCAAAGCGGCTACTTTTCCGATAAGAGTTTCCTCTTTCATATTCATAGTCACCTGTCCTCCGATAGCTCTCATGGCCTCAACGACGGTCTTTTTCTCAAACTCCCTGTCAAAGAGCGAAACCGATACACCGTTATTATCAGGCTCTTTCTTCGCATCAGCGACAACTTCAACCAACCGGCGCGTAACAAGGTCTTGCACACGGTCTTTGCTTTCATCGCCGAATTGAAGTTCCTTTCCGGCAGTGTAAATCTCTTTCGTGAACTTGTCACGGAAGATTCTCAATACTTTCACTTTCATGGCCTACCCCTCCTCGATTTCGTTCATTACCGACAGGTCGAAGTTCACCATCAAATTAGGATCACTGATTTGAGGTATCCATTCGGCAGTATATTCAAGATAGCGGCCGTTATCGTCGCGGGCGGCAGCCACCAGAAGATCACCATCGCCGGTGCGGGAATACGTTTTCCCCGGAATCGGGTCTGTTACTTCATACGGGGTATGGAAGCGCATGTAACCGATCCTGTCCTGCTGCAACAGCGTGATGCGATCGTCGGCATAAATCTGTACGTTCTTTCCCTGCTGGTCGATAACGTAATCTTCCTTGATTTCGATAGCCGGAAGTCCGATACCGGTGAACACCTGCGATGCAAGTTCCGAAGTAACGAGATTGGCGCTTACAAGCATCTCGCGCTGGCCAAGAATCATTTTGAATTTCTCTCCGAGTTCTGCACTGCCTACGATGTTCTTCACGAACGTAGCACGGGACATGATCATCTTCGAGAAGATTCCGTATTCCGGCCTCAATTCGTTCATGGTCGTTTGCAGGTAGGAGATGAACGTATCCTTTACGGCAGCTTCCGGGGTGATGTACTTGAACGGGAGCTCAATGTTCAACAGGTCGATACCGTCGGGGTTGTTATCCCGGTTCTTCACATTTGCCTTACCGGTCATAAGGAGCGAACCGACAACAATATCCATGCGCTTGTGAGCGGCCAAAAGGATCTGCCGGTAGTCGTCATAGATGAAGTTCACGATCTCGTTCAATACGGACGTCTGCTGCGCCGTTGCACCCGCATTGTACTTGTCGATCAAGTCCTGCAACTCCGAAAGCCGGTCGATGGACATTTGGTAGGCATCACCCAGATAGGCGATCTCACCATACCCCGAACCGATATTCCGGCGCTCACGAATCGGCTTACGGCCAAATTGAGAGTTGATAGAACCGGCCATCACTCCTGTTACGGTTCCGATATAATCCTTGAACACGCGCGTAGTGGTACGCCTCCAGTCCAGGTACTGTTTCCAGTAAATCGCATCCTTGCGCGTCTGCATCACACGGTTGATAACCGCGCCAACGATATTTACATCGTTGAATAATTTTTCAATTGTCAAAAACATAATTTACCGGTTTTATTCGTTAAACTGAAAGTCCGAACCGAGTTTTTCCTTATCCTTTGCGGAGAAAGGCATAACGAGTTTATCCGGTTCAATCTCACGGGCGGCAGACAAAAGGGCGACAAGGTTAATACCGCTGTCTACCTTTTTTCTCTCATAGAGGGCAGAGTTGGCCACATTCTTTGGTGTTGCTCCATCTGCGGCTGTGGCTTCAAAAAGCACAGTTCCTGCTGACACATCCGCTCCAATACCCGAAACGGTCAATAAGTCGTACCCGGCATTCGATGCATCAATGTATGATACGGTGGTGCCTTTCGTGCCATTTCCCAAAAACATACCCGCGTAGGCAAGTGATCCTTTTTGAATCTTCAAGGAAGTACTGCCGGACACGTATGCTTCAATAACCTTCACGTTACGTACCGGCTTGCACGACTTGGTTCTCAAGTCGGCGGCGACAGGCGTAAACGAAGGCAATTCAATACCGACCGGAGTGCTGGCAAGATCGAGTTTGTAAGGGCCTATGCGCCGAATACCCGACTTTACATCATACCGTTCGTTTTTTTCATCCTCCGGCTGGAGGTTGTACTTAAATCCTGCTGACATAATTTACTTTTTAGTTTGTTCAACAATCTCTTTCGTTTGGGCGTTAATCGCACCGGCGATTGCTTCACCCTCTTTTTTGATTTCAGCTTCGGTGCTTTCCGGCGCCTTCACGTCCTTAAAGCCGAGGTTGGCCAATTCCTGCTTTGCATCCTTGAAATATTCGTCCAAGTCCGCATCTTTGGGAATATTGTACCTTTTAGCTTGCGATTCGGGGATGCCGTACTCTTTGGCTTTCGCGAAAATATCGGCATTCCTTTTCGACATGGCCTCTTTTTCCTCGAACCCCGACAGCTTCTCCGATAACGGTTTTACGGCTGCGCTTACGGCATTGGCTATAAGGGTGGCCATATCATCCGGCTTCGGATTGGTTGGGGGTTGTGGAGGATCAACAGGCGGCGTTTCGACCGTTTTACCGTCTTTCAGGTTATGCTTCCTTTCGTAGTTCTTCACTGCGGAAGAAGAGGCATCCCCTGCCCTGAAATCACCATAACTCTGCAACACGTCCTGAAAGGAAACACCGTCAACGATTGACGTTATTTTACTTTCGTCCGTAACACCTTCTGCCTTTTTCGCGGCTATCCGGTCTAAAATCTGAGCATCGACACCGGCGAACTTCGTTTTCAATGCCTCGAAAATCTTTGTCTTCATACAACTTAATTTTAAAATTCAGTTTTTACACTAATATATAAGCGCGAAGTGATTTTTCGGGAAAACAAATAAAAAAAAGCCGGGCATCTCTGCTCGGCTCAATAAATATTTGAATGTATTATTCTTTCGGCTTAATAAAACCTACCGGATTACGGGGGTTCTCTACCTGCACCGGTTTAATGGAAAGTTC
>JAITVG010000087.1 GCA_031285925.1 Tannerellaceae bacterium
GTGGTTGGATATTAATTGTAAATCACCTCTCCAACCACCTCCCCCTCACTCCGTTCGGGTACTCCTCCTTATCCAAGGAGGAGAGCTCGTGAAAGCAAGCTTTCGCTCGATTAGGATGAGTAATTCAAGCTAAAAATAAGTGTTCACTGCAAACTCAAACTGGTCGATGAAGATTTTCTTGAACACCGAAAGGTTATTCTGCTCATAGAACAACAGCATCGCCTTTTTGTAGTCGATAGAATCAACCGTGCGGAACGAAATTGGGCAATAACCACCGGCAATCAACTGGGCGTTGCTCACGATCCGTGCCGTGCGTTTATTGCCATCGTTAAATGGTTGGATGTACGAAATGAGCACCAGTAGTAGCAGGGCTTTGTCGAATATATTTTCACGGCCGTTTACGAGTTCGCACACGCTCTCCAATGCTTCACGGATTTGAAATTCATTGTCCAACGGCCGGTAATTTGTGCCTGTGATACCTATGCGGCGAGTACGGATATTCCTGTCTACACCCAAATCTTGGATAAGTATGCTGTGGATGTTTTCTATCTTGACTATGCTCAACGGTGTGAGATAGTACGGGTTTTCAATGATGTAATCCAATGCTTCTTTGTGGTTTAATAACATCTTGGCCTCTTCGAGCGACTTGCCTTGCGCCGTTTGCCTCTCCGCCAACAGACGTTCCGTTTCCGGTAGCGAGTAGGTATTACCCTCGATCTGTGATGATTTCCAACTCAAATCGATTGCCAGTCGTTCCATCTCCTTTTTATATAGTGACGGAGGCAGTTTGGCAATATTCTGCCGGAATTGTTGTTGCAGGGTTTCGAGTTTCTCCTGTTCAGCAGTGGTAAATAGCTTAGATACGGATACGGACACACCAAATCGGTTCCTTACGAAATCGATTATTTTATCAATCCTATCCTGCTTCATTTCCCGTCAATTCTTTTTTCGTATCACAAAGGTAAGTAAATACGGCTCAAAAATCTGATTTTCGAGCCGAAATACTAAAAGGGAATGAGCCGTATTGATTTAATACATAACTCATTTGCATTCCATTTTACCGTTTTCTTACTCTCTTTCCTTATCTTTGCCGTCAAAGTAAAAAAAACAATGATCCAAAAATATCCGTCCGTTTTATTGGAAAACGCAGTGAACGAGTTATCGTCCCTGCCCGGTATCGGTAGGAAGACGGCTCTCCGGCTGGCGCTCCATTTGCTGAAAAGGGATACGTCGCATGTAGAGAATTTTTCAGCGGCGCTGCTTGCGCTTCGGAAAGAGGTGAAGTACTGCCGCTTATGCCATAATATCTCCGACCATGATCTTTGTCAAATCTGTGCCGGTCGGCATCGCAACCATGCGATCGTATGTGTCGTGGAGAGTATCCGGGAGGTGATGGCTATTGAAAACACAGGGCAGTTTAATGGTGTTTATCATGTATTGGGAGGCAGAATATCTCCGATAGAAGGGATCGGGCCGGCGGATTTGGAGATCGACAGCTTAGTGGAAAGAGTAAAAGCCGGCGGACTCCGGGAAGTGATCCTCGCCTTGAGCACGACAATGGACGGGGACATGACCAATTTCTTTATCAACCGCAAACTAACCGGCTTGGATGTGCAAGTCAGTGTGATCGCCCGCGGCGTTTCGATCGGCGACGAACTGGAATATGCCGATGAAGTAACTTTGGGGCGTTCGATTCTGAACCGCATCCGTTTTTCCGACTCCGTTAAAATGTAATCCGTCAAACTTATGTACAAATACAAGCTATCTGTTGTTATCGTTAATTATAATGTGAAATACTTCCTTGAGCAGTGTCTTCGCTCTGTTGAAGCGGCGGTTGCGGGGCTGGAAGTGGAGATATTCGTGGTGGATAATCATTCAACCGACGGTTCCGTGGAATATCTTAAACCCAAGTTTCCGCGTGTGGTTTTTATTACCAACGAGGATAACGAGGGTTTTTCCCGGGCGAATAACCGGGCTATACGGCAGGCCGGGGGGGAATATATTCTGCTTCTAAATCCGGACACGGTAGTTGGTGAAGAGAGTATCCGAACCTTGTGCTTCATGATGGATGAACATCCCGAATGTGGTGCGGCAGGAGTGAAGATGATTAATGGAAACGGCGCTTTCCTTGCGGAGAGCAAGCGATCGTTCCCTACGCCCCGGGTTGCGTTCTGCAAACTGTCGGGCTTATCGAAACTGTTTCCCCGTTCGCAAGTTTTTTCCCGTTATACTCTTCCTTTTTTGAATCCGGATAAACCACATTCCGTCGATGTCCTTTCGGGTGCGTTTATGCTTTTGCGCCACGACGCGTTGAAAAAGGCGGGACTGCTGGATGAGGCTTTCTTCATGTACGGGGAAGATATAGACCTGTCTTACCGGATTAAGCAAAGCGACTACCAAAATTATTACATCCCGGAACGGCTTTTACATTACAAAGGAGAATCGACCCGCCACAGCGATATAAAATACATCAAAGCCTTTTACCATGCAATGCTGATCTTCTATCGGAAATACTATCCCCGTTCCGGTTTTCTGATGCGGGGACTGATCCGGCTTGGGATAGCCGCGAAGATCATGTTCGCCGGCCTTTTCGGTTCTTCCAAAGATAAAAAGAGAAGGAAGCAAAAGGTTAAGCATCGCCGTTTGCTTGTTCTTTGCCGCGAAGAACATTTTGAAGCGGCCGGAAAAGCATGTGTCAGGCAAATGCCGGATATGGAATTTGTCAATCTCTGGGATATAGGCGAGGAGCGCGTAATGGATGCGATCAACCGGAAAAATCAGATGAAGAGTTTTACCGATTATGCTTTTTGTTTTCCGGACGTCCGCTTTGAACAGATGTTGCTCTTTATGGATAAACTGATCAACAAAAAAGCGGTTTATCATATTTACCACAGCGAAAACGGAGTGTTGATTTCTCCGGGAGATAAATAATAGAAGAACGGTATGGCTTTATTGAAGAATGAACACATCACGCTGCGCGCGCTTGAACCCGAAGACCTGATGTTGCTCTATCGGCTGGAGAACGAAACGTCTTTATGGACTGTCGGAAATTCGCTGGCTCCGTACTCGCAGTATGTACTCCGGCAATATATCGCCGAATCGCGCCGGGACATATACGAACTGAAACAATTGCGATTGATCATAGAAGTGAATGAAACCGGCAGGGCTGTCGGCTTGATCGATCTGTTCGACTTCGATCCGCATAATCGCCGGTCGGGAACAGGGATATTGCTTGATCCGGATTTCCAAGGCAACGGAATAGCAACGGAAGCGTTATTGCTGTTGATAGAATATGCGTTTTCTTTCCTGAAACTGCATCAATTATATGCGCATATACCTGTCGGAAACAAACCAAGCCGTGCTCTCTACGCCCGTTGCGGATTTACGGTTGCCGGAACGCTGACCGACTGGCTGGCCGACGGCGAAGGTTTCCGGGACGTTCTGGCGGTGCAGCTGTTTTCTCCTAATTCATCAAGGGATCTTTAGGGAAATTGATCCACGTGCGATAGTGTTTTCCCATCCGGGCTAACGACGTCTTCCAGTACGATTCGCCGTCGGCCGAAAGAATACTTTCGCAATTCGGACTTCCGACCACCCAGGAATATTCGTCGATTTCACGTTCCAGCTGTCCTCCCGTCCAACCGGAGTAGCCAAGGAAGAACTTAACTTTGCCTTCGATGGAATGATCATTCAGTATATATTGTTTCAATACGTTGAAGTCGCCGTCGAAGAAGAGCTTACCTCCGACAGGCAACGCGTCGGGAATGATCGTATCGCCTAAGGTATGTATGAAAAACAAACGATTGGTACTTACCGGCCCTCCCAGATAGATCGGCATGGGATGACATTTTTCCAGTTCGGGGAAAAAAATGTTTACGAAAAGGTTGGTTTTCTTATTTAAAACAAACCCCATGGAACCATTTGAATTATGGTCTACCAACAAAACAACAGATCGCCGAAAGTAAGCATCCTGAAAGGAGGGTTCTGAAATCAAAATGCGTCCCTGCGATGGAAGGAGATTGTTGTGTGTAACTTTATTAAAAACATTTCCGTTGGATTTCATTGTAACGACTTAATATTGCGGGTTATTAAACAGGGGCAATATAAAGGATTTTACCGGAAGAACCAATGGAAATGCAAGTAATTATTGTTAATAAACGTTGTAATGCTGTTTCTTTTGCTTATTTCCCCTTTTTATTTTCTTCAAACAGGGCAAGACGTTCGTCCAGCAGGCCGTATTGATGGTCTTTAATGAAGGAAGTGCACGCGCGCAGGCCTTCCTGATTACTGCCGGTTGTGCTCAACGAGATTGCGCTGATCCCGTAATACATAAGTTCTTCCATCAATTCGCCGCCGGTCATTCCCGGATATGCAATCGTAAAATAAAATCCGTCCGCGATGGGTTCGTCCAGGTCGAGATCATACACGATCGTAAACCCATGGCGGAGGAAAATCTCCTTTAACTTCGCTGCCCGCTTTCCGTATTCGCCAACAATGGAAACAAAATCGAAAGAACCGTCGGAAGCGGCCTTAAACATCGCCGCCAAAGCGTATTGGGCGGAATGGCTTGTGCCCGAAGAAAGGGCATACAGGACGCGGTGGATGTAAACCGTTCCGAAGGTGCCGCCGCCATAACGCCGGGTTAAACCTTCATACGCTCTGTGGTAGAGTTTGTCTGAAATGGCAGTAACTCCTATACGCTGGCCGGCATAACTGAATGCCTTGGAACCGGAGATTTGCAGGATGTAATTATCCGTGTAATTCGCCACACTCGGCTGATAAGGCGGTTGAAATGGCGTTCCGAGTTCTTTCCTGAAATCCATGGCGAAATAAGCCAGGTCTTCTATGACGATGGTATCGTATTGATTGGCCGATTCCCCGATAATCCGCAATTCTTCGTCAGTGAGGCAAAACCAGGCGGGATTATTCGGATTGGAGTAGATCATGGCTGCGATATTGCCCTTGGCCAGCACCTGTTGCAGTTTTGCCCGCAACTTTTCGCCTCTGAATTCATAAACATCGAAGGATTCATATTTACTGCCGATGACCGCGATTTGCTGTTTCTGCACAGGAAATCCCGGATCGATGAAAAGAATGGTATCCTTCTGCGGATCGCATTGGCCTGCCGTCAGGAAAGAAGCATAAGTTCCCTGCATCGAGCCGGTAACCGGAACACATCCTTCCGGGGATACATCGATATTCACAAATGCCTTGATAAAGCGGGAAGCTTCTTTCTTCACTTCCGGGATGCCATTGATATTGGGATAGATCGAAGCAACGCCGCTGTTCAATGCGCTGATTTCCGCATCAATCCCCACCTGCGCAGCGGCAAGGCCGGGAACGCCCATTTCCATGTGGATAAATTCCGTTTGCGTCGTTTCCTCTAACCGGGATGAAATCGCAACCACTTCGCGAATAGTCGCCTTCCCGAAATCCGACAATCCATATCCTTCAATAATACTTTTTGCCGTTTGATAATCTATTGGAGTCTGTTTCATGATTTGCATTAATTTTTGAATAAATGTGGGGTGAAACGTATAGTTTATATGAATACGTCACAAAAGTATGAATTTTAGCCTGCATTATTCATACAAAAAGGGAATTAGGTAAGTTTAAAAAAAGGCCATCGGACGTTTTGTCCGATGGCCTTTCTTGAATTATTCAAATGGTAATTATCTATTGACGATTATCCATTCTCTATCATTGAGAAGTTTGCCACATTTTTGCGGCCGGCGAAAACACGGTCGAACTCGTCTTTGGTGCCTACCAGCAATTTGTCGAACTCGCGTTGTCCCGTACCTGCCGGAATCAAGTGTCCGCAGATTACATTTTCTTTCAAACCTTCCAGGCGATCTACTTTTCCGTTGATGGCGGCTTCGTTCAATACCTTGGTGGTTTCCTGGAAAGAGGCTGCCGACATGAAGCTGTTTGTTTGCAGAGCGGCACGGGTGATACCTTGCAATATCTGATTCGCTGTTGCAGGAACGGCATCGCGCACTTCAACCAGTTTCAGGTCGCGACGTTTCAGCATACTGTTTTCATCACGCAACCGGCGTGCGGTAACGATCTGGCCGGCGTGCATTGTTTGGGAATCTCCCGCTTCGAGTACTACTTTCTTTCCCCAAATACGGTCGTTTTCTTCCATCACTTCCAGCTTGTCTACAACCTGCTGTTCAAGGAAGCGGGTGTCGCCCGGATCGACAAGTTCCACTTTGCGCATCATCTGGCGAACGATTACTTCAAAATGTTTGTCGTTGATCTTTACGCCCTGCAGGCGATATACGTCCTGCACTTCATTTACGATATATTCCTGAACAGCCGTCGGACCTTTGATGGCAAGGATATCCGAAGGAGTAATAGCGCCGTCGGACAATGGCATACCGGCGCGGATATAGTCGTTTTCCTGCACAAGTAATTGCTTGGACAGGGGCACCATATATTTCTTGACTTCCCCAAGTTTGGAAGTAACCATGAGTTCACGATTACCGCGTTTGATTTTTCCGAAGCTTACTTCGCCGTCGATTTCGGAAACGACAGCCGGATTTGACGGGTTGCGTGCTTCGAATAATTCGGTTACACGAGGCAAACCTCCGGTAATGTCGCCGGTTTTACCGACCGCACGCGGAATTTTAACCAGCACTTCCCCGGCCTTGATCGTATCTCCGTTCTCTTTTACAACGTGAGCGCCCAACGGCAGTGAATAGTTCTTCAGGTAATTGCCATTTTCATCAATGATATGGGCGGCCGGAGCTTTGGTTTTATCCTTTGATTCGATAATGATCTTTTCCTTCAAACCGGTCGTTTCGTCGCTTTCCACCTTGAATGTGATATTCTCTACGACATTTTCAAACTCGATCTTACCGGAAACTTCCGACACGATAACGGCATTGAACGGATCCCATTCTACAATTGTATGCCCTTTCTTAACGGTGTTGCCGCTGTTGAAATACAGTTTGGAGCCATAAGGAATATTATGAGAGAGGAGAACGATGTTTGTGTTCGGATCGATAATACGCATTTCAGCCAGACGGCTTACTACAACCTGATGCTCCTTACCGCCTTCTTCCGATTTAACCGAGCGTAATTCATCGATTTCCAGAATACCGTCGTATTTGGAAACAATGCTGCTCTCTGTCGCGATATTGGAGGCAATACCTCCTACGTGGAAAGTACGCAGCGTTAATTGTGTTCCGGGTTCGCCGATGGATTGTGCCGCGATAACGCCTACAACTTCACCTTTCTGCACCATTTGTCCCGTAGCCAGATTGCGTCCGTAACATTTCGCGCAAACACCTTTTTTGGATTCACAGGTAAGCACCGAGCGGATCTCTACGCTTTCTATCGGAGATTCTTCGATGATACGGGCTGCATCTTCCCGGATTTCGGTTCCGGAATAAACGATGATCTCTCCGGTTAAAGGATGTTGGATGTCATGTACGGATACACGTCCGAGGATACGTTCGTAAAGAGAAGCGATTACTTCTTCGTTATTCTTTAATTCGGTACATACCAGGCCGCGCAATGTGCCGCAGTCTTCTTCATTCACAATTACATCGTGCGATACGTCTACCAGACGGCGGGTCAGATAACCGGCGTCAGCCGTTTTTAATGCCGTATCGGCCAAACCTTTACGGGCACCGTGAGTGGAGATAAAGTATTCCAGCACCGACAGACCTTCTTTGAAGTTGGAAAGGATCGGGTTTTCAATGATTTGTCCGCCTTCCGCTCCGCTCTTCTGAGGTTTTGCCATCAAACCGCGCATACCGGATAACTGGCGAATCTGTTCTTTCGAACCACGGGCGCCGGAGTCCATCATCATATAAACGGAGTTAAATCCGTCGTTATCTTCAGCCAGCTTTTTGATAAGGATATTGGAAAGCTTGCTGTTCACGTGTGTCCATGTATCGATGATCTGATTGTAACGTTCGTTGAAGGTGATGAACCCCATGCTGTAATTAGCCATGATTTGTTCCACTTCTTCGTAACCTTCGGCAACCAGTGTTTCTTTTTCTTCGGGGATCAATACGTCCGCCAGGTTGAATGACAAACCACCCTTAAACGCCATGTAGTAACCCAGGTTCTTAATGTCGTCCAGGAACTGCGCCGTACGGGCAACGCCACATACTTTGATTACATCACCGATAATATCACGCAATACTTTCTTGCCCAGCAACTCATTGATATAGCCTACTTCCTGCGGAACATATTCATTCACCATCAGGCGGCCGACAGAAGTTACGAGCATGTGTTTATATGGCTGACCTTCTTTATCCATGTCGTCTACAATTACATTGATAGGCGCCTGAATCGTGACTTTTCCTTCATTGTATGCTATCGTAGCTTCTTCCGGCCCGTAAAATGTCAGTCCTTCACCTTTAGCTCCTTTGCGAAGTTTAGTGATATAGTAAAGTCCGAGCACCATATCCTGGGAAGGAACGGTAATCGGGGCGCCGTTTGCCGGGTTCAGAATATTATGCGATGCAAGCATCAACATTTGTGCTTCCAGAATAGCTTCATTTCCTAACGGCAAGTGAACAGCCATCTGGTCGCCATCGAAGTCGGCATTAAATGCCGTACATGATAGCGGATGCAACTGGATTGCTTTGCCTTCGATCAATTTCGGCTGGAATGCCTGAATACCCAGACGGTGCAAAGTAGGAGCACGGTTCAACAATACGGGATGACCTTTCATTGCATATTCCAGAATATCCCAAACAACCGGTTCTTTACGATCAACGATCTTTTTCGCTGATTTTACCGTTTTAACGATACCACGCTCAATCAGCTTGCGGATAACAAAAGGCTTATAGAGTTCGGCTGCCATATTCTTCGGCAAACCGCATTCGTGCATTTTTAACTCCGGGCCAACCACAATTACCGAACGGGCCGAATAGTCCACACGTTTACCTAACAGGTTCTGACGGAAACGTCCCTGTTTCCCTTTCAAACTGTCGGACAAGGATTTTAACGGACGGTTGGCATCGGTTTTAACCGCGCTTGATTTACGTGAGTTGTCAAACAGGGAATCGACAGCTTCCTGAAGCATACGTTTTTCATTACGCAAGATCACCTCAGGTGCTTTGATATCGATCAATCTTTTCAGACGATTGTTGCGGATAATCACACGGCGGTATAGATCGTTTAAGTCGGAAGTCGCAAAACGCCCGCCATCCAACGGTACTAACGGACGCAGTTCCGGCGGAATTACAGGCACAACCTTGACGATCATCCATTCCGGCCGGTTACGGCTGCGAGATGTACGGAAAGATTCTACCACCTGCAAACGCTTCAACGCTTCGTTTTTACGTTGCTGGGAAGTGTCTGTACTTGCACGGTGGCGCAGTTCGTAAGACAATGCGTCCAGATCCAGGCGCGCCAGAAGATCATACACGGCTTCTGCTCCGATCTTCGCGATAAACTTATTCGGATCGGTATCTTCAAGCAATTGATTTTCCTTTGGAAGATTATCCAGAATGTTCAGATATTCTTCTTCCGACAAAAGATCCAATTCTGCTATTTCCCCAACAGACCCCGGCTGAATAACGACATAACGCTCGTAATAAATAATAGAGTCAAGTTTCTTGGTAGGAACACCAAGCAAGTAACCTATCTTATTAGGCAAGGAACGGAAGTACCAAATATGTGCTACCGGAACAACCAGGTGGATATGCCCCATACGTTCGCGGCGCACTTTCTTTTCTGTAACTTCCACCCCGCAACGGTCGCACACTATTCCTTTATAACGAATACGTTTGTATTTTCCGCAATGGCATTCATAGTCCTTGATCGGGCCAAAAATACGCTCACAGAAAAGACCGTCGCGTTCTGGTTTGTAAGTACGATAGTTGATTGTTTCCGGTTTCAAAACCTCACCACTTGAATTTTCAAGGATTTCTTCAGGAGATGCTAAACCGATTGTTATTTTTGAGAAGCTACTCTTTATCTTATTCTCTTTTCTAAAAGCCATATTCTTTAGAGTTGAAAGTTGAAAATTTTGAGTTGAAAAGTTTCAACTCATATTTAATTAGTCCAGAGTGAAACTCAAACCTAGACCTCTGAGTTCGTGGAGCAATACATTCAGCGATTCGGGAATACCCGGCTGCGGCATGGGTTCTCCCTTAACGATTGCTTCGTATGCCTTGGAACGTCCCACAACGTCGTCCGACTTGATCGTAAGGATTTCCTGAAGTATATGAGCTGCACCGAAAGCTTCAAGTGCCCAAACTTCCATTTCTCCGAAACGTTGTCCTCCGAATTGAGCTTTACCTCCTAAAGGTTGCTGCGTGATCAAAGAATACGGGCCGATTGAACGGGCATGCATCTTATCATCAACCATGTGTCCCAGTTTCAGAAAGTAAGTAACCCCTACTGTTGCGGGCTGGTCGAATTTCTCTCCGGTTCCGCCATCGTATAAGTAAGTTTTACCGTAACGCGGGATACCGGCTTTATCCGTCCAGTCGTTCAAATCATCCAAAGATGCCCCGTCAAAGATCGGTGTCGCAAACTTTGCATCCAACTTTTTTCCTGCCCATCCGAGTACGGCTTCAAATATCTGTCCGAGGTTCATACGGGAAGGTACACCAAGCGGATTCAAGCAAATATCTACCGGGGTTCCGTCTTCCAGGAACGGCATATCTTCATGACGTACAATCTTGGAAACAATACCTTTATTACCATGCCGTCCTGCCATTTTATCACCGACCTGGATCTTGCGCTTCTTGGCTATATAAACTTTAGCCATCTGAACTATACCGGTAGGTAATTCGTCGCCAATAGTAAGGTCAAATTTCTTACGCCTCAATTCGGCATCCAATTCCTTATATTTCTTCAGATAGTTCAGAATAACCTGTTTGATCAGATCATTCTTGTCGTCATCTACGGTCCATTTGCTTACTTGTATGGCATTATAGTCAAGCTCTTCCAACACTTTACGTGTAAATCTGGCTCCTTTGACTACTACTTCTACATTCATGTAATCTTTCACTCCCTGTGAAGACCTGCCATCGGTTAATATTTCCAATTTATCTACCAGCCGGCTTTTAAGTTCGGCTATCTTTTCTTCGTATTCTTCGTCGAGCTTGGGTAAAATAGCCTTATCCGTCAAACGGGATTTGCGCTTCTTTACCGCTTTGGAGAACAGGGCTGTGTCGATAACTACACCGCGCAGAGAAGGCGTTGCTTTCAAAGACGCATCTTTCACATCACCTGCTTTATCCCCGAAGATCGCACGCAACAGTTTTTCTTCCGGAGAAGGATCGGACTCTCCTTTCGGAGTGATTTTACCGATCAGAATATCTCCCGGTTCAATACGTGCGCCTACACGAACAATACCTCTTTCATCCAAATCTTTTGTAGCCTCTTCGCTTACATTAGGAATATCGGATGTCAATTCTTCCATACCCCGTTTTGTTTCACGAACTTCAAGGATATACTCATCCACGTGAACAGAAGTAAAGAAGTCTTCACGAACCATACGTTCGTTCAACACGATCGCATCCTCATAGTTGTATCCTTTCCATGGCATATAGGCTACCATTACATTCCGTCCGAGAGCCAACTCTCCGTTTTGAGTAGAATAACCTTCCGTCAAAACATCACCAAGACTAACCCGCTGTCTTACTTTGCATATAGGCCGCAAATCGACAGTGGTACTTTGGTTTGTTTTTCTCCATTTGGGAATAATATACGCTTTAACCGCATCTTCGAAGCTGACAAAGTCTTCATCTTCAGTGCGATCATATTTAATCTTGATAGTCGTAGCATCTACATATACAATCTCTCCTTCTCCTTCGGCTGTGATTTGTGTACGGGAATCTCTTGCCACTTGTTTTTCGATACCTGTACCTACAATCGGAGCATCCGTACGCAGCAAAGGTACCGCCTGGCGCATCATGTTAGATCCCATCAAGGCGCGGTTTGCGTCATCATGCTCAAGGAACGGGATCAGTGAAGCGGCAATAGAAGCGATTTGCGTAGGCGATACGTCCATTGCATATACATCTGTCGGCGAAACAACAGGGAAGTCTGCTCCCAAACGCGATTTCACTTTATCACGGACAAAACGTCCTTTCTCATCCAGCAGGGCATTACCCTGAGCGATCGCCAAATCTTCTTCCTCTTCCGCCGTATAATAACTGAGGCCTTCCGCCGAAAAATCCACCTGGCTGTTTTTAACAATCCGATAAGGGGTAGAAATAAAGCCAAGTTCATTGATTTTTGCGTAAACACAAAGAGAAGAAATCAGCCCGATATTCGGCCCTTCAGGAGTTTCAATCGGACAAAGGCGGCCATAATGGGTATAATGAACGTCGCGCACCTCAAATCCGGCACGTTCACGTGATAAACCACCCGGCCCCAGTGCAGATAAACGGCGTTTATGGGTTATCTCCGCCAATGGATTTGTTTGATCCATGAATTGAGATAATGCATTTGTGCCGAAGAACGAATTGACAACAGAAGAAATAGTCTTTGCATTGATCAGATCTATCGGAGTAAAGACTTCATTGTCACGTACATTCATACGTTCGCGAACAGTACGCGACATACGTGCCAGCCCTATTCCAAATTGATTGTATAACTGCTCGCCTACTGTGCGCACACGACGATTGCTCAAGTGGTCGATATCATCCACTATTGCTTTCGAATTGATCAGTTCAATCAGGTACTTGATAATCTCAATGATATCTTCTTTTGTTAAAACCTTTACTTCATCCGAAGTTGTAAGGTTCAATTTCTTGTTGATCCTGTAGCGTCCGACCTCACCCAGATCATACCGTTTTTCAGAGAAGAACAGATTGGTGATAATTTCACGGGCGCTTGCCTCATCGGCAGGTTCGGCATTACGCAACTGCCTGTAAATATACAATACAGCTTCTTTTTCCGAGTTACTCGGATCTTTCTGTAATGTGTTATATATAATAGCATAGTCGGAAAGGTTCTGATCATTCCGGTGTAGCAAAATATGTTGAGTGCCGGATTCCAGAATTTCTTCTATATTGTCCTGATCCAAAATAGATTCACGATCTATAATAACATCATTTCGTTCAATGGAAACAACCTCACCGGTATCTTCATCAACAAAGTCTTCCACCCAGGTTTTCAGTACACGGGCGGCTAATTTCCGTCCGATATATTTCTTCAGGTTACTTTTCGTTACCTTAACCTCTTCCGCCAGATTAAAAATTTCGAGAATATCTTTATCGCTTTCAAAGCCGATCGCCCTCAAAAGGGTAGTTACCGGCAATTTCTTCTTACGGTCGATATAAGCATACATGACATTATTTATGTCGGTAGCAAATTCGATCCATGATCCCTTGAACGGAATAATACGTGCAGAATAAAGTTTCGTCCCGTTTGCATGTATGCTCTGTCCGAAGAATACGCCCGGAGAACGGTGCAACTGGGAAACGACCACACGTTCCGCACCATTAATCACGAAAGTTCCCCTGTCGGTCATATACGGGATAGGGCCCAAGTAAACGTCCTGCACTACTGTGTCGAAATCTTCATGATCAGGATCGGTACAATACAATTTCAACTTGGCTTTCAATGGAACGCTATAAGTCAATCCGCGTGCAATACATTCTTCGATCGTATAACGCGGCGGATCGATATAATAGTCTAAAAATTCCAATACGAAGTTGTTACGGGTATCGGCAATAGGAAAGTTTTCCGCAAATACTTTATACAATCCCTCTTTCTTCCTTTTTTCAGGAGGCGTGTCTAATTGTAAAAAGTCTTGGAATGACTTCAATTGCACTTCAAGAAAGTCCGGATAAGGAAGTGGATTCTTAATTGAAGCGAAATTAACTCTTTGTTTATCAGATGTTGAAGACATTTGTAAGGATTTTATTGAACTTAATAAAAATAAAGATGCAAAAAGGTTAAGAGCCTCCTTTTTTGCAGACTCTTAACCAAATACCTGTATTCAGGCTATGAATTTTATTTAAGCTCAACTTCTGCTCCTGCTTCTTCTAAGCTTTTCTTTAATCCCTCTGCATCTGCTTTAGCAATACCTTCTTTGATAGCGCTTGGAGCACTGTCAACTAAGTCTTTAGCTTCTTTCAGACCAAGACCTGTCAATTCTTTTACCAATTTAACGATCGCTAATTTGTTAGCTCCCGGAGCTTTCAATACAACATCGAAAGAAGTTTTTTCTTCTTCTGCGGGGGCTGCGGGGCCTGCTGCGGGGGCTGCAACAGCAACAGCTGCAGCAGCGGGTTCGATACCGTACTCTTCTTTCAGGATCGTAGCGAGTTCGCTAACTTCTTTTACAGTCAAGTTTACTAATTGTTCAGCAAAAGCTTTTAAATCTGCCATTTTCGTATGAATTAAATGATTATTTATCTGTTTTGTTTTTTTAAATTATCTTTCTTCGAGAGTTTTCAAAACTCCGCAAAGAGTTTGGCCTCCTGACTGGAGAGCTGAAATAACGTTCTTTGCAGGTGATTCCAACAATGCGATAACATCTGCGATAAGTTCGTTTTTGCTCTTAATATTTACCAGAGCATCCAAGTTTTCGGCGCCGATATAGAAACTTTCCTGCACGTATGCAGCTTTCAATTCCGGTTTGGCAACTTCGCCCTTTTTTACTCCTTTTGTAAATTCCTTGATCAGTTTGGCAGGGACATTGGCTTGTTGTGTAAACATTACAGCCGTATTTCCCTTGAGAGATGCATGCAAAGGTGAAAAATCACCTTCGATGTTTTCCAATGCTTTTTTAAGCAATGTATTCTTTACAACAATCAGCTTAACATCCTGTTTGTTACAAACTCTTCTCAACCGGCTGGTTTTCTCTGCATTCAATGCTTCGATATCAGTCAGGTAAAAATGAGGATATTCCTGAAGTGTCGCGGTCAATCGTTCTATTACTATGCTTTTATCTTCCTTTTTCATTGTTCAATCGTTTTATTAATTTTCATCAATGGACTTGGGGTCTATTTTAATACCCGGACTCATCGTGCTTGAAAGATAAATGCTCTTAATATATGTCCCTTTGGCCGCCGTAGGTTTAAGTTTGATCAACGTATTGATAAACTCTTTCGCATTATCACGGATCATATCCGGAGTGAAAGAAACTTTACCGACAGAGGTATGCATGATACCTGTCTTGTCTACCTTAAAGTCGATCTTTCCCTGCTTCACTTCCTTGATCGCATTTCCAATATCATTGGTAACCGTTCCGCTCTTCGGATTCGGCATTAAGCCACGAGGGCCTAACACACGCCCTAAGGCTCCGATCTTACCCATGATCGCCGGCATCGTGATAATAACATCTATATCGGTCCAACCTCCTTTGATCTTGTCGATATATTCATCCAACCCGACATAATCAGCTCCGGCAGTAGTAGCTTCGGCTTCTTTATCGGGTGTGCACAATGCGAGAACTCTAACCTGCTTGCCTGTTCCATGAGGTAAAGACACAACGCCTCTGACCATCTGGTTTGCTTTACGGGGATCAACGCCAAGGCGAACATCAACATCAACCGAAGCATCAAACTTAACGTTGGTGATTTCTTTTACCAACTCAGCTGCTTCCTTTAATGTGTATGCTTTCCCGGGTTCAATCTTGCTTAAAGCCAATTTTTGATTTTTTGTAAGTTTACTCATCTCAATTGATTTTTTTAATTACTACCCGGAAATACACCTTTAACTGCAATTCCCATACTTCTGGCCGTTCCTGCAACCATTCTCATGGCTGAATCAACGGTAAAGCAGTTCAAATCGACCATTTTGTCTTCTGCTATCACCTTCACCTGATCCCACGTAATTTCGGAAATCTTTTTACGGTTAGGTTCTGCAGATCCACTTTTCTGTTTGGCAACTTCCAGCAACTGGATTGCCACAGGAGGCGTTTTAACAACAAAGTCGAATGATTTATCAGCATAGTAAGTAATTACCACAGGTAATATCTTACCAGCCTTTTCCTGAGTCCTGGCATTGAATTGCTTGCAAAACTCCATAATATTAATACCCTTAGAACCTAAGGCAGGTCCTACCGGTGGAGAAGGGTTTGCTGCTCCTCCTTTAATCTGCAATTTAATTTGTCCAGCAACTTCTTTAGCCATTTTTCTTAAATTTAGAATATAAACATCAATAACTTGAAAAAGAATAAGGAAGTACTTTCGTAACAAAAAGTACTATTCTTTTTCAACTTGTAAATAACCTAACTCAAGCGGGGTCTTGCGTCCGAAGATTTTGACCATCACTTTAAGTTTTTTCTTCTCGGCATTGATTTCTTCGATTATGCCACTGAAACCGTTAAAAGGCCCGAAAGTTACTTTTACGGTTTCGCCCACATAGAATTGGATATCCACTTCATCCTGCTGCTCTTGCAATTCATCGACCGTACCTAAAATACGTGCGACTTCGGCAGGGCGCAAAGGAATCGGATTTTCTGATCCGCCAAGGAAACCAATCACATTCGGGATGTTGCGCAACCGATGAGCGACTTCTCCCAACAAAGCAGCTTCTACCAATACATAGCCCGGCAAGTAGGCCCTTTCTTTCATCACCTTCTTGCCGTTGCGAACGGTAAAAGTCTTCTCCGTAGGAATAAGGACTTGCGATACATATTCACTCAAGTCTGTATTCTTCAATTCAGCCTCCAGGTATTCTCTAACCTTATTTTCCTTGCCGCTAATGGCGCGGAGTACATAAAATTTTTTCTGGATATCAGACATACCTAAAACCGATTAAAAAATTCTCTCGTAGACGAATCGCATCACTCCTTCAAAAGCCATATCAATAACAAAAATTAATGCCGCAATGATAAGGGAAGCAAACATAACCACTACCGCACTATTGGAAAGTTCTGTTCTTGTTGGCCAAGAAACTTTATATACAAGTTCGTTATAGGATTCTTTGATATAATTGAATATCTTTTTCATTGAAATTATATTTTTTGCACGGAAGGAGAGGCTCGAACTCCCGACACCTGGTTTTGGAGACCAGTGCTCTACCGACTGAGCTACTTCCGTAAGTATCCAACCGGCTCGAAAGCCGGTTGGTGGATTAATTAGTCTAAAAGTTCTGTGATCTGGCCTGCACCTACCGTACGTCCGCCTTCACGGATAGCAAAACGCAAACCTTCGCTACATGCTACCGGATAGATCAACTCTACGTTGATACTTACGTTGTCGCCGGGCATTACCATTTCAGTTCCTTCGGGAAGAGTGATCTCACCCGTTACGTCCAGTGTACGGATATAGAACTGAGGACGGTATTTGTTGTGGAACGGTGTATGGCGTCCGCCTTCTTCTTTCTTCAAGATATATACCTCTGCCTTAACTTTAGAGTGAGGTTTCACCTTGTTCGGGTGAGTGATAACCATACCACGCTTGATAGCGTCCTTGTCGATACCGCGAAGCAGCAAACCTACGTTGTCACCGGCCTGGCCTTCGTCGAGGATCTTGCGGAACATTTCAACACCGGTTACAACCGATTTCATGTTTTCAGCGCCCAAACCGATAATCTGAACTTCTTCACCTGTTTTGATGATTCCCGTTTCGATACGGCCTGTTGCTACGGTTCCACGGCCTGTGATAGAGAATACGTCTTCAACCGGCATAAGGAAAGGTTTGTCAATTTCACGCGGAGGCAGCGGAATCCAAGTGTCGCAGGCATCCATCAATTCCATGATTTTTTCTTCCCATTGAGCGTCACCGTTCAATCCGCCTAATGCAGATCCACGGATAACCGGCGTATTGTCTCCATCGAAGTTATAGAATGAAAGAAGTTCCCTCATTTCCATTTCAACAAGCTCCAACATTTCTTCGTCATCAACAGAATCACATTTGTTCATGAAAACAACCAATCTCGGAACGTTTACCTGACGAGCCAGCAGGATGTGCTCGCGAGTCTGAGGCATGGGGCCGTCCGTTGCAGCTACTACGATGATTGCACCGTCCATCTGGGCAGCACCCGTTACCATGTTCTTTACGTAGTCGGCGTGGCCCGGACAGTCTACGTGAGCATAGTGGCGATTTGCAGTCTGATACTCAACGTGAGAAGTATTAATTGTAATACCTCTTTCTTTTTCTTCCGGAGCGTTGTCGATAGAATCGAAAGAACGCAGTTCAGAAAGACCTTTCTTTGCCAATACTGTGGTAATAGCAGCAGTCAAAGTAGTTTTACCGTGGTCAACGTGACCAATCGTACCGATGTTTACGTGCGGTTTCGATCTTTCAAATTTTTCTTTTGCCATAATAATTGTTCTTTATTTGATTAATGATCTGTTTTCTATAATTTCTTCTCTCTTCATTGAGCCGGTGCCGAGACTTGAACTCGGGACCTCTTCCTTACCAAGGAAGTGCTCTACCGCTGAGCTACACAGGCA
>JAITVG010000096.1 GCA_031285925.1 Tannerellaceae bacterium
GCGCAGATTCCGCTGGCCGACCTGATAGGCTATCTGCGGAACTCCCACAGGGATTACCTCGAAAGCAGGATGCCGGCGATTATCAACCGTATTCTGGATGTAGTCGGCGGCAGTGATGCGGAGAACGGCGAAGTGCTGGCCGGGTTTTGCGAACAGTACCGGCAAGAGGTAATCGCCCATTTCAATTACGAGGAACAGACCGTATATCCATATATCACCGCCCTGCTCAAAGGCGAAAGGCCGGACAGCTATAAAATCAAGGAATACGAAAGCAATCACAGCGACCTGGATGCCGCATTAAGCGACTTAAAAAATATCATGATCAAATATCTTCCTGCCGGATTCGATTTCGAGATGTGCCGTAATGTACTGATAGGTCTGTTTCTGTTTGAATCGGATTTAAACAAGCACACTTTGCTGGAAGATCGGATACTGGTGTCGCTGGTGGAACAGATGGAAAAAAACCACAGATGAATATCGAACATAAAAACCGGATTGTCATCATCGAGCCGTCGCCGGTTATCCGGGAGGGAATAAAATCGTTGCTCGAAGCCAATGCCTCTGAATGGAGTGTCATTGGGGCTTTTTGCGATTTGCAGGTGTTTCAGAAAAACAAGCCTGATTCGACTTTCAACATCATCCTGATAAATCCTGCAATCATCAGTTTTTACAGTCAATTCAATATACAGGAACTGTTTTCAGACCATTCGGATGCTGTCATTGTAGCCATAATTTACGGGTATGTGGATTCCGTAACGCTCGACAGCTTCGATGGTGTGATGGATATCTATGACGATGGTAAAACAATGATGCAAAAACTGAAAAAAATCGTCAAGGATTGTACCGGCCAACAGAAAGAGAACAGTGCAACTGATAATGTCGGCCTGTCCGAAAGGGAAAAGGACATTCTTGTAGCAGTCGCCAAAGGCATGACCAACAAAATAATTGCGGACAACCACAACATTTCCGTGCATACGGTTATTTCGCACCGCAAAAACATCGCCCGCAAAACAGGCATCAAAACCGTTTCGGGGCTTACGGTTTACGCGATATTCAACGGACTTGTGTCGCAGGATGAATTAAATGAAAGATAGCCGTATGATTACATTAGGCAAACAGTTGTGAATGAATACGAAATGAACACAGTACAGGCATTAGCGTGGGCAGCCGGAGGCACCGGTTTTATATTCCTGATGACGTGCGCAGGTTCCGCCGTTGTTTTCCTTTTCCGCAAGCAAACCGGCAGAGTCGCGCAGACACTGTTTCTGGGATTTGCAGCCGGCATTATGATTGCAGCCTCCGTTTTCGGACTTTTGGCGCCGGCGATTGAAGAAGCAACGGTTAACGGCGGAACCGGATGGCTGCCGGCAGCAGGCGGGTTTGTGCTGGGCGTCCTGTTTTTATGGATGCTCGACCGGCTGATACCGCACCTCCATCCCGAAACCAACACTCAGGAGGGGCCGCGTTCTTCAATGAAAAGAACCACCCTGCTCGTGTCGGCGGTTACCCTGCACAATATTCCGGAAGGAATGGCTGTGGGTCTGTCTTTTGCTTTGGCTGCGCAACACGGCGGAAACCCCGAAATGTATGCCGCCGCCGTAGCGCTGGCTTTGGGCATCGGTATCCAGAACTTTCCCGAAGGGGCGGCTATTTCACTGCCGTTACGGCAGGAAGGCCTCAGTTGTTTCCGTTCATTTTCCATCGGGTGTCTGTCCGGCGTGGTAGAACCCATATTCGGGATACTGATGGTTTTGCTTGCCGGATTTATCGCGCCTTATATGCCGTGGCTGCTGGCTTTTGCCGCCGGAGCGATGATGTATGTAGTGGTGGAAGAACTGATACCGGAAGCGCATCTGGGCGAACATTCCAATATTGGTACGCTGTCGGTAATGGCGGGCTTTCTGGTAATGATGATTTTGGATGTGGCGTTGGGCTGAATTGGATTATTATATCAATCATTATATTTGTCGAAATTTCAAAGCAATAAGTTTATGCGTAAGAAAACAGGATTATTATTATTGATGGGACTGCTGTTTGTGGGCTTGGTGCAGGCACAGACCGCGTTTCACGATTTCAAAGTTACCGATATTGACGGTAAAGAGTTCGCCTTGTCGAGCTTGAAAGGGAAGAAAGTGCTGGTGGTCAATGTGGCATCCAAATGCGGGCTGACTCCCCAGTACGCCAAATTGCAGGAACTGTACGAAAAGTACGGGAATAAGGATTTCGTTATCATCGGCTTCCCCGCCAACAATTTTGCTGGGCAGGAACCCGGAACCGATGCCGAAATCAGGGAGTTTTGCACAAAGAACTACGGCGTTACGTTCCCCATAATGAGCAAGATTGACGTAACGGGCGAAAGCAAAGCCCCACTCTACAAGTGGCTGACGGAACAAGCCCGCAACGGGAAGATGGATGCCGAAGTAACATGGAACTTCCAGAAATTCATGATCGACGAAAACGGCAACTGGGTGGATTTCGTTGCCCCGAAGGAAGACCCGTTCTGCGACAAAATCGTGCAGTGGATTGAGAAGTAACAAATGTTCAACGTGTATTTTCCTCTATGATACATTTTCTTGAAAATTATTCCCTGCTGGGATTGGCTGTCGGCATTGCCACTTTTCTTATTATCGGGCTTTTCCATCCGGTAGTTATTAAAGCCGAGTATTATTGGGGAACCCGTTGCTGGTGGATATTCCTGCTGCTTGGTATTATTGGTGTTTTTGTTTCCGTTGTTGTCGCAAATATTCTTGTATCCGCACTTTGCGGTGTTTTTGCATTTTCTTCGTTTTGGACAATCAAAGAACTTTTCGAACAGAGGAAACGTGTTGAAAAAGGATGGTTCCCAAAAAGGGAAAAGAATAAAGACACCGCTATTTAACCGAAAACCGTGAAACTTTTAAAAAAGAGCCGTAAAACATTATACATCATACTGGGAAGCATTTCGCTGGTATTGGGTACACTGGGCATTTTCCTGCCGTTGCTTCCAACCACGCCCTTTTACCTGCTAACGGCATGGCTATACATGCGGAGTTCCTCTAAACTGTATGGCAGGGTGATGAATAACAACTGCTTTGGAACGGTTGTCCGTAATTTTCAGGAAGACAAATCCATACCTTTAAGAACAAAAATTGTTATTGTGGCGATGCTTTGGATTACTATTCTGTTATCGGCATTTCTGGCAGTTTCAGTTTGGTGGATCAGACTGCTTTTGTTCGTTGTCGCTATCGGAATTACCATCCATGTCCTTTCCTATCGGACAACAAAAAGAAAAGTTTGAATTATATTTTCTAACCCCATTTAAGCGGCTCAATATACGGGCAGCCTTCTTTCTTTATCCCCTAAAGTAGGGATGTCTCCGGTATAAATTTACCAACATCGCGGGATTGTACGGATTTTCTAAAAGCCGGAACTTTGCAGCGTCAAAATTTATATCAGATGAAGATCAGTATCAAAACAATTCTTTTTTCAGGCGCAATGCTCGTTTCGACGGCGGCTTTTGCACAGACGGACAGTACGGAATACAGGCAATACCGCTTTGGCGGCTACGGCGAAATGCTTTTCCAGCGTATGAATTACGGCGCCGACCGTTACAAAGACCCGGCAGGTGCGCCGCGTGAAAATCGCGCCTATATCTCTTTGCCGCGCATGATTATGGCGCTCGACTACAAATTCCGCGACGATATTGTTTTCAGCACGGAGATAGAATTTGAGTATGGCGGCACCGGTACGGCGATGGAACTCGAATACGACGAGGCGGGCGAGTATGAAATGGAAGTAGAAAAAGGAGGCGAAGTCGTGCTGGAACAATTCCACATCACCAAGCGTTTCGCGCCGTGGCTCAATGTCCGCGCGGGACACTTCATTGTTCCCGTCGGATTGACAAACGCCCACCACGAGCCAATCTTCTTTTTCGGCACGACACGCCCCGAAGGCGAAATGACCCTTTTCCCCTGTACATGGCACGAAACGGGGCTTTCCGTACTTGGCGCGTACAAAGGTTTGAAGTACGAAATAATGATCATCAACGGCTTAGACCCCAACGGCTTTTCGTCGTCGGGTTGGATACAGGGCGGCAAACAGGGGCTTTTTGAAACAGCCGTGATGACAAGCCCCGCCTTTGCAGGCCGACTGGAATATGTGCCGGTGAGTGGTTTGCGGCTCGGCGTTTCGGGCTACTACAACCGGTCGGCTAAGAACGCGAGTATCCCGCAGAAAACAGCGGACATCGACGCTGCGGTGGCTATCGGTTCGGCCGATGTGCAATACCGGAACAAAAACGCGGTGATACGCGCCAATGTCATCTACGGACACCTCACCGATGCGATGCGCCTGAGCCAAATCAACCGAAACCTCTCCAAAGCCACACAGTTTTCCCGCACGCCCGTGGCCGAAAACGCGCTGACGTATGCCGTCGAAGCGGGATACAATGTGCTGTCGTTTTTCGGGTCGAAGCAAGGGCTGACGCCTTTCGTACGGTACGAATATTACAACAGCGCCGAGAAAGTGCCGGAAGGAATGGCTGAAATGCCCATCAACAAAAGGAGCGTCTTTACCTTCGGAGCAAATTACGCACTGTTGCCCAACCTGCTGGTCAAAGCCGACTACTCCATGCGCCGACTGGGTAACGACCGTTTTAACCGCGAAAACACATTCGGCATCGCGGTGGCTTATACCGGATGGTTTCTTCAGAAATAACAACTCAATCAATCAATAAATAATAACAATAAATAATTTTTCAAGATGAAAGTAAACATTCTTTTTGGGATGCTTGCCCTGTGTGCAAGCGTAATAATGTCGTCGTGCGATGACAAGAACGAACCTGTGCCCGATGATGAAGAAGGCTACGGCTACGAGTTTGGCAACGTGATCGGAACTTACGTCGATGACGTGATTCTGGACACCTATATCGATATGAAAGATGCCGCGACCGCGCTGTATGAATCCGTGGAAACGTATGCGGGAAGCCGTTCGCAGGAGAATTTGAACGATGTATGCGCCAAATGGCGTGCCATGCGTATTCCGTGGGAACAGAGCGAGGGCTTCCTTTTCGGGCCTGCCGCGCTGTTGAGTTTAGACCCTTCGCTCGATTCGTGGCCGCTCGACAAGGGAAGTATAGACCGTGTATTGGGCGGTTCGGACGCGATTGACGCCGACCGTATTGCCTCATCCAACATTCATGGTTTTCATGCCATCGAATACCTGATCTTTGATGGCGGCAATCCGAAAACCACTGCGTTAAGCGACCGCCAACTGTCCTACCTGCAAGCGGCTACCGAATATCTGCGTAACGACACCTACCTGCTCTACGCCAACTGGATCGGTGCGGACAATATGAACGACGAAGTGGCAGCCGTGTTTGAAGAAGCGGAGATCGAGGTGCAGTTCAATTTCTCGGAGCAATTCAAAAACGCCGGAAAGTCGGGCAGCACATTCCTTTCCCAAAGCGATGCCATCGACCAGATCATCGACGGCTGTGTGGATATTATCACAGAGGTTGGGGCGCAAAAGATCGGCGGCCCCTACAATACAGCCAAGGTGAACTACGAGCAGGCAGTGCTCGAAGTGGAATCGTGGTACAGTTTCAACTCACTCGACGACTACCGCAACAACGTGGTCAGCATCCGCAATTCCTATTTCGGCGGACGCGACAAAACGGCGGCCAACGCATCCGCAAACAGCATATCCGCCTTTGTGAAAAGCAAAGACGCCGCCATCGATCAGGAAGTTACCAATGCCATCGAAACCGCCGTCAATGCCATCGACGGAGTTACGCCCAAGCCTTTCCGCAACGCCATTCAGGGCGGCAGCAATGCCTCTATTGAACGTGCGATGAACGCTTGCGGGGATTTGGAACGCAGTCTGGAAAAAATTAAAACGCTTCGGAATTGAAGATTTGAATTTATGTGTAAAAATTTTAATCTCTCATTACCCGTCAAATTCTCCGTAAGGTGAGCGTAAAATTTTCATCCCTATGAAACAAAATTTCCATGCCTATGAGAATTTATTCTCATGCCTATGGGAATTTTGTTCCATCCTTACGCAACGAAATTTTAATGCCCAATGAACTGTAAATACAACCTCATATTACTCCTGTCCCTCCTGTATGTTTTTCTCGCCTCCTGTACGGACGAACCGGAAATCATACTGAAACCGAACGGCAGGGTAGCCAGTCCCGACGAGCTTTCGGCGGGCGACGCGACGGTGTTCATGACCAGCATCCGGGCTTACGACACGCCGGCGGACTGGGTTACGGGCGCCATGCACGACCGCTTTCTGCGCGGCGACAAGCTCTACGACGACCCGCGCACCTCGGCGAACGACCCGGTGACGGGCGGGCTGGGGCCATTGTATGCCGGTTTTTCGTGCGGCAGTTGCCACAACAACGCGGGGCGCACGTATCCGTCGCTCTTCTCGGATGGCGGCAGCGGAAAAGGATTTTCTTCGCAACTGGTGTACATCACGCGGCAAAACGGCAAATTCTTCCGTCAGTATGGCCGCGTGCTTCACGACCAGTCCATTGTAGGCGTGGAGGCCGAAGGCAAACTCAAATTCACATACGAAGAAAAGGAATACGCCTTCCCCGACGGCGAGAAATACGCCCTCATCACCCCGCATTACAGCATCAGCGAATGGTATGCCGACAGCATCGCGCCGGAAGATTTGATTATCGACGTGCATATCCCCCTGCGCCACGTCGGCATGGGGCA
>JAITVG010000163.1 GCA_031285925.1 Tannerellaceae bacterium
AGTCAGTAGTGATAATTCAGTTTTCCGGACTCCATCAATCGCGCATAGGCATACATGATATTTTTCCACTCCATTTTGAGAAAACAACACATTTGCTCATCCGGCAGGTTGCCTGAACGGATTCGTCCTACTTCGCATCCGCCCAAGCACAAGTTCCTGATCGAGCAACTTCGGCATTGGGGGATCGAGGCAATATCCTTTGACATGAATTTCCGTCGTTTCAAATCATTGATACGATTGTTTACATTGCCGAGATTTGTTTGCTTATACGGGATCATATTCTGACAGGCGAAATAGTTTCCGTTTTCATCAACCGTCAAACTCCTTCTTCCGGCTTCGCAAGAATATGTACGCCGAACTTTATTAATTAAAATTCCTATTTTTTGGTATAATCCTGTATAAAAAACAACTTCGCGGTTGATCATTTTTGTGACAAAATAATCCATTACGGTTTGTAGCTCCCTGTTGATTTCTTTCAGTTGCCGTTCATCAAAATAAGTGTCAGCATCGTTGGTTTTATAATCGCTTGTAAGTGTAAACGAATAGACATAAGGAAGTTGCCATTTCTCAAAAAAGTCGAATACGGATACCAAATTTTTAATTTTCGGACTAAATGTAGCCCTCAAATTAGTGGCAATATGATTCTCTTTCAACAAGTTTATTTTCTCTTCCACTTTCTCATAACTGCCTGTTCCATTGTGATAGATTCTGTTTGCATCATGTATTTCCCTCGGGCCGTCGACGCTTACAGTTACCTTAAACCCGTATTGCCGGAATAATTCGATGGCCTCTCCATTGATCAAGGTCGCATTGGTATTGATAAGAAAATGGATTGTCTTATTCCGCTTTATGGTAATTTCCCGGTAAGCATACTCTGTGATCTGCCGTACAAGTTCTTTTTGCAATAAAGGTTCGCCGCCAAAGTAGTAAATAGAATATTCATTGATTTCATTTTTTCCGGAAAGCATATTGTCTATTGCTTTTTGAGCCGTTTTCAATGAGATACTCTTTTTATTTCCGGCAGTTTCGGCAAAACAGTATTTACAAGCCAGATTGCATCCGCCGGTGATATTCAGGATCAGAAAATTGCAATCCAAAACAGGAGCGCTAACCGGCTCCTGTTTTTCATCCTGTTTCAAATATGTTCCGAAACGAATTATTTCCTCATCTGATAACGACAAGCCATTTCTGCTTTTTGCCGTACAATATTTTATATACTCCTCCATTTCAGGATTCGTTATCCTGAAAAAACGGAGAGAATCTGCCATAAACAGGTAAGTGTTATTACTTGTCCTGACGGTTTCAAAATCCGCCTCATTGAGCAGGTATTTCGTTGCGGAAGATGTTTCCGATATTAATCCCGAATTCCTCATATTTATTTCACTAATCCGCCAAATATTTGCCTGTTTCTTTGGTCTTGATCAGGTAAGGAATCGACATCAATTTTCAAGAAAAGCTCAAAGTTATTCTCGTAACAAAAAGAATTACTTATCCTGTTATACCTGATACATGCACCATTATCTCGAAATTCATCCAAAAGATTGTAGACTTGCCTCTTTTTCAGATGAAGTTTTTCGGCAAACTCATCCGGGTTTCCGGTTGATTCCAGCTTAATCAGTCTGTGTATGCGGACTGCGCGTTCAATCGTTTCAAAAAGTTGCATAATAATAAAGATTTATGTGTTTATATTATTTTTTGTATCCCTGAATAAAAATCAAGCAGATATTTTTGCAGTATAAATTCATACTTGGCTTGGGATTGCTCGGATAAACTGTTGGCCAATTTCACCTTGGCCTCATTAAATTCGTAAGCTGTACTTTTCCCTGCATTGTATTTCTCCTGTACATAGCGCAGAGCCTCTCTATTGGAAGCAATCGCCTTTTGAGTTGTCAGATATTTTTCATTTGCCGAAACAGCATCATAATATGCTTTTTGTATTTCCTTGTATAATGTTTTTTGTGCATTTTCGACAATCAACCGACTATCGTCCAGGTCTTTTTTTGCCATCCTGACAGCACTTCGGGTTTCAAAACGGTTGAATAAAGGTATTCGTACTGTCAGATAAACCGTTTTCTGAAGATTATTTTTCAATTGGCTGTTAAACGATGTATTATCAATGTTGCTGTAATGATAATATCCGCTGTTGATTTCCGCTTGCAACGATACCGTTGGATAATAACCCGATTGAGAAACCTTCAGCGCTTTCTCTCTGCTGTCTACAATGTAGGATGCACTTTTTATTTCCGGCATAATCCGGCAAGCCACCTCATAAATATGATCCGGTTGATCAAGTAATTGAAATACGCTGTCTGCCGGAAGGGAATCAATATCGAAGTTGTCCGAATGCTTTAATTCCATCAATTGGATCAAATCAACGATTGACAACCGCAGGGTATTGTACGCCTGAACGGCATGCAATTCATCATTGGAAACCTGTGCTTGAGCTTCCAGAAGCTGAGAGCCGGGCGCTTTCCCATGATTTACCAGAACCTGCGTCATACCTTCCAATTCCTTGCTTAATGTGATTTGTTCGGCAGCAATGGCATGAATTTCTTTATTTAGCAGTACCTGATAATAGTATATAGCGACTTGCAGTTTGATGTCATTTTCAGTTTTTGCAAGGTTCTCTTTGAAAGCATTTAATTCCAGTTTATGCTGTGCGATTGTATTCGAGATATTAAAACCTGTAAAAATCGGCATCTCTGTTCCGATCGAAAAAACAGAAGTTTGGGAGTTGACATCGTTATATGTGTTCTCACGATTCAGCGATCGGCCAAAATCGAGTTTCTGAGTACCACCTGCGATCAGGTTTGGCAAACGCTTGTAGCGGTCGGACTGTATCTGAATCGTTTGTTTTTCAACCTGCACCGCTTGGCGTTTGATATCGGAATTGTTTTTCAATGCCTGTTCGATGCACATTGAAAGATCCCATTTGTCTTGTGCAAACGAAGAAAGCGCCGGAACTGCAAACAACAGAAATATAATAATTCCATATTTTGATTTCATAATATTCAAATTTGATCAAATTGTCCTTTCCACAACTTGTAGTATATGCCTTCTTTTTCTATCAATTCATTATGGTTTCCTGCTTCCATCATTTTGCCTTCTTCAAGAACAACAATCTTGTCTGTATTTTTCACCGTACTTAAACGATGTGCAATGATAATAATCGTCTTTCCTTGCTTGGCCAAATCATTTAAGGTCTGTTTTACAAATTTTTCCGAAATGGCATCCAAGGACGAGGTCGCTTCGTCAAAAATAAGGATTTCAGGGTCTTTGTATAATGCCCGTGCAATAGCGATACGTTGCCGCTCTCCACCGGAAAGAGAGGCTCCGTGCTCACCGATCTGAGTCATGTAGGAGTTCGGAAGTTTTTCTATAAATTCCCGTATACCCAACTGCTCGCTTAACTCCACAATCCTCTTTATATCCGGGTCGAAATCCCCAATGGCAATATTTTCAATGATATTACCGGCAAATAATTCAATTTGTTGAGGAACAGAACCGATCAAGTGCCTTAAACTTTCATTGCCAATTTGGGAAATATTATAATTACCGATGTAGATACTCCCGTTTTGAATAGGATAAAGATGTTGTAATAAGGAAATCAAAGTAGTTTTCCCGGATCCGCTTTCCCCTACAATAGCCGTTGTTTGTCCCTTTGAAATAGTCAGATTCAGGGACTCAAATACCTGTTTTCGGGAGCCGTAGCGGAAAGCTACACCCTCAAACCGAATATCTCCGATCATATCGCGCTCCAATCTGATTTTTTTCGATTCGTCCTCTTCACGTTCCAAATCCATAATCTGGAACAAGCGGTCGGCTGCAATCATGGCATCCTGTATGGTTTGATTGGATGATATCAATTTACCGACCGAGGTTAAGACATATCCTATCAAGGAATAAAAAAGCATCAAGGTTCCGGGAGTCAATTCCTGTTTGATAACAAAGAAACTCCCTGCCCATAATATAGCGACAGTAATTCCGGTAGATACAAATTCAATCCCTCCGTTAGCCATAATAGAACCGTAAATACTCCGGTATGTGTTTTTAATCAGATCGACAAAGCGCATTTCCGTTTTGAGATTGGAAAATTGCTCTATCCCGAACCGTTTAATGGTAGAAACGGAGTTCAGGGATTCAACCAGATGGGCTTCCAGATCGGCTCCGCTTTCCATAATTTTCCGCTGGTATTTTTTATTCAACCGGTTGAACAGAAAATAAATAAGGAAGAATAACGGCGCTGATATTAGAGCGATAACGGATAACTTCCATGAATAAACCAGCATCAGCCCGAGTGTGAAAATCAGGATCAGAGAATTCACTGCCAAATCCAGCGAAACGTTATTGATAAATACCCGTATCTTTACGGCATCGTTCACGCGGGATATAATTTCGCCAACCCTCATGGTGTCAAAAAACTGTTGAGGCAATGTAAGCAGATGCTTGTAGTAACCCAATATCAAAGACGCATCTATCCGCTGGCCGGTTTTAAGCGCCAAAATACTTTTCATAGCGCCAATAAACGTTCGCAGGATAATGATTAAAATCATGATGACCCCCATGAGATTGAGCAGATTCATATTCTGATCAATCAGAACATAATCGGTTATTTTCCCGATATAAACAGCAGTCGAAAGTCCAAGTATACTGTATATCACAGCTCCGAAAAGGGCTTGTGCCATAACGCTTTTATGCGGAAGTATCAAATCCATGAAACTTCTGAATGTGCTTTTTTTCAGATTTCCTTTTTCAAATGTTTCACTTGGACGAATAAGTATCAATATCCCCGTCCATTCTTTTTTAAATTCTTCGTTACTTTTCTTATGAAGTTTTCCGTCGCCCGGATCCATCACTAAGACATAGTCTTTCGTCACCTTATAAATAACGACGAAATGCTGTAAGGCTTCTTTTACAATCACATGCGCTATGGCAGGTACAGGTATGCTTTGCAGACATTCGAAATGGCCTCTCACGCCTTTGGCTTCAAATCCCAATTTGTTTGCAGCCTCAATCATTCCCAATACATTCGTGCCCTTTTTATCCGTGAAAGCATACTGACGGATGCGTGCGATCGGAAATTTCAGACCGAAATGGGCAGATATGGATGCAAGGCAAGCTGCTCCGCAATCCGTTATATCATGCTGCTTTATATTAATTCCACGCTTCATTTCTGTGCTAATTGATTGTTGTTGTATTGAGTGGGATTAGCCCAATCGTCCATTTTCTGATAAATTAAATCGAATAGCGAACGTTCGGTAATCATAAAATGAGACGAAACGCTCATCCCCTTTTTCAATTTCCCGGTTACTCCGTTTCTACGGACTAAATAATTCTTTCCGAGATTACATTTTACCTTATAAAAAGCCTCATTCCCGGCATTGTCGGTCAGGAAATCGGATGAGATTTCGGTGACTTTTCCGGATATGGTTCCCCATTCATTGTAGTTGAAGGAGCTGACCTGAATGCGAACAGGCATCCCGAGATGGACATATCCGATATTGCGGGGAGAAACATAGACCTCTGCATAAAGTGTAGAATCGGGGCTGACGATGGCCAATAAGTTTCCTGCCTGAATACCGCTGCCTTTATAAATTCCACTGAACTGATCAAGTGTTCCGCTTACCGGAGTGGTAACAGCATAAAGGTCTTTACTTTTTAACTCCTGATTCATGGACGTTTGCATTTCTTCCAGCAAATTGATATAGGAATTTAAGTCGCTTTGCCATTTGCTAAGCTGGTTATCCCGTAATGTGGCCAATTCGTTTTTCGCCTTGCTGTATTCATATTGATAGCTTTCATATTCTTCTTCCGACACCACCTTCCTGTCAAAAAGATGCCGAGATCGTTCCATGTCTTTTGTTGCTTTGTTTAGATTCGTTTCATATTCATTCTTCTGTTGGATATAAAAGGCATATTCCTGCTGACGTGTCCTGGAACTGAATATGGAAGGTTTTTCCCCTTTGGATAAGGTATATAAATCACTCAGATGTTCCCGGAAATCATCGATCCGCTTCTGTTGATACCGGATTTGATAATCCGGTGAAGACTGCCGAAACATCAGTATGGTATCCCCCTGATGAACGATCTGTCCTTCTCTGACAAAGATCGAATCAACAAATTCGGTAATATTGGCCCTGATTTCCGTTTTCTCGGTAATCGGGCGGATAATGCCGGACTCCTGTACGGATACATCCACATAAACAAAGGGTAAGGCAACCAATGTTGCCACAACAACTGCTAACACCACCCAATATATTTTTTGAGAGGTCGTTGAGTATTTGACTATATAAGAGTCAATACTGTTCTTAATGTAATCTGACGGTAGAAATGTCATAACTGTTTGTTTGTTTTTTTTGTTCGGTGCAAAGGTGGATATGGATTTTTTCGGAATAGGTTATCGTTCCCTTATCTTTAGGTTAAGAGTTTGTTAAATCTCACAACTCTAACTTTGGATGTAATTGCCCTATTCCAGGCGTTGGAAGTTCTTTATTGTTTAGTATCTTTTTCGTAAGTAATAATTATCTTACCGTTTTCGCAACTTATTTTGATAGTTCCACCATAGATACTTGAGGCCTCTTTTTCTGTCAATTCTCTAACTACTTTCTTCTCTTTTGCTAATTTTGTTTTCATATTTCGTAAATGTTTTATATGTTTGTGATGCAAAAGTGTGGGATCGTACCGAACCGGTAGGTTAAGAGGAGGTTATACAACGTTACCGTTTCGTTATTTTTTCGATCTACCTTAACGCAGTGTTAAGACTTTGTTAAGGCTTTGTTAACAGATTAAACAAACAATAGGTATATGAATATTCGGCAAGCAGGTGTTGTTTTTCTCGGAAGTATTTTGGTTTTATTGCTATTTCAGGCTCTATGGCTTAGCAATACCTATCAGCTCGAAAGAGACGGAATGCGTGTGGATGTAGATATTTTCTTGAAAAATTCGATCAAGGAAGAAATTGCGCTCAGAGCAGCTGATTGGGCAAAGAATGACTCTGTAGAATATGTTACGGGTACGAGTGAGGATGAAGAAAAATGTATGGAAAACTCACTAAAGGAAAACTCAAATACGCAAACAGTAACCCTTGACGTAGAAGAAGGATTGGACGATGGACTGTTGCAACAGATTTTGCTGATTACCGAAAATTATTTTAACCTTTCTGTTTTAGACAGTTTGTTTAGGCAAAAGCTTGTAGAAGCGGATTATGATTTCGACTATCTGATCTGCTATCGTGATTCTGCCGACCAACTCTTGGAATCCAAAGGAATAACTTCACTTGAAAATAAGAAAAGGGTGTTTATATCGGATTCCATACCTGTTGTAAATGAAAACTATGCACATTTAATATATGACATTTCCATGCCGACCGTATTCAAACAAATGGTCGGCTCGTTAATTGCCTCATCATGTATGTTCTTCCTCATGCTGTTGGCATTGATCTATCAAATCCGTTTTATACATAATCAATACAAACTGAGTAAACTGAAAGAGGATTTTTCTCACGCGCTTGTCCATGATTTGAGAACTCCGTTGACCGTCATCCTCTCTGTCCTTTCAAGCTATAAAAGCGGGGTATTCGAGGATGATCCCGCATTCGGAACGGAATCTACCGACATTGCCATAGATCAGGTTTTAAGCATACAAACACTGGTTGACAGAATATTAACAATGGCCCAACTGGAAGACAACAGACTGCCTTTAAACCGCACAATAACGGATATTCCGGCGATAACAGATAAACTGATCCAAAAGCACAGGTTCGCCGACCGCAAAAATATAAACTTTGAAACCCATTATGAGTTAAGCGATATTCCGGTATTTGCAGATTCGGCTTTAATTGAAAACGCGATCGGCAACCTGATCGATAACGCGATAAAATATTCCGGAGAAACCGTCAATATCTGCATCTGTGAGGAGATTAAGGATGGTAAACTTTACATTAAGGTGAAGGACAATGGTTTTGGAATTTCACAAAAAGACCAATTAACCATATTCAATAAATTTGAACGGGGGGCGGCCATTTACCGGAAAGGAGCGAGAGGTTTTGGACTGGGCTTGAGTTATGTCAGGCAAGTGGCAACGGCCCATCAAGGAACAGTTGCCTTATATAGCCGGAAAGGCAAAGGGAGTGAATTCGTAATGGTTATCCCTCTTTTGATGACTCCTTATGAAGAAAATGTGAATACAAACAAGAATAAATAAAGATCATGGGACAGATAAAATTGTTGATGGTGGAGGATGACGGCGACTTGGTTTACATAATAGGAGGCACCCTCAAGAGGCTGTCAGATTATCTGATATATACCGCAACAAACGGAAAAGAAGGGTTGGATATCTACCGGAAGGTTCATCCGGATATTATTGTGGCGGATGTGGAGATGCCGGAAATGTCAGGCTTTGAAATGGTAAAGGAAATACGATCGACAGACGCGCTTACACCCATCATTTTTGCTTCAGCCCGAAAATCGCCGGAGGATTTTATCGAAGGCCTTGAAATCGGAGCGGACAACTTTATTCGCAAACCTTACACACCGGATGAACTGAATATGCAGATACTAACTCTTTTGAAACGAGTGAAAGGCCTTTCCACAGCCAATCAACAGGGAAAAGATAAATATATACTAGGCAACCTCCTGTTTGATGCCCGCCTCAGAACACTTCAATGCAATGGCAAATCCGACAGTATACATTTAAGCGAACGTGAAGCAAATGTTCTTAAAATATTAGCGAAAAATAGAGACGAAGTTGTCAAGCGGGATGATATTCTCACTAATCTATGGAGTGGTAAAGATTTTTACACAGCCCGCAGTTTAGATGTTTTCATGACTAAAATACGCAAATACCTCAAAACGGATGATTCCATAGGAATTCAAACCATCCGGGGAGAAGGATACAGGCTGACCATCGGGAAAAAGTAATTTTATTTCCATATTCTTATCTGCGTTATTTCCTGTCGGCAGACAGACGAATACACGGAAATAAAATTCAAGGATGACGGTATAGGCATCTCTGCCGGCGACCGCAAGAAAATATTTGAGAAGTTTGAGCGGGCTTCGGCCGTACGGAAAAACCGGCAAAACGGCGTAAGCTTTATCCATGACCCTCAGGCTGATATTTACACCTGTGTAAAGGGCAAAAAACTGACACGTAAAAACCGTACCATAACTCACAGCAATACGGAATATCATGTTTATCAGGCCAACAGCAGGGATTGCCACAGTTGCCCCTTATGGAATAAATGCACGTCTGCCAAAAACGGAAGAGCGATTAAAATTCCCCAAAAACAGGAGTTCCGAAAAAAATACACGGACAGAATGAATCATCCGGAAAACAGGAAACTGATCAAGGAAAGAAAAAATCTGATCGAGCATGTATTTGGAACACTCAAGCGATGGATGGGAAAGCTGCCGATCCTGCTGACTTCCCAAAAAAAGGGACAGATAGAAATAGACCTGTATACAACGGTTTACAATATAAGACGCCTTGTAAGTATGGAAGATGTACCCGTTCTTGTCCAAAAACTCAGAAATTACAGTTTTTAAGGAGGAGAAATCCTTTTTTGACTGAAAAAACGCAAACCTTAGAGTGAAAAACGCCATGCAGGGTATCGGCATCTGCAATTTTACTGTATCTGCAATATATCCAATTCTACAGTTATACCGTTTAAAAAGAACGTATTGATGCAAAAAACTGTTCTCACACGATCTCTGAAACCAACGGTTAGATAGATGGAGGCGGAAGCCTCTTCCTCTACGGGTTTCAACCCCGGCATGAGGGCTTGGAAAGCCGGATTTTCATAACCGCGGGCGAGCGAAGCGTTGCCTGCGGTAGTACGAAGTAGAAAATCTCTGCCCCGAAGCGGGCAGAACAAAATAGAATAAAAGTTCTGCCTTTTAGGCAGCGAATCGATGTTTGGTGATCACCGCAGGCAACGCTTCGCTCGCCCACGGTTATGAAGATTATGCCCTTTGGGCATTGCTATCATGATGCTTTTGCCGGGGTTGAAACCCACAGTGGAAGAGGCTTCGCCTCCATCTTTAAAACCGTTGGTTGAACGGCAAAAGACAGGCCTGCGCCACGAGCTGCGCTCGCTTCATTGAAGATGTGTATAGAGAGTAGCAAAAGATAGGGGGGAAAGAGAGAGAACAGGATTGAAGGATGAACAGGGTGGCGGGCATACCTAAATATATACGCGCGCACAGATAAAAATCCCCCCTAATTCTCTTCATCCTGTTCATCCTTTAATCCTGCGAATCTTGATTCAGACAACCACAACCTAACACACGCAAACACAACACATTACCAATAAAATAAAATTTATAGCAGAAAAAGTAAAAATAATTCATTCAGTGCAATTTCATTGCACCAGACACCGGTACCTTTGTCGATATAAAAAAGGATTATCCTGTATTCCTTATTAAATTACAGGAACGCGGAAGCCGAAAAGCGGAATACGAGTAAGCAAAACAAATTATTAATTATTATTATTATGAAAGTGAAAGAACAAGAATTGGACTCATTAGGTTTGGAAGAGGTCAATGAATCCGAAAGGAATGAAATT
>JAITVG010000169.1 GCA_031285925.1 Tannerellaceae bacterium
AGAGGGGATTTCTTTCACCCCTCTCTTTTCCTTTCCCCCCTCTCTTGTGGAGGGCTTAGATAGCTAAGAGGGGATTTCTTTCACCCCTCTCTTTTCCTTTCCCCCCTCTCTTGTGGAGAGGGGACGGGGGAGAGGTCTAAAAAACCTCCGTGCCTCCGTGCCTCTGTGTTTCTTCTTCATTATTTTTAGAAGGCGACGGCCAGTTCGACGCCGAATTGCAGGGGTTTTCCGAGTTGCATGAACTTCTTTTTGAAGGATTCAAAGTAGAAAGCGGAGTATTTCGTGGCGGTGAGGTTGCGTCCCCAGAGGTTGAAACTTACCGCTCCGCGGCGCACTCCTGCCTTTGCGTTCAGCAGGCAGTAGAAATCCTGCGCCAGGTCGTTGGCTTCCGACCAGAAGATCTTGCCCGCACCCGTAAGCTGTGCCGAGGCTGTGAACTGATCGAACCAAGCGTTGCGCAGCAGTTTGGTGTACGTGCTGCCCAGGCTGAAGGTGTGACGAGGGGTGTAGGGGATGTAGTTCCCTGCGAAATCTTCCCGACCGTTGTGGTAGTTTCGGAAGGTTGCATGGGTGTATCCGTAGTTCAGATCGGCGCTCCATCCGGGCAGCAGTTGGGCGCGCAGGGCGAGTTCGGCGCCGAAGCTTTCGGCCTTCCCCGCATTGGTGAGGATGCGCCCGTTGCCGCCGGCAACAAACTGAGTAAGCTGTATGTCGCGAATGTCCATGTAGAAGAGAGTCAATTCCGCCTGCAAACGGTTGTCGAACAGCTCGCTGCGCAGGCCAAGTTCGTAGTTCCAGCTCTGCTCCGGCTTGTAGGATACTACCTCTTCGACCGGCTCCGGCTCTCTGATCTCCACGTCGGGCATCATGGATTGAAAGGCCGACATCATGTCGTACTGCATCCGGGTCTTCATCACGTCGGCGGAGAGTTGCACGTTGTATCCGCCTGCCTTATAGCCTTTGGCCACGGAGATATAGGCAAAGGTGGAGGGCGTGCATTCGTATTTCAGGGACACTTTGGGGAGCAGTTGCAGGAAATCCTGCGAAGTGGAGAGGTCGATCACTGTTTCTTCATACATCGAACTGATGTCCGTCGGCTGGGGCATCTCTCCCCTCCTCATGCCGAGCTTCATCTTGGCATTGCTGCGGTAGATCATCTCCTGCTTCTCGTAATCCAAGCGGACACCGGCCGTGAGGGAAAGGCCGTCGGTAAAGAGATTGTTTATCGTGGACTGATGGAAGAGGGCTGCGCCGTAAGCGGGTGTGTCGAACGTGCCCGGGATGTAGAGCTCCTTGTCGAGTATGGTCAGCTCCGGCATCCTTGGGTAGGTATTCTTCAGGTCGTCGAACACGGGTTGGAGTTCTTTTTTTATGCCGTCCGCCTTGAATGTGACCGGGCCGTCCGTCTTCAAGCTGTTGTAGAAGCCGTACAGTCCGAACGACCAGCGGTAGTTTCCTTTCGTATTGCTTCGGATGGCAATCTCTTCGCTGAAGGCTTTTTGTTTCTGTTTCTGGTTCAGTGTAAAGATGGAGAGCGTATCGTAGTCCTGATCCATCCGCATGTCGTCCTTCAACCATTGGTATCCGGTGGTTCCGGTCAGCACAAACTGTTCCGTCTTATACTCCAGAAAAAGATGATTGGCCAGCATGTTTCGCGTATAACTGCACGGGTCGTTGATGTTCACCTCCGCCACCTTTCCCGTCACCGGGTCGTATTGTCCGTAGGGGAAAGCGCCCTGATCGGCATAATCGTAGGAGAAGGTGTAAGCCGCCAGAAAGCGGGGAGTGATCTGCCAGTCGAGCTTGATCCGCCCGCCGGCCGACTCCTCCCGGTCTGCCTTCGCTCCGGTGTATTGATTGACGAAGTAGCCGTCGTTCCTGTCGTAGTAGGCGCTTGCAGACAGACCGAGGCTTTCCGTCAGCTTATTGTAATGAGAAGCCTTTGCCTTTAACTGCCCGTAGTTGCCGGCGGAAACGGAGAGTTTGGTTCCCTGAAAGGCAAAGGGGGAAAGGGTGTGGATATTGACAATACCCCCCATCGCGTTGCGTCCGTACAAAGTGCCCTGAGGGCCGCGCAAAACTTCGATGCGCTGTATGTCCGTCAGTTCAAAGTCGAAAGCGCTTTTGTCGAGATAGGGAATATTATCGACATAGAGGCCGATGGACTGTCCGCTGCTCCGTGCGCCGATTCCGCGTATGTAAATGGCCGAAGTCAGCTTGGAGCCATAGTCGGGCATGTAGAGGTTGGGCACAAACGAACTGATGTCCTTCAGGGCGTCGATCTGCCTTGCCGCAATCATTTGCGGGGAGAGCAGCGTGACGGATCCGGGCAGTTTACGCAGATCGTTGGTTTCTTTCGTGGAAGAAGTAACAACCACTTCATCCATAGCGAAAGTACGGATCGTATCGTTTTTGTGGTCGGCAACTCCATCGGCTTTAAGGCTGTTTGCCGAAAGGATAAGTGATAAGCAAAAGGCAGAAGTGATACTTCTTTTAAATGTTGTATTCATGTCGCGTATATTTAGCGGCGGTAAAAGTATGAACGGCAAACAAGTATAACCTTAAGATTTGCTTAAATACCCTGTTTCGGTCAGCGACAAGCACAAGGCCGGGTAAAGAAGTCGTTGCCTTTATTGTCCACCAGGATAAAGGCGGGGAAGTCTTCCACTTCGATCTTCCATATCGCTTCCATTCCCAGCTCGGGATATTCCAGACATTCCACCTTCCGGATACTTTCCTGTGCCAGTATCGCCGCCGGCCCACCGATGCTTCCCAGATAGAAACCGCCGTATTTATGGCAGGCATCCGTTACTTGCCGACTGCGGTTTCCCTTGGCGATCATGATCATGCTGCCGCCGTTCGCCTGAAACAGATCGACGTAGGAATCCATACGGCCGGCGGTTGTCGGGCCGAACGAACCGGAAGGCATTCCTTTCGGCGTCTTAGCCGGGCCGGCATAATAGATCGGATGATCTTTCAGGTATTGCGGCAGGCCTTCTCCCCGGTCGATGCGCTCTTTCAGTTTGGCGTGGGCAATGTCGCGCCCTACGATAATAGTTCCGCTCAGCGACAGGCGGGTGGATACCAGGTATTTGTCCAACTCTTTCAGTATCGCCTCCATCGGCCGGTTCAGATCGATCTTCACCGCGTTGCCTTCTCCCGCCCGGCGAAGTTCTTCGGGAATGAAACGTCCGGGGTTGGTTTCCAGCTTCTCGATCCAGACACCCTCGCGGTTGATCTTCGCCTTGATATTGCGGTCGGCCGAACAGGACACGCCCATCCCTATCGGACAGGAAGCGCCGTGGCGGGGCAGGCGAACGATACGCACATCGTGCGCGAAGTATTTCCCTCCGAACTGTGCGCCCAGACCGATGTTGCAAGCCTCTTGCAGTACCTGTTTCTCCAGCTCGATGTCGCGAAAAGCCTGTCCGTGCTCATTGCCGGTGGTGGGAAGATTGTCGTAATAATGAGCCGATGCCAGCTTCACCGTCTTGAGGTTTGCCTCGGCCGATGTTCCGCCGATGGCAAAGGCGATATGATAGGGAGGGCAGGCCGCCGTTCCGAGCGATTTCATCTTTTCAACCAAAAAGGGAACCAGCGTGTCGGGGTTGAGTGTTGCTTTGGTTTCCTGATATAAATAGGTTTTATTGGCGGATCCGCCACCTTTGGCAATGCAGAGGAATTTGTACTCCATGCCTTCGGTGGCATAGATGTCGATTTGGGCAGGCAGGTTGGTGCCCGTGTTTTTCTCGTCGTACATGTTCAGGGGAACATTCTGCGAATAGCGCAGGTTGTCTTCGGTGTAAGTTTCGTATACGCCTTTCGACATGGCTTCGGCATCGTTGTGGCCTGTCCATACCTGCTGGCCTTTCTTTGCCGAAATAATCGCTGTTCCGGTATCCTGACAGAAGGGAAGTTGGCCTTTGGCCGACACTTCGGCATTGCGCAGGAAGGTGAGCGCTACAAACTTGTCGTTGTCGCTCGCTTCGGGATCAGACAATATCCGGGCAACCTGCGCCTGGTGTTCCGGCCGGAGGAAGAACGCCACGTCGTGGAAGCAAGCCTTAGTCAATTGCGTGATCGCTTCGGGTTCTACCTTTAATACTTCTTTTCCTTCAAACTCGCCGACCGATACATGATCTTTCGTCAGCAGATAATATTCCGTCGTGTCCTTTCCCGTGGGGAACGGTTCCTGATACATAAAAGGAGGTGTTGCCATAAATAAATACTGTTAGTACGTTAAATCTTTTGTGATAAAAACGCAAAAGTACTGAAAATAACCCAACACTCACACTTCCAACATATTGCGCATTGTTAAAAAGTGTTTCTATATATAGTACGCGCCCGTAGTATAGGTACAACGGCGCCGTAGTATAGGTAGTACGAAGAAATAGTATATATAGGAGGTGGCAGTTATATAACCGCGGGCGAGCGAAGCGTTGCCTGCGGTGGTCACCAAACACCGGGTCGCTGCCTAAAAGGCAGAACTTTTATTCTATTTTGAGTAACTATTGTTCTTCTCACGCATTAGTTCTATCTTTGTAACCTCCGTAACTGTTACGGAGGTTACAAATTAACAAGAGATGAAGTTCTATAATAGAATCAGCGAGTTGGCAGAATTGCGGCGGATACAAAATTTATCGTTCGCCGACCATTCTCGCTTGACGGTAGTTACCGGACGAAGAAGGATCGGTAAAACAAGCCTTATCATGCAGTCGGTCGAAGATTTGCCGACAGTTTATCTGTTTGTTAACCGCAAAAGCGAAGCCACGCTTTGTTCGGAGTTTATTCCGGTTATCAGCCAATCGCTCGATACATTTGTTCCTGCGGAAATACGCACATTCCGGTCGCTGTTCCAATACTTAATGGAGCTTGCCTCACAAAAAGCATTCAATTTAGTTATTGATGAATTTCAGGAGTTCTATAACATCAATGAATCGGTGTACAGCGATATGCAAAACATCTGGGATGCCTACCGCAAGAAATCCAAGATGAATCTGATTGTATCGGGATCCGTCTATTCGTTGATGCAGAAAATATTCCAAAACAATAAAGAACCCTTGTTTGGCAGAGCGGACAATATCATCAAATTATCGGCTTTCGACTTGGCTACGCTAAAAGAGATTATGCGTGACTACAATCCCGATTATACGAATGATGACCTGCTCGCCCTTTATACCTTTACAGGCGGAGTACCTAAATATATAGAATTGTTCTGCGATAACATCACACCCAACGTAGAGAAGATGATCGCCTTTATGGTTCGGGAAAACTCCCCGTTTACCGATGAAGGGAAAAATCTGCTGATCGAAGAGTTCGGGAAAAACTATGCTACTTATTTCTCTATCCTAAGTGCCATTTCGGGCGGAATCAATACGCAACCCGAAATAGAAGCGGCATTGGGAGATAAAAGTATAGGCGGGCAAATCAAGCGACTGATTGAGGACTACAATATTATTGTTCGCCAGCGCCCTGTATTGTCAAAAGAGGGTAGTCAAGCCGTGCGGTACGAAATACAGGATAACTTTATCCGGTTTTGGTTCAACTACTTCGACCGCCACCGTTCGCTGATAGAGATTAAGAACTTTATCGGTTTGCAAGCCATTATCAAAGCGGACTATCCGACTTATTCGGACATAATGTTGGAAAGGTATTTCAAGCAACAGTTTGCCGAAAGTTTCCAGTATCGTGCTATCGGCTCTTGGTGGGAACTTAAAGGCAATCAAAACGAAATAGATATTGTTGCCCTGAAATTGGAGAAAAATCAAGCAGTAGTAGCCGAAGTAAAGCGGCAAAAGAAGAATTTCAAGCCGGAACTGCTGGCTACAAAGGTAGAATATCTCAAAAATAAATTATTGCCCAAGTACAAGATTGAGGCGGTATGTTTGGAGTTGGAGGATATGTAAGATTTTAGAGGCCTTATCTCTAAAATTTTAGCTCCCCTGCTTTGTGCATAACAATATTTTTCATATACTTGCCACTGTTTACCGGCAGGGTTGATTGACTGATTTAATACTTTATGTCTGAGCAGAAAATGGATTTTGAGAATTTCTATATAACGTGGTATTCCAGGGTTAAATATTTTGCCCGGGATTACGTGCTTTCGGACGAAGATGCGGAAAACATTGCACAGGATGTTTTCATGGAACTTTACCGGAAACAGGAAATATTGGATTTCCACCTGAACCTGATCGCGTATTTGTTTACGTCGGTAAAAAACAAATGTATCGATCATTTGCGCCGGAAACTGCTCGAACAGGAAGCAATCGTTAAAATGCAGGAAGAATTTGACCTCTCTTTCCGCATGAAGTTCGATTCGCTGGAAGCATTGGAACTCGATGAACTTTCGGAGGACAACATAAAGGAGGTCGTAGAAAAAGCGCTTCAAACACTACCCGCCCGCTGCCGGGAAATATTCGTGTTAAGCAAACTGCAAGGGAAAAAGCAGAAAGATATTGCAGAAGAATTGAATATTTCCGTTAAAACCGTTGAATCTCAAATAGCAATAGCTTACCGGAAACTAAGGGGCGAATTGAAACACCATCTGCCCCTGCTGCTTTTTCTTCTGTCGCCCTAAAAAAAGAAAGATATTTTTTAAGGGTTTCTTTTCGTCTGCCCGTATACTATATATAAGTATCAAAGCAGTAAATAATGGATGAAAGAATCATAAAATATTGTCAGGGAACTTTGTCGAAGCGCGAGCAGGATGAACTGTTGAAAGAAGCATACAAAGACCTTGATCTCAAATCCCTGATAATTGATTATCAGCACTTGCACAGTCTGCTGGGACTAATCCCGGAAAATGCCGACATTATGCAGGGCGCTGAAGAATACGGCCGGTTTAAACGACTTGTAAATTTGCGGATGAGAAAGGCGCGGATAATCTCTTTCGGTCGTTATGCTGCAATTATAGCCATTGTCTTTGCCACGGCATGGATGTCGGCTTCGTATTATTTTTCCGGAAACAGTGCGGAACAGGAAAAGCCGGTTGCCTTCCGGCAGGAATTAGTGGTTCCCGCCGGACAGCGCGCGGAAATCACCCTGCCCGATGGTACGAAAGCCTGGCTGAATGCCGGATCCCGATTGTCGTATCCGTCATTCTTCGAGGAAGAGCGGAAAGTGTTTCTCTCGGGAGAAGGCTTTTTTGAGGTTGCCGAAAATAAGGAAATCCCATTTATCGTTTCTACACATTCGATAGACATCAAAGCCCTGGGCACCAAATTCAATGTGTTTTCTTATCCGGAAAGCTCTTATACGAGTGTTTATCTGCAACAGGGTTCCGTAAAGGCCTACTTCCCCTCCTCGGAAAGCAAAGGCGTGACCCTTTCCCCGAATCAGTACCTTGTTCAAAAAGGGAATCAATTGAAATTTTCCCGTATGGATTCCGACGAGTTGCTGTGGCGTGAAGGAATTTATTCATTCAAAAAGCAGAAACTTGGAAGTATTATCGAAAAGCTGGAATTGTACTACGACGTGAAGATCATTGTCAAGGATCCGGAAATATTGAATTACGAATACGTCGGAAAGTTTCGTCAAAGGGACGGCGTGCTGGAAATGCTCCGGTTGATCCAGCGCATACATAAATTCAGGATTGAAAAAGACGGTGATTTGAACGAAATAATACTGAGAAAATGAAATAGAGTATTAACCTTAAAACAGAACATAGTATGAGTCCATGAAACACAGTGCATAAAAAAAATCGGCAGATATTGGCGTATCTACCGATTAGGCGAAAAGCAAATCCCATTAGTGAGCAAAAAAACAGTATTTACTTAACAAGACAAAGATATGAAAATAAAACCTTTGTTAACGCATTTCTTGTATTCTAAAATTATCAGAAAGGAATATAGAATCATGAAAGTATCTCTATTTATTATGTTTGTTTGCGTATTCCAGTTGTTCGCGGTGAATACGGAAGCACAGAATGCAGTTATTGAACTGAAATCGAATAATCTGTCTATCGAAGAACTGTTTCAGGAAATTGAGAACCAGACGGATTATTTGATCATCTATAGCACCGAAGGTATCCGGCAAAACTTTGATGTATCACTGTCAAAAAAGAAAGCAAAAATATCTGATTTTCTGGATGAAAGCCTGAACGGGCAAGGATTGAAGTATGAGTTTGTAAACAATTACATCATCCTCTCAAAGCTCGAAACCCCATCCCCACAGCAAAACCGCAGGAAGCTGACGGGAACGGTCTACGACGAGAACCAAGTCCCTGTGATCGGCGCCAATATAATCGAAAAAGGCAACCCCACGAACGGAACGGTCACGGATATAGACGGAAAGTTTTCACTGGATGTACCCAATAATGCGGTATTGCAGGTTACTTATATTGGGTATCTTTCACAGGAAATAGCTGTAAAAGGCCAAACCTCCATGCCTGTCGTTTTAATGGAAGATACACGTAGTTTGGATGAAGTAGTCGTAATCGGTTATGGTACCACCACGAGGCAGAATTTCACCGGTTCCGTAGCTACCGTAAAAGTGGAAGATTCGCCCGCCGCTCTGACCCCTACCACGAATGTGATGAATCTTTTACGCGGAACAGTGGCCGGTATTACCGTCAACCGTTCAGGAGAATCCGGAGCGTCGCCTGCCATGCAGGTTCGTGGACAAAGATCTATCAATGGGAATTCTGATCCTCTTTTTGTGTTGGATGGAGTCATTTTCAACGGTACGTTGAACGATTTGGATGTTAATTCCATTGAATCAATAAGCGTCCTGAAAGACGCCAGTACGTTAGCGGCTTATGGCACGCGTGCTGCCAACGGCGTGGTGATGATCACCAGCCAAAAGGGGAAGCGAGGAAAGCCCGTTATCAACCTGAATACATCCTGGGCGATGACTGCACCTAATTTTCGCCCTGATATGCGGGACGGGGAAGGATATAACGAACTGCTAAACCGCCGTTCCGGTCTGGCGCCGGATGCAGACCCGATCTGGATGAGTGATTTGGAAAAAGCCAATTACGAAAAAGGAGAAACAACGGACTGGTTTGATTATATCATACGGCCGGGTTTGGTGCAGAATTATTCGCTCAGTTTTTCCGGAGCTACCGAGAATATGAATTATTACATGTCGGCCGGACGTTGGGATCAGAAAGGGAACTATTACGGAGATAATTTCCAGCGCAACACTTTTTCGGCACGTATGAATACCAACATCAACCAATATGTGGAAATAGGAGCAAATGTCAATTTGGCATATAATAATTCAGACGGCGTCAGACCTTCGTATGGGGGATCCATCAGTACGACGCCATGGGGAGAACCCGAACTGGCAAATGGAAACATCAGAAAATTCCCGGACGGTAGAGAAACCTCTGTGGTAAACCCATTATGGAATACTTTTAACGGAGTAGATCGTGAACTTGTGGGTTCAACGCAGGTACTGGGAGGTTTTGTGAATATTAAGATTCCGGGAATAGAGGGGCTGACCTATAAGATTACCGGGTCGTACACCAATCGTTCGTCGGAGACCAGGCAGTTCACTCACGAAACCAATTGGCCGGAGATGAGTCTAGGCGATGCCGGCTATACCACCGAAATATTTGACAGTCACCTGGTAGAAGCAAACGGTTCGATCACAAATAACGGTACCAAGTCATGGATATTAGACAATATTTTGAATTATACCCGTAGCTTCGATAAGCATTATTTTAATGCCACGCTGGTTTATACGCGCGATGAACAGGTGCGGGACAATACGCGGATGACCGGTTCGGATTTCAGGGGAATAGGGAATACTTCGCTGGGATTTTATGGATTGACCAATGCCGACGTACAGAAGATAGAATTAGAGGACGCCAATCCGCTCACCAATTCCCGAATTGCAAACATTGGTTATCTGGGGCGCCTTAACTATTCGTTTGACAACAAATACCACGTGAATCTTGCTGTCCGGAGGGATGGAGCTTCGGTTTTCGGCCAGGACAAAAAGTGGGGTACTTTTCCCTCCGTAGGTGTTGCGTGGACGGTTACACGCGAAAGTTTTATGCAACATATCGAATCGGTTGACGACCTGAAACTGAAACTGTCGTGGGGTAAAAACGGCAACCAGGCGTTGTCGCCTTACCGTACACTGTCTCCCGTAGCGATGGGGCGTGGAGGCAATCAGGTGTATTATTTCGGAGGCAATGTGGCTTACGGCCAGCAGATAACCGCTTTAGGGAATCCAACGCTGGGATGGGAAGAAACCACTTCGCTAAACTACGGCTTTGAGATGGATATCCTGAAAGAGCGCCTGCACATGGATGTAAACATCTACAATTCGGTTACCAGGGAACAGATATTCAATCGTGTGGTTCCTCCGATGAATTCCGGTATTTCCAGGCAGGATGCAACCATGGGGCAAGTCAATAACCGTGGCGTTGAAATCAGTTTGAATGCTACGCCCGTAAAAAGGAGTGATTTTACATGGAATGCCGGACTGATATTTACGTTGAACCGCAACAAACTGGTTGATTTATACGGCGACGGCCAGGACGACATTGCCAATAGTCTGTTCCTCGGCAAATCATTGGGCGCCATCTACGGATATGCCTGGGATGGTATCGTTCAGGAAGGTGAAGATAATTATCTGACCAATCTGGTACCCCTGCCGGGAGACCCCAGATATGTTGACCTGAATGGAGACGGACGGCTACTGGATGCGGATGATCGTAAAATTTTAGGCTATGATAAGGAAAATTTCCGTTTGAGCATGACGAATACGTTCAGCTACAAAAATTTTGATCTCTACATCATGATCAACGGCACATTCGGTGGTAATGGATACGGCATGGCACGAAATAATAATGCATATTTGACAGGAGCACACATGTTCTATTTTAACTCCCTGGACTTCCCATACTGGACGCCTGAAAACAGGAGTGAAAAATATCCGAAATGGACTTATCAACACAACCGTTTTATAGCCCTCCAATCCTATTCGTTCGTGCGGCTGCAGGATGTCAATCTTTCCTATACGTTTCCGGAAAGGATTACAAATAAATTGGGCGTTAATGGGTTGAAACTGTTTTTGTCGGGAACCAATCTGCTCTTTTATGCACCCCACTGGGAGGGAAGTGATCCCGAAATCAGAAATTACGGTGCAGCGCAACTCCAAAGAGTGTTTACTTTCGGTATCAATGTTAAATTTTAAATCAGAAAAAACATGAAAATGATACAATATTATTTTAAGTCATTTTGCATTGCCTGTCTTATTCTGACAGGCTGCAACGATAATCAGTTCCTGGAAGAAAACCCGAAGTCTATTTATACCATAGAGAATGCATTTGAAAAGAGTTCTCAGGTAGATGCTCAACTGACCATGTGTTATATCGAATTGTATAACTGGTATGTGAAAACATTAGATCCGTGGATTTCCAACATGCAGTTAAAGTCATTTGGTACGGATGTGCTGGATTATCCTTTCTTCCGAACCAATGGCTCCGGATATTCCAATTTTGGTACTTGGGGTACGACATCCAGTTATGTGTCGGCCATGTGGAATGATTTGTATCAGATCGTCAGTTATGCGAATTTAACAATTCGCGGTACGGAATTGGAGCATATCACCTGGGCTGATACGGAGTTTAAAGAACGTCTGGTTGCCGAAGCCAAATTTTTCAAGGGGCTTGCTTATCTTCGCCTGGGCGTATTATATGGCGGCGTCCCCATTGTCGATGAATACAGTGATGTGTTGAAGTTCGATTATGTTCGGGCTACCCGTCAAGAAACCTATCAGTTTGCCATTGATAACCTGAAAGCCGC